>JAIMBG010000144.1 GCA_023511555.1 Acetobacteraceae bacterium | reverse complement strand
CTCCAGCAGGGCGCACACCACCCATACCAAGTGCTGTTGCAGCATCAGTCCCGTCACCGCTGCCACCGGAACGATCACATGTGGCAGAAGGTAACCTGCCGGGCCGTGGAGAACCTTGGCTTGGAAGGGGGTCCGCTGGGGGGGCTAGAAGGCAAGGTTCCAGCCAGTGGCAGAGCGGTGCTCCCCGGCCGATGCGGCACGGGGCCGGGGCGGCTGGGTGGCATACAGGCTGCGGGTTGACGAATGGTGCCTGTGCCGTTTGCTACAGCGGTGTCGGGATGGACTACAGATTAAGGAGCGGACTGACTATGCTCTGCAGGACGTGGCGTGCTGTGGCTGTGGCCCTGGTGGTGTGCGTGGTGGGCATGGTGTTGGCCGGCTGTTCCCCCGCTTCCTCCCCCAGGTTGGTGGTGACGTCGTTTTTTACAGCGTTGCAGCGGGGAAGGTACGCGGCGGCCTCGGCTTTGGTCGAGAACGCCGGCGAGGCGCAGTTCCCGTCCGAGAACGATCCCGCCAGCCGGATGCTCAAGGCTTACTTCTCCCGCCTGAGGTATAAGGTGCTCTCGACAGAGATCGACGGCTCGCAGGCCACGGTACATGTCAGGGTGACCCTGCCCGACCTGGCCGGCATCCTCGTGCGGCTCCCGGCCGAGGGGCTTTTCTCCGCCCTGGCCGGCGCCTCCGGCGGGCAATCGCCCGCCGCGGCGGACGCTGCGGTCCTGCGACTGTTCGAGGGCGCTTTCAAGGACCCCAAGTCGCCGACGGTGACGACCGAGATTCCCATCGGTCTCAAGAAGGTCGGAGGTAAGTGGCTCATCGTGGGCGACGAGTGGTTGGCCGCTGCCCTGATGGGGGGCGCGGCTGAGGTCCTTGAGAAGGCCTTCGGCACGGGCCCGTAAGTCCGACCCGTGCTGCGGCCGGGGGGCTGCCCGGAGGCCGATGGCCTGGGCGGAGCCCTTGTACTCCCAGAACGGCGCCGGCCCTGCGGCGAGCTCTGGACCGGCGCGCGCGCCTTCAGGCAGGGCCAAACGCGCCGGACGCGGACCCGTTCCCCACCCCCACCCTGTCCACCCGCCGCCCGCCGATCACGTCGCAGTACGGGTAGGGGTCGCGGGGGGTGATCAGCCCGCGGGCAGTTACGATCGCCTCTCCCTCCACCGGGCCGCTGACCCTCACCTTCCAGCTCGCCCTGCGGGTCTCGCCCACGGGAAGGCCGCCCCTTACCTCGGCCGGGTTGCGGCTGCCCACCTCCATGCCCCCGGGGACCTCCAGCAGCACTTGGCACAGCCTTACGCCGTGCTCCGGCGCCGCAACCGGCTCGGGGTGGACGTAGGTCACGGCGGCGGTCACCTCCGCCCACTCCCCGGGGGTGAGGCTCTGGGGCCACCGGGTCTCGATCCTCCAGGGCATCAGCACCACGGCGCCGCCCAGGGAGTAGTCGACCAGCATGAGCCGCATCAGGTCGTAGGGCAGCGCCGTCAGGCCGCCCCGCGCACCGCCCCACCGGTCGCGGTCCCAGGGGTCCATGACGAGGCAGCTCCGGGCCTCGTCGTCGAACCCTACGATGAGCACCACGTGGCCCTCCAGGTCGACCCGGGAAAGGGCGTCGGGGGGCATGGGATAGCGGGCACCGGGGTGCAGCCTGACCAGCAGCGGCATCCCCGCCGCCAGCAGGCGCCTGACCTGCGTCAGGAAGCGGGGAAAGTAGGGGTCGTAGTAGAGGAAGGCCGGGAGCCCGGCGCCCGGGTCGGGCTCCTGCCGCGACTCCAGCACCTTGAGCCCCAGCGGGGCCGCGGCCGGGGGGGCGCCGGGGGCGGGGGTGCCGCCCTGCTTGCGGGGACGCGGTCTTTTGCCGTCCCTGGGCTCGAACAGGCTCACGATTCCGCCCAGGATGTCGCTGATGGCGGCACCCCGGCTGTGGGCGATTCGCACGGCGCCGCTCCTCCACTTGTGATGGGGGTGGACGCCCCGGGAGTCGAGGTGGTCGGCCATGGCCTGCACCTCGGCAGGGCTCCGGGGCTTGCCGTGGTACGACAGCAGCGCGCTGAGCGCCGTGGGGCCGCTGGTGGTCCAGGACTCCTGGGAGATGACCGGCACCTCCAGGCAGTGCCGCGGGGGCAGTCCGGGGTCGTCCAGGAGGTCCACCTCCAGCATGCGGGTGAGGCTCTGCTTCCCCGACTGGATGCGGACCGCCAGGGCATAGCGGCCGAACCGCTTGGCGGGGCGGCTGAGCGACCGGACGGAGTACGCCTCGCCCTGGACCACGGGGGTGGCGCCGCGGCCCGCCCCCAGGGGTCGGATGTCCAGGATCACCCGGCCGGGGGGCTCGCGGCTGGGCAGAACTGCCCTAAACCTGATGTCCATGCGGGCGTCGGCTCCGCCCTGAAGCTCCAGATGGACCGACCCCAGCTCGCCCCTCGCCGGGCAGTCAGGGTCTATCCGGAAGAGGTAGCACCAGTCGGGGGGATCGCCCCCGCAGATGTAGACGGCCCGCCCGGCGACCACCGGGGCGGTGTACGGCGAATGCCCGATGGGGAGCTGCCAGACCTCCTCCCCCGTGGCGGCGTCCAGCGCGAACAGGCGGTTTCCGGCGTGGACCAGGAGCAGCCGGTCGCAGAGCGCCGGAGGGGCCCAGATGCCCTCGGGGTCGAGGTCGCGCTCGAAGCGGAGGGCGCCGGTGGCAGCCTCCAGGGCGAACACCCGCCCGGACAGCGAGCCCCAGTAGACTGCGCCCTCGCCTACGGCCGGCCAGGAGCGCGCCAGGGGGTGTCCGGTGGCGTAAGACCAGACCACCTGGCCGGAGGCCTTCTCCACCGCCAGGGCGGTGCCGTCCAGGCACCCCACATAGATCCGGTGGGGGTCCGCGGCCGGGCCCGCGGTGTCGCAGGTGGCCACCACCCCCGGGCCTGCCGGGGCGCGCCAGAGCACCCGGCTGAGATCCGAGCGGTCGAAGCAGTAAAGCCAGTTTGCGGCCGGCGCCTGCGCCTGGGGCTCCGCCCCCAGAACGTAGGCCCGGCCAGGGTCCACCACCGGGCGGCCAAAGAGCACCGCCCCCTCCACCGTGCCCCGCCCCGTCTCCCTGCCGCCGAGACCGATCTCCCGAAGCGCCGGGCCATCGGCTATGTAGAGGCTGCCTCCGTCCACAGCCGGGGTGGACCGGATCTTGGCCAGCATCTCCACGGTCCAGCGCACCCGGCCGGTGGCGATGTCGGCCCCCACCAGGCGGGTAAACCCGCTGGGGAGCAAGATGGTGTGGTCGCCCAGCACCGGCGCAGCGTAGCCACCCGCCGGCAGGTCGAGGGCCATGCGGGGCCGTCCCGTCTGCGAGGAGAACACCTTGAAGCTGTAGTGGGGGCGCGCCTTCACAAAGACCGGCACCCCCACCCAGTCGCCGCTGGCCAGGGGCTGGCGGCCCATGCCTCTGAAGCCCTGGACCCAGAGTATCTCGGGCTCCCTCACGCTCTCACCTCCGTGCAGCCGGACAGGGTAAACTCCCAGGCACAGAACCACTCGGTCGGATGGGGGTCGGGGGGGCACCCCAGGCAGCGGACCTGGATGCGGGGGTCTATGGCCTGGGCGAAGCCCTCATACTCCACCAACCCCACCGGCCGGCAGGCGAACTCGGCCAGGCCCTTGCGGCGGCGGGCCTCCTGCACCCGGCAGCTGTTCATGCGGAAGACCAGGACGCCGGGCGAGGGGCGGAGGATCTCCTGGCGGTTTATCAGGGCGTAGAGCCTGAACGGGAGAGCCTGCTCCAGGGCGTCCAGGCCGCCCCCGGGGGCCAGGCCCAGGAAGGACAGTATCCTTCTGGCCTCCAGGGGGGCAAACTCCCGCCAGGCCTCGATGTCCAGGGCCACCGCCGCGTCCAGTCCATAGGCCCGCTCCACCGCCTGAAACCACAGGCCGTCGTGGGCCAGCCAGCGCCTGGCCGCGTCGGCGACGAACCGCTGCAGGCTCGCGTGGTCCAGATCCAGGATGCCCATTTCCACCTTCCTCCCCCTGGCTGGGCAGAAAACCCCAAAGCCCCCGCCCAGGTAGCGAGATTCGGGGCGGGGGCTTTCATATCCTGCCGGTCCCCCAGGGGGCAGCAGGGGTCAGGCGGGGGCGGCGGCAGGGGCCGGAAGTATAGGCTGGATCCGCCGCCCTGGCTCAGCGTCGAGTGGCGAGGGGCCCCGGTGGACCGTGGCCGGCGCCTGGCTGCCCGGAGGAAGGGTTCCTTCAGAGCTGCTTTCTCTCCAGGGCCCAGGCGGCGGCAAGGTAGAGCGCGCTCGCCAGGGCCAGGAGTGCCGCCACAGCGGGCCAGGGGACGGCGCCGGTCTGGAACGTGCGGTGGCCGGCCATGGCCCAGAAGATCGAGAGGCTGCGGGTGCGCTCAAACCATCCCGGCAGGGCGAGGACGAAGGCCGCCCCCGCCGCCACGCCCGCTGCCTTTAGCGCCTCGTCGAACAGCACCGAGAGCAGCAGCCCCAGGCTGAGGAGGGCGAGGGTCCCGGCGATGGCTGCAGGAAGGCCTTTTATCACCAGCGCGGCCTCGAGGGGATGCCCCAGGGCGGCCGAAAGCGGGGCCAGTGCCAGGGTGGGGATCACGGCCATGCCCGAAAGCAGCACCGCCGCCACGGCGTACTTGGCCCCCAGCACCTGCTGCCGCTTCAGCGGCTGGGAAAGCAGAAAGTGCAGCGTCCCCCGCGAGGTCTCGGTGGCGATCGCCCCTATGCCCAGGATGAGGCTGAACAGCGTCAGTAACTGGTAAAGGTTCTTGCCGAACCAGTTGGTCCAGGCATACGTGGCGTAGGATCCCAGGAGGTTGGCCAGCCACTCCTGCACGAACCTGGGCACCTCGGCCTGGCCCAGGGCTCGCGGGAGCTCGGTGTAGGTTATGGGCAGGACCGCCGCCACCAGAAGGAGCAGGAACGTTCCTAAGGCGGGCTTCCACCACTGGTCGCGGAGCTCCTTTCCCACCAGGGCCCAGACCGCCCGTCTCACCGCTGCCCACCCCCCCTGGGGCCGGTGTACCGGTCGGCGCGGCCGGCGGAGCCCTCGGCTGCGGCAGGGGCTGCGCCGCCGCCCGCGGGCGCGGCGGCCGCTGCAACGCCCTCACCGGCGGCCGTGCCGCCTTTCGGCCCCGCGAACTCTCGGAATATGTCGTCCAGGCTCATGCCTGCCACCTCCAGGGCGCAGTGGGGGATGGCCCTGAGCCGGGCCAGCGCCTCTTCGGCGTTGCCCAGTATGGTTATGGCGTAGCCGTCCGGGCCCCGCTCCACGCGGCGGACGCCGGGGAGGCGGAGCGCCTCCGAAGGGAGGTCGGCCTCGAACCGGACCCACACCCGCCTGCCCATGGCCTTCATGTCGTCGAGCGAGCCCGAGGCGGCGAGCCGCCCCTCTACCATTATGCCGATGTGGTCGGCTACCCGCTCCACCTCGCTCAGGATGTGGGATGACATGAACACCGTCTGCCCCCGGTCGCAGACCTCCCGCAGCACCGTGCCCAAGAACTCCTGGCGCCGGATGGGGTCGAGCCCCGTGGTGGGCTCGTCGAGGATCAGGAGGTCGGGGCGGCCCCCCAGGGCCAGGATGAGGGCGAGCTGAGACCTCATTCCCCGGGAAAGGTGCCCCACCCTGCGGTGAAGCGGCAATCCGAACATCGCCAGGTACCGGTCGACGGCGGCATCGTCCCACGCGGGTCGGAGCCGGCGGGTAAAGGCGATGAGCTCCCGGACCCGCATCCCCCGGTAGAGCCCTTCGATTTCGGGCACGTATCCCACGCGGGTCCGGATGCTGAGGCTCTCCCGCCGGATGTCGCGGCCCAGGACGGCGCCCTCGCCCGCCTGAGGGGCGACCAGGCCGAGCAGCATCTTGATGGTGGTGGTCTTCCCCGCGCCGTTGGGGCCCACGAACCCGAACACCGACCCCCGCGGCACCTCAAGGTCCAGGCCGTCCACCGCCCTGACCTGTCCGAACCAGCGGCGCAGCCCGCGGGTGGTGATGGCCGACTCCGACAAGGTGGATCACTCCCTTTCAGCGGATTCCTTGCCCGGCGGGGCTGGCGGGGGCGGCGAGGTCCGGCGGCCGGCCTCCGGGCCGGCCACGCCGGGGGAGGGTGCGGGAGCCTCCGGCCGACGCTCCCCGGGCGTCTCCGGCCCTCCGCCGAAGAAGCGGTCCAGCCC
>JAIMBG010000143.1 GCA_023511555.1 Acetobacteraceae bacterium | reverse complement strand
AGCGCATGCGGTCCAGGAGCTCCCTTATCTCGTCGCTCACCATGTCCTCGAGGGGGCGGCGGCGGGGTCCCGCCATCCTCCTCATCTCCTCCGAGGTGTAGGAGCTCATGGAGGTCTGCGATCGCATCCTGGTTTTGAGAGAGGGCGCAATACAGGCCGAGTTCGAGCGCTCGCAGTTCTCTAAGGAACTGATCAACCGGGCGACCTTCGGGCAGCGGGGGGAGGCGGCCGCGGTGCGCTCGCCCGCCCCGGCCTGAGGGCTGCGGCGGGCCCGCCCCCAAAGTGGCGCCCCGGCCTGGCGGCAGCAGGGGGGCGGAGGTGGTGACGGGCTGTGGAGGCCGTTTCTGCTTTCCTGGCTTTGGGGCCGGCGGTGCTGATCCCCGCGATCGTTACCGTGCTGGGCCTGAGCCTTGGCCTCGGCCCCGGCCGCGCCGTGCGCTCCGGCCTGGCCACGGCCGTGGGCTTCGTGGGGATGTTCCTGGTGCTGGGGCTTCTGGCCCAGACCCTGAGCCCCCTGGTGGCGGCCATGGTGAAGCGGTTTCACCTGGGGCTGGAAGTGGCGGACGTGGGCTGGCCGGTCTCGGCGGCTCTGAGCTACTGCTGGCGGCTCACGCCTCTGTTCCTGCTCATAATCGCCGGGTTCAACCTGGCGCTGTTCCTCTGCCGGCTCACTCAGACGCTGGACATCGACATTTGGAACTACTGGCAGTTCCTGTTCACCGGGGCCATAGTCTATCACGCCTGCGGCAAGAGCCTGGTGGCGGCGGTGGTGGCCGTCCTCGCCTGCGAGGGCCTGACCCTGGTCCTGGCCGACCGGACTCAGCCCCTGGTGGAGCGCTACTTCGGGCTCAAGGGCGTGTCCATCCCCCACGTGGGCACGGTGGTCTGGGCCCTTCCCGCCTGGGCGCTGAACCGCCTCATCGACTGCATCCCAGGGCTCAGGCGGCTCAATGCCGACTCCGACTCGGTGCGCCGGCGGCTGGGCGTCCTGGGGGAGCCCATGGCGGTGGGGGGGACGCTGGGGGCGGGGCTGGCCGCCCTGGCGGGGTACCCCGCGACGGGCGTGGTCTCGGTGGGGGTGACGGTGGGGGCGGTCATGGTGCTTCTGCCCCGGATGGTGGAGCACCTGGCGGAGGGGCTCAGGCCGGTTTGTGAGCGGGCGGCGGAGGTGGTGGGAAGGAGGTTTCCCGGCCGCCGGGTCAACATCGGGCTGGACGTGGCGGTGCTGATCTCACACCCGGCGGTGATCACCACGGCCCTCCTCATGGTCCCGCTTAGCCTGGCGGTGGCGGTGGTGCTGCCGGGGAACCGCATCCTGCCGTTTACCGACCTGGCCATCCTGCCGTCCATGGTGACCTTCCTGGTGGGTGCCTCTCGGGGCAACCTGGTGCGGGCCACGCTGGTGGGCCTGATGATGCTTCCCCTGTTCCTGTGGGTCGCCAGCGATCTTGCCCCGGCGCACGCGCTGATGCTGGAGGACGCCCCCACCCGGATGGCGGGGGTGGCGCTGCCGGAGCCGGGCTCGCCGGTGGGCAGCTTCTACACCGGCACCATGGTAGTGCCCTGGGTGCTCCGTGGGCTGCTGCGACTCATCTGGTGATCGAGGTGGTGTAAAGTGGCGGCTGCAGGACCACGCATCTTGTGGGTGAACCTGTCTACGGGGCGATCCTGGGAGGAGGGGCTGGACCCCGCCCTGTGGCGCCTGTACCTGGGAGGCCGGGGTTTGGGGTCGTACCTGGCCAGACGGCACCTCCGGCCGGACGTGGCCCCCCTGGGGGAGCGGAACCCCCTGTTCTTCCTCACCGGGCCGCTCACCGGGACGGTGGCGCCGGTGGGGTCGAAGTTCGTGGTGGTCACCCGGTCGCCGGCGACCGAGGGGTTCCTGGACTCCTACGCCAGCGGCGCCCTGGCGGTGGAGCTGAGGCAGTGCGGCTACGACGGGCTGGCGGTGGTGGGGCGGGCGGCGGCCCCCTCCTGGCTGGAGGTGGCCGACGGCGGGGTCAAGCTGCACGCGGCCTCCGAGCTCTGGGGGCTGGATGCGCTTGAGGCTGACGCCAGGGTGCGGGAGCTGGTGGCAGGGGGGCTGGGGCCCGGCGAGCCGGCCGGCTGCGGCGTACTCGCCATCGGCCCGGCGGGGGAGAACCTGGTGTCATTTGCCGGCATCAACAGCGACCAGGGCCGGCAGGCCGGCCGCGGCGGCGCGGGCGCGGTCATGGGCGCCAAGCGGCTGAAGGCCATAGCCGTGAGAGGGACGGGTCCGGTTCCGGCCGAAGACCCGCGGGGCATCCTGGAGCTGGCCCGCGAGCACAACCTCAAGTTAGCTGAGAGTCCCCTGGGGAAGGCGCGGTCCCGGTTCGGCACCCCGCTCACCCTGGACATCACCAACCGGGCGGGGATGCTGCCCACGCGCAACTTCAGTTCGGGCGTGTTCCCCGAGGCACAGGGGGAGCTCGACTCCGTGGGGGTGGAGCGCCGCACCGTGGCCAGCCGGTCCTGCTTCGGGTGCGGCGTAGCCTGCAGCAAGGTGACCCGGTTCGCCGGGTCCGGGATGGAGCCGCTGCTCGCTGTCGAAGGGCCGGAGTACGAGACTCTGGGCATGCTGGGGTCCAACCTGGGGATAGCCTCCCTGCCTTTCGTCATGCGGGCCAACCACCTGTGCGACCGGCTGGGGCTGGACACGATCTCCACCGGCGCCGTCGTAGGCTTCGCCATGGAGTGCGCGGAGCGGGGTCTGCTGGGGGGAGAGTGGGCCCAAGAGGCCCCGCGGTTCGGCGACGAGGCTGGGGCGCTTCGGCTCATCGAGGACATCGCGTTCCGACGCGGCCTGGGAGGGTTACTCGCCAGGGGGGTGCGCGCCGCAGCGCAGGTGGTCGGGCAGGGCTCGGACCGGTTCGCCATGCACTCCAAAGGCCTGGAGTTCCCTGCCTATGAGCCGCGGGCCGCGTTTGGGGCTGCCCTGGCCTACGCCGTGAGCCCGCGGGGCGCCTGCCACCGCCGGGCCTGGCCGCCGGCCCGGGAGGTGCTGGGGGGCGTGCCGCCCTTCACCGTGGAGGGCAAGGCTCAGCTGGTCAAGGAAATGTACGACGAGAACTGCGTCCTCCACTCCCTGCTGGTGTGCGACTTCCCGTTCAAGTTCATTCCCCTAACGCTCCAGGACTACGCCCGATATGTGGAGCTGGCGCTGGGCCAGGCGGTGACGCTGGAGGACTTTTCCCGGCTGGCGGACCGGGTCGAGACCTGTATACGGCTGGTCAACCTGGCGCTGGGCCTGGGGAGGGAGCAGGACACGCTGCCGGCCCGGACCCTGGAGGAGCCGCTGCCCGAGGGGCCCCCGGCGGGGAAGATCCTCGGGCGGGAGGGGCTGGACCGGATGCTGGACGAGTACTACGCACTGAGGGGCTGGGACCGCGAGGGGCGGCCCCGGCCGGAGACACTCCAGCGCCTGGGCCTGGAGGACGAAGGGGGTCCGGACGGTGGCGACCAGATCGTTGGCCGTTGACGGTGGGCGGTGCATCGGCTGCCGGGTCTGTGAGGCCGCCTGCTCGGTGGGCTGGGCGGGCGAGTTCAACCCCAAGCGGGCCAGGATCCGGGTGCCTCAGACCTTTCTGGAGCCCCGGCCTCCGGCCTTTTGCCGGCACTGCCCCGAGGCGCCGTGCATCGAGGCCTGCCCGCAGGGGCTGTACCGCCGCTCTCCGGATTCGGGGCTGGTGGAGCTGGACGAAGAGGCCTGCACCGGGTGCGGCGAATGTCTGGAGAGCTGCCCGTTCCACGCCATCTTCCTGGACCCAGCGACGAACCGGGCCATGAAGTGCGACCTGTGCAGCGGCCGCGGGGGGCCCTGGTGTGCCCGGTACTGTCCCCGCGGCGCTCTGGAGGGGGGCGGGGCGGGCCCGGGTGAGGGCTAGGGCGTCGCGTTAGCGGGGGCGCCGGGGGCACCCGCTGGCCTCTGGCTGCCGGTGGTTGCCGATCGTGAGCTCAGGGAGGGAGACGGGGTGAAAGCAGTCAAAGTGGATGAAGTCAGGCCCTGGACGCCTCCGCTCCACTTCGACGTGGACGTGAGTGAGTTTGTCGGCGCGGCCCAGGGTGCGGCCCGGTTCACCTGGGCCCTGGCACGGATGAAGCCCGGCGGCGGGGCCGAGTCCCACACCCATCCCGACTCGGAGCACGCGTTCTTCGTGATCCAGGGGGAGATGGTGGTGAGCAACGGCCGGCAGGAGTACAGGCTGAGGCCGGGCACGGCCATATTCATCCCCCCTGGCGAGCCACACTCTACCCGAAACGCGGCGCCGGGGGAGACCGTGTACCTCACCGTCACCTCGCCTCCGCTTCCGCGCAGGTAGCCGTCAAGGGCGGCTGGCCTTTCAGCGCGGGGCCGCCGGGGTTGACTCTCTCCGGCCGCAGTGGTAGATTGGGGACGAGGCCCGGCCGGCTCCGCAGCACCGGCCGGCTTGAAAGCCAGCCCGCGGAGGAGGGGCGGATAACCCTTGCAGGTAAAGGTGCGCAGGCTGCTAGTGCTGGAGGGCATCGTCCCCGAAGGGTCCGTGGAGCTGCCCGAGGGCAGCCGGCTCCGGGACCTCATCCGGCGCTTGGAGGAGCTCTACGGGCCCCGGGTGGGGGAGGAGCTGATACAGGAGGGGCGGCTGCGGCCCGACCGGCCCGTCCTCATCGGGGGACGGGGGGCGGCGGGGCTGGGCGGACTTGACGCCCCCCTCAGGGACGGCGTGGAGGTGGTCTTCCTGGTGCCCCTGGCTGGGGGTGCATCCCCGCCGGCCGACCTGGGCCGGCTGGAGGCTCGGCTGAGGGGGCTGGAGCGGGTTTCGGTGGCGTTTTCCGGCGGGGTGGACAGCGGCCTGGTGCTGGCCGCGGCAGCCAGGGCCCTGGGGCCGGAGGCGGTCCTGGCGCTGACTGCCGACGCGCCCGTCCACCCCCGGAGGGAGGTGGAGAGGGCGCGGTCGGTGGCCCGTTGGCTGGGCGTGCCCCACCTTTTGGTCCCGGTGGCCGTGCTCGACGACCCTGAGTTCTCAGCCAATCCGGTGCAGCGCTGCTATCTGTGTAAGCTCAAGGTGTTCGGGCAGCTACAGGCAGTGGCCCGGGAGCGGGGTTTTGACCTCCTGGTGGACGGCGCCAATGCCAGCGATGCCTCGGATTTCCGGCCCGGCCAGACTGCAGCCCAGGAACTGGGGGTGGTCAGCCCCCTCCTGGAGCTGGGGCTGGGGAAGCCCCGCATCCGTGAGCTGGCGCGCGTTGTGGGGCTGCCCCACTGGGCCCTGCCTCCACAGGCCTGCCTTGCGACCCGCTTTCCCTTCGGCCGCCGGCTTACGGCCGAAGCCCTGGCCCAGGTAGAGTCGGCCGAGGACCTGCTGCTCGGCCTGGGGTTAAGCCAGGTCCGGGTGCGCCACCACGGTGACACCGCACGCATCGAGGTTCTGCCGGAGGAGCGAGGCCGGGTGCTGGAGCACGCCGCCGGCGTGGCCGAGGGCCTGCGCTCGCTGGGCTTCAGGTTTGTGGCCCTCGACCTCGACGGCTACCGCCCGGGGAGCCTCAACCCCGGGTAGGAAGGGGCGCGGGGCCCTTCACAGCAGCCACCGCGCCCTTCCGCCTTAAACGCTGCCCTTTGTATCCTGGCCAGACCCGCCTGTCCACGAGTTCTCTACCCTTGCAGGAACTTGCGGCTGGCAGGTCAAATCTCATTATTCAGGGTGTAGTATAGTCAGCCAGGCGGGGCCGGCCCGCCGGCCTGGTGCCGGGAAGGAGGGGCCCAACCAGGAAGGTGTCTCTCGCGGTGCCGCTCGGGGGGGCCGCGAGCCCGAGGGCGCTGGTGTCGGCGGAGGGCGCCGGGGCTGCCCGTGCCATTCGTGCCGCGCTGGCCGATGGCGGCGTTGATCATGACCGCGTTGGTCATATCCAGGCACACGCCGCCTCAACTCCGGTTGGCGACCCGGCCGAGGCTGCCGCGATCAAAGCGGTGTTTGGAGAGCGGGCAGCCAAGATTCCTGTCACCTCGCTCAAAGGAGCGCTGGGACATTGCATGGGCGCGGCCGGTTCAATCGAGTCCGTCCTTGCGGTCTATACGATTGCAGAGCAGCGCATCCCGCCAACCCGCAACTATCGCACCCCCGATCCCGCGATCGGGTTGGACATCGTGCATGGCGCACCGAGGGACGCAGACTTCGAGGTAATGACGAAGCACTCCTTTGGTCTCGGCGGGCAAAACGCCTGCTTAGTGCTCG
>JAIMBG010000142.1 GCA_023511555.1 Acetobacteraceae bacterium | reverse complement strand
GCCCCGCCCCAGCGCCGTGCGCCGGCCTCCGCCAGGCCCAGAGCGCCACCAGGAGCAGGGGCAGGAGGTAGGCGGCCTTGACCCCCCTGAAGCCCCTCAGCCCCGCGGCGTAGGAAGTGTCGCCCAGGAGCGCGGTGACCAGCAGGCCCCCGGCCAGCGAGACCGCCGAGGCCAGGGCCAGCCCCAGAACCGCCCTGCCCAGCGCGGCCCAGGGGAAGGAGCCCCGGCGCAGCGGGAGGCCCGCAGCCCCGGCACCCCGGGCCCCGGAACCGGCTCGACCCCTCACCCCGGCAGCCCCCGCGCCATCCAAGGATGCCGCCGCATTGCAGCCGCCCGCCGAGGACGCCGCCCCTTCCCCCGCCCCCGCCAGGCGCCGCCAGGCCCAGACGGCCCCCAGGGCGGGGAAGACGCAGGCCGCCGCAAGCGCCACTGCCTCCCGGGCCCAGGGGCCGGCCCGCGGGAGCGCGCCCGCCGGGGGCCAGGCCGGAACCCAGCCCAGGCCGCACAGCGCGGCCACCGCCAGCGCGGGCAGGGCCAGTGCCAGGAGCAATCCCCGCCCTGCCCCCAGCTCCAGGAGAAGCAGAGCCGCTCCGGCCTCCACGCCCAGGGCGGCCAGCACCATCGCCCACCGGGGCGGCTCAAACGCCCCCGGCCCCCCGGCCGGCGGGCCCAGGACGAAGCCCGCCCGCTCAAGGCCCTGGGACAGGCGCCGCACCATGTCCAGGCACAGCTCCAGCCGCCCCCAGCCCGCCCCCGATGCGCCGAAGGGGTAGAGGTAGAACAGCCTTATCCCGCGCTCCCGCGCGGCGTCGATGAGATCGGGGACGGGGTCCTCCACCTCCACCAGGTGGCCGCGGATCCAGGCCCGCGAGCCCCCCGCCGGGCCCGCCAGGGCCGAGGCCAGCTCGGGCTCCCCGGCCCCTCCCTCCAGCGCCACCAGGCGCCAGCCGGCGGGCAGCCCCTCGGCGGCCCGGTAGAACCACTCCCTGTAGGCCTCCCCCAGCAGCGGGCCGTCTTCCGGGTCCCGCGGCCCCGCGTCCAGCAGCACCGGCCGGCCGTCGCCGCCCTGCTGAAGCCCGGCCAGGAGGTGCTCCACGGACCCAGGAACGACCCGGGCCGGCCGGCTCAACACCGCCATCGCCCCCAGGCCCAGGCGGCCGGGAAGCCCGTCCCACCCCGGCTCGAACCCCAGGGTGGCCCGGAGCAGGCTTTCGCGGTCCGTCGCCACCTCGACCAGCCAGCCGCTGCCCCGCGCCACCGGCGGCGCGGCGGCGTAGCCCGCTATCCTGAGCCTGCAGGACACCGATTCCGCCACCAGGCGGTCGGGGGTGAGCAGCCAGCAGGGGCCGCGCCGTGGCTGGGTGGGCGCCGGCTCCCCAGAGCCGCCCAGGCCCAGGAGCCCCGCTTCCGCGGTCCCCAGCTGCCCGAGCACGGCCACGCGGCCGTCCTGGACCATGTCCCCCACCGTCAGCGGGCCGATCCCCAGGGTGGTGACGCCGGCCCGCTTCAGCGCCTGCAGAAACGCCTCAGGGTCTACGCCGGCGTCGCGGGAGACCTCGGCCGCAGCCCGAAGGTCCACCGCCACCTCGACGCGGTTCCCCGGGTCGACGGCCTGGCCTCTCAGGCCGGCCACAAAAAAAGACGTGACGATGCTGGCCACAGCCAGCGCCGCCAGCACCCATCGGATCCTCAAGGGGCGCCATCCCTCCCCGGCCCGGCGCAGGCCCAAGGCCTAGCGAACCACGTGAGGCCCTCTCACCATGGCGATCACGTCCCCCGCGGCCTCTACCCCCCGCCCGTCGGCGCGGGGCACGATGATGAGGTGGTTGGGCGAGACCGTCTCGCCCTGGCCCAGGTTGCGGCCGTCGGTGGCGTCCACCAGGCCCCCGGCGGGGCTGGCCACGGCCCGGACCCGGCCCACCCGCACCACGATCTCCACGCCCGGCGCGGCCGCCTCCAGCCTCTGGCCGGCGCCCAGACTCACCACCTGGAACTGGACCCATTGATCCACGTAGCTTCTAGCCACCAGGGGGTCCTGCTCCGAGCCGGGCTCAGGCGTGTACGCCTGAAGCGCCCGCTGGCCCAGCCCCAGGGCCGCCGCCCCCAGGACGAACGCCAGCGCCAGGGCCAGCGCCAGCCGGCCCGGCCGTCGCGCCTCAAAAGACTGCAACATCGTCCCTCCTCGCCCGCGGCAGCCTCGCCACCGCCGGCCGCCGCATCCTTCCCGGCCCCGCCGCCGGCCCCTCAGCCTACCTCCCCACCCTCTCGCCCCTTATCAGCAGCTTTCCTTCGCCCATCTCCACCGACGTCACGGTCATGGGCACCGGCAGGAGCCCGAGGTCGATGAACGCCTCGGGGCCGCCCAGGACCTGGATCAGCTTGCTGGTGAGGCCGGCCGGCAGCACCTGGTCATCGATGGAGAGCTGGTCCACCACCAGCCCCACCCGGGCGGGCCCTACCGGGACGAAGCGGCCCTGTATGCCCAGCTTGAAGCTTGTCCCCTCGGGCAGCACCAGGGTGGCGTTGAGCGTAGCCCGGTCCTTCGCCAGCCGCATGCGGGAATCCTTCAGCTCCTTGACCGCCTCCCACAGGTATCGGTTGAGAGCCGCCTCGCCGATTTCCAGCTCCACCTCCAGGCGCTCGCCGCGCCGCACCTGGAACTCCCTGTGGGCCAGCAGTTGGCGGAGGTTTAGGGCCACGCCTTCGAGCGCCACCGTCATCCGGTCGATGAGCAGGCCCGCCGCCTTCACCGACCGCGACTCCACCGTGACCCGCTCCACCTGTCCCAGGATCAGCCGCAGCGCGGGCCGGTTCAGGAACTGGACCTCCGGGCCGCCCCCCTCCCCGGCCGCGTAATCGGCCAGGGCCGCCTCCACGCCCCGCTCCACCACCCTGGGCACGAGCCACTGTATGGCCCCCGCCAGGATGGCGAGCACGATCACCACCGCCAGCACCACGCGCAGCATAGGCCCCTCCCCTTATCGCCCCAATTGCGGCCCCGCCTGGGGGCCCTGTCCCCCGGCGGCAGCCGGCCCCTCCAGGCCGCCCGACGCCGCCCTCTGCAGGTAGGCGAGTATGAACCGGTCTATGTCCCCGTCCATCACCGACTGGACGTCGCCCACCTCCAGCCCCGTCCGATGGTCCTTCACCAGGCTGTAGGGCTGAAACACGTAGGAACGGATCTGGCTGCCCCAGGCGATCTTGACGGGCTGGCCCCTCAGCCTGGCCAGCTCGGCCAGCCTCTCCTCCTCCTTCCGCTCCAGCAGCCGGGCCCGAAGTATCTTCATCGCCGTCTCGCGGTTGGAGTGCTGGGAGCGCTCGTTCTGGCAGGTCACCACGATGCCGGTGGGGAGGTGGGTGATGCGCACGGCGGAGTCCGTCTTGTTCACGTGCTGCCCCCCCGCCCCGCTGGACCGGAAGGTGTCCACCCTGATGTCTTCGGGCGGTATCACCACCTCCTGGTCGTCCTCGATCTCAGGGAGCACCTCCACGGAAGCGAACGAGGTATGCCGCCGCCCCGAAGCATCGAACGGCGAGATCCGCACCAGCCGGTGGACGCCCTTTTCGGCCTTAAGCAGCCCGTACGCGTTCTCCCCCTCCACCAGGGTGCTGGCGCTCTTTATCCCCGCCTCTTCGCCCTCCTGCAGGTCCAGGCACTGGACCTTAAACCCGTGGCGCTCGGCCCACCGGGTGTACATCCGCAGCAGCATCTCGGCCCAGTCCTGGCTCTCGGTGCCGCCCGCCCCGGGGTGCAGCGACAGGATGGCGCTCCGGCCGTCGTACGGGCCGTTGAGCAGCACCCGGGCCTCCAGCCCCCTGGCCTCCTCGGCCAGCGCCGCGGCCTCCGCTTCCAGCTCCCGGGCCAGGTTGAGGTCCCCCTCGTCCTCGGCCAGGGCCAAAAGCTCCTCCAGGTCCCCCAGCCGGCGCATCAGGCCCTGGTGGGCCTCAAGCGGGGCCCTCAGCGCCCCCAGCTCCTTGAGGGCGGCCCGGGCCCGGTCCGGGTCCTCCCAGAACCCGGGGGCGGCCGAGCGCTCCTCCAGCTCCCTTACCCGGCGGGACCGCCCCGGCAGGTCAAAGGGAATCACCCAGTTGCCGGAGCTGCTCCCTTATGCGCTCTACCTGGCGCTTGAGCTCGTCAAACATGCCCGTCCCTCCTTGCCGGCGCCGCCGAACCCCACGCCCCCCAGGACCCGAGGGCCCCCGGCGGCGTCACTGCCCGCAGCACTTCTTATACTTCCTGCCGCTCCCGCAGGGGCAGGGGTCGTTCCGGCCCACCCTGCCCGAGGCCCGGGCGGGCGCGGGCGCACCGGCCGCGGAGCCGCCGGCCACCGCCGCCCGTCGGGCGACCGCCGCGACCGGCTGCGCCTCCCGTGAGGCCGCGTCGGCCGGGGCCGGCCGGGCCGAGACCTGGGCCCTGTAGACCATGCGCACGATCCCCTCCTGGATGCTGCCCACCATGCGCTCAAACATCTCAAACGCCTCGCGCCGGTACTCCAGGAGCGGGTCCTGCTGGCCGTAGGCCCTGAGCCCTATCCCCTCCTTAAGGTCGTCCATGGCGGCCAGGTGGTCCATCCAGGCTACGTCCACCACGAACAGCGTGGCGCGGCGTTCCAGCTCCCTCATGACCTCCGGCCCCAGGGACTGCTCGCGGCGCTCGTAGCACTCCTTCGCGGCCTCCAGCAGCGTGTCGCGCAGGTCGCGCGGCGAAAGCCCCTCCAGGTCCTCGGCCTTAAGGTAACCCGGCTCCAGGAAGAGCTGCTCGGCGTGGGAGATCAGCCCGGCCAGGTCGCGGCCGCCCCCCGGCACGACCTCGTGGGAGTACGCCGCCACCGCCTGCTCCACCAGGGCCTCCACCATCTTGAGCACGTGCGGCTTGAGGTTCTCGCCCTCCAGCACCTGCCGCCGCTGGCGGTAGATCACCTCGCGCTGGCGGTTCATCACGTCGTCGTACTCCAGCACATGGCGGCGGGCGTCGAAGTGGCGCGCCTCCACCCGCTTCTGGGCCATTTCGATGGCCCGGCTCACCAGGGGGTGCTCGATGACGTCCTCCTCCCCCATCCCCAGGCGGTCGAGCAGGCCCGCCAGCAGGTCCGCCCCGAACAGCCGCATGAGGTCGTCCTCCAGGGAGAGGTAGAACCGCGACGAGCCCGGGTCCCCCTGGCGCCCGGAGCGGCCGCGGAGCTGGTTGTCGATGCGCCGCGCCTCATGGCGCTCGGTGCCTATCACGTGGAGCCCGCCCAGGTCCGCCACGCCCTCGCCCAGGACGATGTCGGTGCCGCGGCCGGCCATGTTGGTGGCGATGGTCACCGCCCCCCGCTGGCCGGCCAGGGCGACGATCTGGGCCTCCTTCTCATGGTGCTTGGCGTTGAGCACGTTGTGGGCTATGCCGCGCACCTTGAGCATCCCCGACAGCAGCTCCGACTTCTCCACCGAGGTGGTGCCCACCAGCACCGGCTGGCCCCGGCGGTGGCACTCCTCGATCTCCTTCACCACCGCGTTGAACTTGGCCTTCTCGGTGCGGTAGACGGCGTCGGGGTAGTCGCGCCGGATCATGGGCTTGTGGGTGGGGATGACCACCACGTCCAGGTTGTAGATGCGGATCAGCTCGTCCTCTTCGGTGGCGGCGGTGCCCGTCATCCCCGCCAGCTTCCTGTACATGCGGAAGTAGTTCTGAAAGGTGATGGTGGCCACCGTCTGGTTTTCCGCCTGGATTTTGAGCCCCTCCTTGGCCTCGATCGCCTGGTGGAGCCCCTCGGAGTAGCGCCGCCCCTCCATCGCCCGACCGGTGAACTCGTCTATGATGATGACCTCGCCGCCGCGGACCATGTAATCGCGGTCGCGCTTGAAGATCACCTCCGCCTTGAGTGCGTTCTCCAGGTAGTGGGTCAACTCGAAGTAGCGCTCATCGTACAGGCTCTCGCCGGCCGGGATGCCGAGCAGCCGCTCGACCCGGTGGATGCCCTCCTCGGTCAGCGTCACCGCGCGCTGCTTGATGTCGACCTCGAAGTGCTGATGCGGCCGGAGCTGGCGCACGAGCTGCGCGAACTGGTAGTAGCGGTCGGTCGCCTCGGCCGCCTGCCCGGAGATGATCAGCGGTGTGCTCGCCTCATCGATGAGGATGTTGTCGACCTCGTCGACGATGGCGTAGTGGAGCGGCCGCTGGACCACCTGGCGGAGGTCGACGACCATGTTGTCGCGCAGGTAGTCGAAACCGAACTCGTTGTTGGTGCCGTAGGTGATATCGGCGGCGTAGGCC
>JAIMBG010000141.1 GCA_023511555.1 Acetobacteraceae bacterium | reverse complement strand
GTCCATGGAACCCTTGCTGGTAATCATCCTCTTGGCCAGGGCCACCGGCAGGCTGACCTGCTTCAGCCAGAACTTGTGGGCAGTGTCGGCATCCAGGCTCATCTCCACGTCGGCTGCGTTCTTACGGGTGCCGTTGACGTAGTTCTTGGAGAACACGTGCCGCGTCTCCACCCCGCGCCGCTGCAGCTCCGACTGCAGCCCCTGGAACTCCCGGTTGTCGAAGTCGGCGTAAGCCTGGGTGAGGACCACCCCCCCGATGCCGCTCCCCACCTGGCGCAGAGCGTCTATCAGCCTCTCCAGCGGCAGTACCAGCCCGTAGTTCTCCTTTAGACTCCAGTGGATGTTCTCATAGTCAATAAGAATAGCCACCTTGAACCAGCCACCGCCTTCCATCAGCCCTCCCCCCTAAGGCGTGGAACCGAAATGCTCTATATACGAAATTATACCACACAACAACAGAAAAGTGGTTACCTTTGTCGGGTAAGAGCAAGCTCAGGGCGGTAAGAACGCCAGGCTCAGGCAGGAGCGCACCGCCGGCCTAGCTCCCCCCGGCCCGGGGCTCGAGCCAGGGCACCGGGTCCACCGGCACCCCGCCCGACCGCACCTCAAAGTGCAGGTGATCCCCTTCGGCACGGCCGGTCCGGCCCACCAGGGCTATCGTCTGGCCGCGCCGCACCCTCTCCCCCAGAGCAGCCAGCACCTGGGAGTTATGGGCGTAAAGTGTGGTCACCCCCCCGCCGTGATCCAGCTCTACCACCAGCCCGTAGGTGGAGTCCCGGCGCACCTGGACCACTGTGCCGTCGGCGGCCGCGAAGACCTCAGAACCGGGGGCAGCCCCCAGGTCCAGCCCCTCATGAAGCTCCTGATCCCCACCGCCGGCCGGTTCGCGCCACCCGAACGGCGACGTGACGGGACCCGGCACCGGCCACTGCAGCGTGCCGGGGCGAGGGCCGCCCCCTGCCCCTTCAGGCCCCGCGGCCGCCGGCGGCTGGGAACCCAGGGCGGGCGAGGCGGCGCCCTGTGCCTGGCCGCCGGCCTCGCCGGATGTTCCTGGGGCCGTAACCTGGCCCGGCAGGCGGCCCCACAGCCTCTGCAGGGTAGAGACCAGGGGGGAGACATCGACCTGGAGGTTGAGCAGCCAGCGCACCCCATCCTCGGCTCGGCGAGCGGCGGGGAAGGGAAGGCTGTGGATGGCCAGCACCAGCAGGAACAGTACCCCTGCGGCCAGGGTCTGCCTCAGCAGGCGGCGGGTCAGGGAACGGCGCCGGGATGCGCCTATGCCCGGAGCTCCCTCTCGCTCCGGGTATCCCGCCCTCGATCCCCGCCCCCGCGGCCACCTGCCCACGGCCCCCGTACGCCCCCGCGCCATGGCCCCTCGCCCCCTGCACGACAAAGCCCCGCCCCAGGGGCAGGGCTACACTATACCTATGGGGGCCGCCGAGGGCTTATGCCGAAGGGGGCCGCCTCAAGGCCGGCGCAGGGATGTTCGTGAGCGGGAGCAAGCCGACCCCGCGGAGGCACGGAAAGGGACGCCGGCGGGATGGGGTTCAGAACAGTATGCGGCGGCGACGCATCGACACGCTGAGCAGCAGCCCTACCAGGAGGCAGTTGGTCAGAAGCGCGCTGCCGCCGTAGCTGAGGAAGGGAAGGGGAATGCCGGTAATGGGCATGATGCCTATGGTCATGCCCACGTTAACCAGGATATGGAAGGCCAGCATGGAGGCTGCGCCGGTGGCGATCAGCGACCCGAAGAGGTCCTTCGACTCCATGCCTATCCGCACCGCCCGCCATACCACCAGGAAGTACAGGACCAGGACCATGAAGGCCCCCAGGAACCCCAGCTCCTCCGCCGCCACCGAGAACACGAAGTCGGTGTGCCGCTGGGGTAAGAACTCGAGCTGGCTCTGGGCCCCGGCAAACAGCCCCTTGCCCAGCCACCGTCCCGAGCCTACGGCGATCAGCGACTGGCGCAGGTGATAGCCGGCGCCCAGCGCGTCCACGTCGGGGTGAAGGAAAACGATGAGCCTCTGGAGCTGGTACTCCTTGAGGGGGATGGGGAGGCCCACCTGGAAGTGGAGGTACAACGCCAGGGCCACCGCCGCCACGCCTCCCGCCGTCAGGCCCAGGAGTTGCAGCGGGGGCGCCCCCGCCACCAGCAGCATCCCCATCAGGATGGCCAGAAAGACCAGGGAGGTGCCCAGGTCGGGCTGCATCACCACCAGGACCGTGGGGACGGCCACGTGCAGCAGAGGCGGCAGGTAGTCCAGCGGCCCCCGCCACTTGCCCTCCTTCCTGGCCAGGGTGGCGGCAAGCGTGATGATGAGCCCCACCTTGGCGAACTCGGAGGGCTGGAGGCTTATGGGCCCCATCTGGAGCCAGCGCTGCGCCCCGAGTGCGGTACGTCCCACCAGCAGCACCAGACCAAGCATCACCAGGTTGGCCGCGTAAATGAGGGTGGACCAGCGGCTGAGCTGCACGTAGTCGACCAGCAGGAGGGCCACGATGACCAAGAGGCCCACTCCGACCCAGACCGCCTGGTGCTCAAGGTACTGCGCCGGGTCGGTGTCGGCGATGGTGGAGTGGGTGGCGCTGTATATTAGCAGCAGCCCCAGGCCCATGAGCAGGATCACCAGCACGGGCAGCGGAAAGTCCAGATTGCGCAGCAGCCTACGGTCGATCATACCCTCCCCACCCCGTCCGCAGGGCCCGTCTGGACGCGGCGCCGGCACCGGAACAGCGGAAGGCACGCCACCAGGGAGCAGCCACGGCCGGACGCCAGAAGCCGCACCTCGGCCCCCGCCTCATCCACCTCCAGGTACCGGGAGACCACGCCCAGCATCTCGGCCCGGAGCGCCTTGAGCAGCCTGGAATTCATCCCCGTCCGGTCTCCCACCACCATCGACCTCAAGCGGTCGCTCGCCAGCCTGCCGCCGCGCGTCACCGCCCCCACCCCACCAGCCGCCTGAGCCGTCCCATCAGGCCCTGCGAGGCCCCCTCCCCCTCCTGGCCGTCGAGCCGGCGGGCGATGGCCAGAAACGCCGCCCCCGCCCGCGACCCCGGCACCGCGGCCACCGGCTCCCCGCGGTTGGCGAGGGTGATGACCGCCTCGTCCTCTGGCACCACTCCCAGAAGCGGGACGGCCAGAAGGTCGGCCACGTCCTGCACGTCCATCATCTCCCCGCGCCTGACCAGGCCCGGCCTGACCCGGTTGACGATCAGGGAGGGATCGGGGAGCTGGCAGGCCTCCAGGAGCCCGATGATGCGGTCGGCGTCCCGCACCGCCGTCACCTCAGGGGTGGTGACCACCACGGCGCGGTCGGCGCCGGCCACCGCGTTCCTGAACCCCTGCTCGATGCCGGCCGGAGAGTCGACGAGCACGTAGTCGAACTCCCGCTTAAGGTCGGCGCACAGCGCCCGCATCTGGTCCGGCGTGACCGCAGTCTTGTCCTTGGTCTGGGCCGCAGGCAGCAGGAACAGCTCCGGCCAGCGCCGGTCCCGGACCAGGGCCTGCCTCAGCCGACAGAACCCGTCCGCCACGTCCACCAGGTCGTAGACGATGCGATCCTCCAGGCCCAGGACCACATCAAGGTTGCGCAGGCCTATGTCGGCGTCGACCAGCGCCACCCGCCGCCCCAGCACCGCCAGCCCCACCCCCAGGTTGGCCGCGGCCGTGGTCTTCCCCACCCCACCCTTTCCCGAGGTGATAACCACGCTCTGGCCCATGCAGTCAACCCCGCCTTTCCCCGAGGCCGACGCCTCGGCCCAACCTACCTGTTCGGCAGTGGAGTGACAACTCCTCCCTCCGCTGTGGGGAAGTGGGGGGAAATGTTAAAGTAATACTCCAGCACCTCCCGGGCCACCGGCGCGGCAGCAAGATAGCCGCTGCCCCCCTCCTCGACCAGCACCGCCAGCGCGATCCGGGGCCGGTCGGCGGGGGCATAGGCCACAAACCAGGCGTGGGCATGCTGGCTGGGCGAAGACCGTTCCACGGTCCCGGTCTTGCCCGCCACCGGCACGGGAAAGCCCAGGAACACGCTGCCCGCGGTCCCGTCTGGGCTGGTGGTCTTGAGCATGCCCTGCTTCACCACCTCGAGGGTTTCGGGCGAGATCCGGGCCCGGCCCAGCACCTGGGGGCGGTTCTGAAACAGCACCTGGCCGGAGGGGGAGAGCACGCTGTCCACCAGGAAGGGACGGTAATGCACTCCGCCGTTCCCCAGCATGGCGGCGTAGTTGGCCATCTGCAAGGGGGTGTACTGGTGGAAGCCCTGGCCGATGGCGGCGTCCAGGGTCTCGGAGAGGTACCACTCCGGGTCCTGGGGGTGGGTCTCCCGCTTCCAGGCCCGCGACGGCACCAGGCCCGCCTCCTCCGAGGGAAGGTCGGTGAGCCCGGTGGGCCAGCCGAAGCCCAGCTCCCTGGCGTACTGGGCCAGGCCATCGATCCCTACCCGCCGCCCCAGCTCGTAGAACACGATGTTGCAGGACTTCCCCAGGCCCCAGGTCAAGTCCAGCACCCCGTGGCCGCCGTGCTGCAGCCCCCAGCACCGCTTGTACTCCGTGGGGCTCACCCAATAGATGTCGCCGTGGCTGTCGAACAGCTCTCGGGGGCCGGTGACCCCCATCTCGAGGGCAGCGACCGCCGTCACCATCTTGAACGCCGAACCCGGAGGGTAGGTGCCCTGGACGGCGCGGTTGAGCAGGGGGTTCTGGACGGGGTCGTTGAGCGCCGCCCACTCCTCCGGCGCCACCCGGCGCACGAACAGGTTGGGGTCAAACGCGGGCAGCGACGCCATGGCCAGGATGCGGCCGGTCTGGGCGTCGAGGGCGACGACGGCGCCCTTGGTGGCGGGGTGAGGATCGGTAGGGTGGCTGCGCAGCCGGGCCATGCTCTCCTCCAGCGCCCGCTCCGCCGTCTCCTGCAGGCCCAGGTCGATGGTGAGCCTCATCTGGTTCCCGGGGAGCGGCTCCGTCTGACCCAGGACCCGCACCGGCCGGCCGCGGGCGTCCACCTCCACCTGGCGGCCGCCGTCCACCCCCCTCAGCAGCCTGTCGTAGACCGCCTCCACCCCCAGCTTGCCCACGATGTCACCCAGCCGGTAGCCCTGGGGGGCCATGGCCTTGAGCGACTCAGCGTCTATCTCGCGCAGGTAGCCGAGCACGTGGGCGGCGGTCTTGCCCCGGGGGTAGTGGCGCACCGGCTGGGCCTCCACGACCACGCCGGGGAGCTCCAGACGATGCTCCTCCAGGATGGTCACCACCTGGGCCGACACGTCCCACTTGAGGCGGACCGGCTCGTACAGCCTGGACCGCTGGGCCTTTATCTTCGCCTCCAGCTCCTCCCGGGGCACGTCCAGAATCTCGCTGAGCCGGGCCAGGGTGGGGCCCAGGTTCTCCGTGCCCAGGTGAACCAGAGAGACGGTAAACGCCGGCCGGCTGGAGGCCAGGACGCGGCCGGCGCTGTCCAGTATTTCCCCGCGGGGGGCGTTGATCGGCAAAAGCCGCAGGCGGTTCCCCCGCGACAGCTCCTCGAACTGGGCCCCGAGAACCAGCTGGAGGTGCCCCAGCCGGCCTACCAGCACCAGGAAGGACGCCGCCACGGCCAGGAGGAAGGCCCACAGCCGCCGTCTAACCGGGCTTTCGTCCACGCCGGCCACCCTCCAAAACCAAAACTCGCCCCTTGACCAGCCCCGTCCGCTAATCCCCGGCTGGGGCGGGGGGATGGCGCCCCAGCCTGGCGTTGAGCCGGACGAACGGCCAGTACAGCACCGGCGTCAGAAGGGCGTTGTAGAGCGCCGACGGCAGCACCACCCGGACCAGGGCCGGACCGAAGGCCAGCCTCGTCCCCACCAGCCTGAGCAGCAGCAGGGTCACGCCCTCGTTCACCACCGTGGCCAATCCCCCGGCCAGCAGAGGAACCCACAGATTCTCCTTGAACAGCCGCCGCTCGGCCAGCCCGGCCAGAAACCCGGCGGCCATGTGGCCGGTCGCCGCCAGCCCCAAATACCGCCCCAGGTGCAGGTCCTGCAGCAGCCCGGCGCAGGCGCCCACCGTCGCGCCCGCACGGGAGCCGAAGACCAGGCCGGCAAGAACGGCCAGGATCAGGGTGAGGTCGGGCTTGACGCCACGCCAGGCCACGAACGGCAGGACCCCTTGCTCCAGCACCACGGCCAGCACCACTAGACCGGCCAGGACCAGGTGCTCCGCCTTGAGCCGCACCCTCCCACCCCCCGGTTCAAGGCCTGAGGCCCGGGCTTCCGGGCCCACGAAGGGG
>JAIMBG010000140.1 GCA_023511555.1 Acetobacteraceae bacterium | reverse complement strand
GTATCTGCCTGAGGACCGGGCCTACGAGCTGGAGCTGCATACCCACAGGCCGGGACAGCAGTTTGATACCGATTTGCCGTATAGCGCGGGACGCGTAGGAAGCGGCTCCCCGGTCGGGCAGATAACTATCGAGACCGCTATCGGAGCAGTCTACATTCGGGCGGGGGTGAAGCAATGAGCCTCGTATCGGCAGTGGGGGTGCTCTTCCCTGTCCTGGTACTCGCCCTGGTCCTGGGGTTTGTGTTCTTGATGCGCTATCTTAAGCACCGCGAGCACATGGCGATGATCCAGAGGGGCATCGCGCCCCACCAGGCAGCAGAGGCGACGGCTCCCGAGCTGCGGGACAGACGGAGCCGGCTGCACGGCGGCCTCATCACTACGGCCGTGGGCCTGGCGCTAACCCTCGGGCTGCTGACGCTCGGCTTCGGACCGTGGCTTTTGGGCGGGCTGATCCCAATGTTCGTCGGGCTGGCTACCCTGCTGGGATACTTCCTCACCGACTGCCGCCCCAAGGGCGCAGACGGCTCCCCAAACAGGCAGAAGGGTGGCGGCGGGGCTGAAGGGACGGGCGGATGCGGACCGTAGCCAGACTCTGGCGCAACGGCACAGGGAGAGTGAGCAGCGCGCGGCCCTGGGGCCGCGTAGCTCTTTCGATGTCTTTCGATGCGCTTTGACGGTCAAGGGCAACCCTGCCGGCCGCTGCCCCGCCATCCCGGCGGTTACTTTGCGGGAAACAGAACACCAGCATCCCGGCGCCGGCCGGGCAGGCATAATAGTGGCGGGAGGAAAGGGAGGTGGGCTGCATGGCTCAGTTCGCCTCGAGACGCCGGACGGGACCCCGGATCCTCCCCGAGGAGGTCCTCGACCGATTTAAGTACGAGGTGGCCCAGGACCTGGGCCTCCTCGAGGACATCCGCCGGCGCGGCTGGCCGGAGATGACCAGCCGCGACTGCGGCCGGGTGGGGGGCAAGATCGGCGGCCGGATGGTGCGCGTCATGATCCGGTACGCCGAGCAGGCCCTGGCCTCGGACGGGGACCTCTGAGCAGGTCCAGGGGGCGGCCTCGCCGCCCCCACTCTCGCGGGCACGTCGCCGAGACCCGAAACCCTTCAGGAGGGGCCTCGGCGCGGGGGCCAGGCCGCGGCCGAGGAGGCCGGGCCCCCGGCTGCGGCCTGAACCTGAGCCTGGGCCGTGTTCGCGGCGGATTCGGGCCCAGCCCCCGCCTGGCGCGCGGCCCCGGCTGCGATGGAAGCCTCAGCGGGGGACAGCCCCAGCGCCGCCCGGATGGCGGGGAGCGCCTCCCGGGCGGCCCTCTCCCCTTCCGCGGCGATCTGGGCCCAGCGGGACAGGTCCAGGTGCCCGAAGTGGCCCACGCGGGGCTGTAGCAGTATGTCCGCCTCCTCGGCGTCCCGCGCCACGTTCGCGCGCTGCATGATGTCCAATGCCCTCAGCAGTATCTGGATCACGTTCCGCGGCTCGGGCACAGGGCCGGGCTGAGGGGTAAGGTCGACCGCCAGCACCACATCGGCGCCCATGGCCCGGCAGGGCCGCGTGGGTAGGTTGGTGGTGATTCCCCCGTCCACCAGGAGCTTGTCCCGCCAGCGAACCGGCCTGAACACGCCGGGCACCGCGCAGCTACCCTGCACGGCGTGGGCCACGCTGCCTTCGCGGATCACCACCTCTCTTCCGGTAAGGAGATCGGTAGCCACCACCGCCAGCGGCCGGGGAAGGTCCTTGAACTCCCGCCCCTCAAGGAGCTGATCCAGCAGCGCCCTCAGCTTGCGGTTGTCCACCGGTCCCCAGCGGGAAAAGGCTATGTCGCTCAGGTGGTGCCACCTGAGCCCGCTGGCCAGCTCCTCCAACCGGTCGGGCCCCACGCCCGCCGCCGCCAGCGCGGCGACGATGGCCCCGCTGCTGGTGCCCGCCACGCAGTGCCACTCGATCCCTGCGTCGCGCAAGGCCTTGAGTACGCCCACATGGGCGACGCCCCGCACCGAGCCGCCACTCAAGGCCAGACCGAGCCTGCGCATGCCGCCTCCCCCTTCAGTGGCATGGACGAACTGCGGCCAACCCCTTCCGATCCACGGCCAGTGCCCGCCCCTCCCGCGGCCCTATATGTTGGCGCCGAAGACCCCGCCCGCCGCCCCCGCCAGGAACCCATACACAAGCCGGAGCGGAAGCCATGCCCACGACCCGGGGAGCGAGAACGCCGCCCCCACCACCCAGGCCACAAGCGCGGCCAGCACCCCTACCGCGCCCCCGTGGGCCCAGCCAGCAACTCCCGCACGCCGCCCGGCAAACACCCCGCCGGCGAACACGCTCACGCAGGCCACGGCAGCCGCCATGACGGGCAGGGAACGCTCGCCCACCGGCGTGGTGCACAGCACCGCCGCCACCACCAGCGAAAGCACCAGCCAGAGCAGCCCCGCCAGCACAGTGCCCGCCAACACCGGCAGGGCACGGAATCCACGGCTAGGTGCAGGACCGGTAAGAGTGCCGCCCGTCGCGGGCACGGCTAAGACCCCCCTCGCGCCAGACCTGGGCCCTGCTCCAGTCTATGTCCGGCGCCCCGGCCTTTATGCCCCGCTCCAGGCTGTAGCCCTCTCCAGCGCTGACTCTCCCAGGGAGGCGTACCCCGCCCGGTCCGCCGCAGCGGCTGTCCGCTATGTACGCGGGGAGGCAGAGGCCTGCCTCCCCGCCCGGAACTAGCGCTGTCGCTGCTTCCGCGATGCCTGCTCCGGCTGGGCCTCGCCCTCCCGGCGACGAGCCTGCTCGGCCAGGCGGCTTTCGGCGAAGCGGATCATCCGCTTTACCATGTGGCCGCCTACCTTGCCCGCCTCCCTGGTGGTCATGTTCTCCCACCCCCGGCGGCGGATGTCGTCGTCGAGGTCGAGGTCCCGGGCGACTTCGTACTTGACGTCGTCCAGCGCTGACTCAGCTTCGGGAAGGACGTGCCTGCGCCGGCGAGCCGCCATGGGCACACACCTCCTCCTTTCCTCTGAGTCGGTGGTATTATGCCCGCGCGCCGTCCCCTCCATCCCCGCCAGCGCCGCCTCGCTCTATGCGCTGGAGGTGCGCAGCACCGGCCAAAATCTGCCGTGCACCGACCGGGCCTGGTCGAGGTGGGCCAAGGCCCCCGGAGAGATGCCGGGCTTCGGCGGCGGGGAGAGAGGCTCCTCGACCTTCAGCCCCCATCCCGCCAGCCCGTCCGCCACCGCCAGAACGCAGTGCGGCAGCCCGCCCAGGTGGTAGCCGCCCTCCAGGGCCGCGACCACGCGCCCCCGGCAGAGCTCCGCCGCAAGCCCGCCGACCAGGGCCGCCATGCGCCCAAAGCCCTCGACCGTCAGCAGCAGCGACCCCAGAGGGTCAGCGAAGTACCCGTCCTGGCCGGCTGAGACCAGCACCAGGTCGGGCTTGAAGCATCGAGCGACGGGGGCCATGATGCCGCCGAGCGCGGCCAGCACCGCGTCGTCCCCCGAGCCCGGCGGCAGAGGCACGTTGACGGTATAGCCTTCCCCCGCGCCGCGTCCCACCTCAAAAATCTGCCCCGTCCCCGGGTAGGCCGGGCTCTGGTGGAGGGAAAAATACAAGACGGTGGGGTCATCGTAAAAGGCGTGCTGGGTGCCGTTTCCATGATGGAGATCCCAGTCCACCACCAGCACCCGCCCGGCGTTGTGGCGGCGCTGAGCGTATCGGGCCGCCAGGGCGACATTGTTGAACAGGCAGAAGCCCATGCCAGCGCCGGCCTCGGCGTGGTGGCCGGGAGGCCGGACCAGGCACAGGGCCGGGCCCGCCCCCTGGAACACTGCGTCGACGGCGCTGAACACGCCGCCCGCAGCGAGGAGGGCCACCTCAAACGACCGGCGGCTGACCACGGTGTCCACGTTGAGGGCCCCGCCCCCCGAGGCGCAGAACCGCCTCAGACCCTCGATGTAATCGGGCCTGTGGACGGCGGCCACCTCCTCCAAGGTGGCGGAGCGGGGCGGGATGGCCTCCACCCTTCGCTCCACGCCCCGCTCCCGGAAGAGGCTCTCTATCGCCACCAGCCTCTCCGGGCACTCGGGGTGGCCGCCCGTCTCGTGCTCCAGGTAGCGGGGATCTGTCACCAGCCCCAGGCGGGTCATCCGTCCCCGCCCCCCTCGCCCCGGTCCCCTGCGCGGCCGGGAAGCGGCCAGTCCCAGGTCGAGAGCTCCTGGCGGAGCCGGTGGCAGGTGAGGTCGATGTGGAGGGGGGTGACGGAGATCCGACGGGAGCGCACCGCCCCTATGTCGGTGTCCGCCTCCCAGTCGCCCTCCTCCGGCTGGCTTACCAGCCAGTAGTATGCCCGCCGACGGGGATCGAGCCGGCGCTCGAAGCTGTCCCGGTAAGACCTGTTCAGGCCCAGCCGGGTGACCGCCACCCCTGCCAGCTCTGACTCCGTGACCGCCGGGACGTTCACGTTCAAGAGGCAGGCGGAGGGAAGACCCCTTTCGACCACCCTGGCGGCCAGCCAGCGGGCGAACCGGGCCGCCGGCCGGTAGTCCAGGGGATCGTTCCTGCCCGCCAGGGAGAGGGCCACCGAGGGAATGCCCAACAGCGCCCCCTCGATGGCTCCCGACACGGTGCCGGAGTAAAACACGTCCACCCCCAGGTTGGAGCCCCGGTTGATGCCGGAGAGCACCAGGTCGGGCGCGCGATTGAGCACCGTCCGCACCCCCAGCTTCACGCAGTCAGCCGGCGTGCCCCTGACCTCCCACGCCGGGCCCCGCCCCGGCCCCAGGTCCACCCGCTCGGCACGCAGGGGGAGGTCTATGGTAAGGGCGTGGCCGGTGGCGCTCCGCTCTACGTCCGGCGCCACCACCGTCACCTCCGCCCAGGAGGCCAGCTCGCGATAAAGCGCCCAGATGCCCTCGGCCCGGACCCCGTCGTCGTTGGTGAGCAGTATCAGCACCGGCAACCCCTCCAGGCCGCGCGCCGCCTACGTTGAGCAGTATTCCATCCCCGACGGGGTTTTCCTCCCCCTGGACCGCCTCCGGCGCCGAGGGTCGGGGCCGCGGAGGCCAGCGGCGGGCCAAGGCCCCCGTGGCCAGGCCTCCCAGGGCGAACGCAGCCCCGATCAGCCCCACCTCCCAGGCGGCGAACCTCAGCCGGCCGTATAGCCCCCCGGGCAGGTGGGTCGCGGCGGCCAGCCGCGGGTCAAGGGCCAGTCCGCCCACCACCCAACCCAGCCCAGCCACTCCCCCGGCCAGCATTGCCCCCAGGATCCGCCAGGGTGCGGCCAGCCGAAGGCAGGGCACCGAGAGCACAAAGGCGGTCCCGCCGACCAGGGCGCAAAACAGCAGGAAGCCGCCCAGGGCGGGGCCCACCGCCGCCCTCCACACGCTCACCGCCTGCGCCGCGCGCCCCTCGCGAACCGCAAGGCCCAGGAGCAGCAGCGCCGCCCCAACGGCGGTGCCGGCCGCGCCCGCCCCCAGGTTGCGCCAGAGGACTCCTCTGCCCGGCACGTCCCTCACCCGGGGCCAGCATATTCCCCCGGGCGTCCTGCCAGACCCGCCTCCCCGGGGCCGGCGAGATGACACGTGTCGTTCAGGCACACCAGCCGCCGGTGCCCCGGACCCCACTCCACCACTGTCATGCCGCCATTGTCCAGGCGGAACCCCCAGCGCCTGCCGGGGCTTACCCTTAGCATGTCAGCAATCAGAACGCGGATGAGGCCGCCGTGGGTGACCACCAGCACCGTCTCCCCGGGGTGCCTCAGGGACAGCCCGTCCATGACGCGGCGGGCCCGGGCCGCAAGCCGGCCCAGCGTCTCCCCGCCCGGGGGCCCCGCCCCAGGCCGGCCGGCAACCCAGGCCCGGAGCCGGCGCGGCCAGCGGGCCGACACCTCTTCCCAGGCGAGGCCCTGCCAGCGCCCCACGTCCAGCTCGCGGAGATCGAGGAGGGGGATGGGCTCCAGCCCAGCCAGGGCCCCTATCTTCTCCGCCATGTCCCGGGCCCGGCCCAGGTCGCTGGTGTAGAGCGCCGCCGCCCCCCGCCCGGCCAGCCGGCGGGCCACCATCTCGCCCTGTCTCAGGCCGGCCTCCGTCAGGGGCACGTCCCCGTGCCCCTGAAGCCTGCCCTCCCGATTCCAGGCCGACTCCCCGTGCCGCACCAGGACGATCAGGGCGTGGGGCTGACCTCCTCCGCCCCGCCGGGCGGCCTCACCCCGGAGGCCTGGGCCAGAAGCTCCCGCAGCATCCGGGCGTTGCGGGGCGCATAGCCAGCGTAGTGGTTGTTGAACACGGCAAAGATCTTCTCGCTGGCCTCGGCGAGGCCCAGGATCTTGACAACCCATCCCTTCAGCTCCTCTTCCGATTAAAGGTAGGCGTAGCGCTCCCAGGC
>JAIMBG010000139.1 GCA_023511555.1 Acetobacteraceae bacterium | reverse complement strand
ACAAACAGCCGCCCTCCCTCCCCTGCCCCTTCCCGCTCTGAGTCAACGTCCCACTGCGGCACCGTCCGCGCCGCTCCCAGCACCCCCCAGGGGTCCAGGGGCGTTCTGCCGACGGCCGACCCCCGGACGCCCCAGTGCCGGGGGTGTGCTGCAGTTCGGCCTCCGTCGCCTGTCCCTGCCCTTACCTCCCTGCCAAGCAGGAAATCTGTCGTGGTATGTCGAACACACACCCTGGGTAGCGGATAGTCTGCTTATCAGACCAACGGCGGCGCTACCGGGCGCCCACCCAATCATCCGTCCAGCACTAATCGCCGCAGCGCTCGCAGCCTTTGTCGCGCCTCTAAAGCAGGCAGGCTGGGCCGCCGGTCTCCCGCGCGGACGCGGCCGCACGTGGCGAGGCTTGCCGGCCGGACCACGTCGGCTCCCGGTGGGGGGCGCGGGCAGCGGTGCTTCGCCTCCGCTGCCGCGGGGCGCGGCAAGCCATGGTGCTGCGCCGCGGGTCGTGGGCCGGGTCCGGCCGGGCCTGCGCCCTACAGCCTCGGGGCGGCCCAGCCCCGCACCCAATCGGGCCTGAGGTCCCAAGGAGGCTGCAGCACACGTGAAAAGCAGCGCCTCAGCCCCCACCTTCTCCCGCGGCCAGTCCCAGGCGGACTGGGAGCGGCGCATCGACTTCGCCGCGCTGAGGGCAGGAAGGGTCGAAGCGGTCAGGCGGGCGTTGGGCGAGCGCGGGCTGGACGCCGCCTTCCTCTGGCGCGACGAGAACGTGCGCTACCTCACCTCGCTCCGGGCCATCATGCTGCAGTTCCGTGCCTGCACTACCTACGGGGTGTTCCTCCACCGCGAGGGCCAGCCGGTGGTCTTCGTGAGCAGCGGCGACCTGGTCCGGGCCCGGGAGGGCATGGACTGGATACAGGAGTTTCACCCCATCCCCATCCTGGACGAGCCCGGCCTGGTGGACCGGGCGGTGAAGGAGAAGGTCCTTCCTGTCTTCGAGCGCCACGGCGTGGCCCGGGGCCGGGTAGCCGTCGACGCCCTCAGCTTTCTGCAAAGGCAGGCGCTGGACCGCCACCTTCCCGGCGTGGAGTGGGCGGACGGGGACTCGCTCCTGAACCGGGTCCGCGGGGTGAAGCTCCCTGAGGAGCTGGCCGTGCTGGAGGAGGTCACGGCGCTGGCCGACAGCGTGCTGCTGGAGGCCATCAAAGCGGTAGCGCCCGGGGCCCGGGAGTGCGAGGTGGCCGGCGAGGCGCTGCGGGTGCTCTTCCGGCTGGGCGGGGAGCTGAGCCACACCGCCAGCCCGTTCGTGGCCTCGGGCGAACGGATGTGCCCTCCCACCCGGTTCTCCACCGACAAGCTCATCCGCTGGGGCGACCTGGTGTTCATCGACGTAGGCGCCTACTGGAGCGGCTACTTTGCCGACGTGGGCCGCACCGTGATCTGCGGGCGGCCGTCTCCGGAGCAAAAGCGCGTCTACCGCGCGGTCTACGAGGCGCTCCAGGCGGGCATAGAGGCCATCCGCCCCGGCGTCCGCTGCTCTGAGGTGGCGCGGGCCATCCGGGACCGGGCCCGTGCCCACGGCCTGGGCGACCGCTTCATCGACCTGTTCATCGGCCACGGCGTGGGCTGCGCCCCGGCGGAGTCGCCTTTCTTGGGCGAGACCATGCCCGGCGCGGAAGACGTGGTGCTGGAGCCCAACATGGTCCTGGCGCTCGAGCCCCTCATCTGGATCCCCGGCGTGCCGGGCGGTGCGGGAGTGAGGCTGGAAGACATGGTGGCGGTGACAGAGTCCGGCTGCCGGGTGATGTCCCGGCTGCCGTTCGACGAGCGGCTCCTGAGCTGAAGGCCCGGCGCGCGCGGCCCCGTTTGGGGGAGCCGGGGCCGCGCCGGGATTCCGAGGGGCCGCCGGGAGCAGCCAGGGGGGAGGGCTGGCCGTGGCTTCGGCTGAGTGGGCGGTAGCGGCAGACAATGTGACCAAGAGGTTCGCCGCCGTCACCGCCCTCTCCCACGTCGACTTCACCGTTAAGGCAGGAGAGATCCACGCCCTTTTAGGGGAGAACGGCGCGGGGAAGTCCACCCTCATTAAGGTGATAAGCGGCGTCTGGCCCCCCGACTCGGGCAGCGTGTCCATCGGGGGAAAGAGCGTGACCGAGTACAGCCCGCTCTTCGCCCGCCGCCTGGGCGTGGCCACCGTATTCCAGGAGCTCTCCCTGGTTCCCGATCTCAGTGTGGAGGAGAACATGTTTCTGGGCAGGGAGCCCAGCCCCTTCCCCGGCCTGGGCTGGATCGACCGCCGCGAGCGGCGCCGGAGGGCGCTCAGCTACCTGGAGCTGGCCGGGGCAAACGTCAGCCCCCGCGCCCGGGTGGCGTCCCTGGGCGCGGCCCAGCAGCAGCTCGTGGAGATAGCCAAGGCGCTCTCCGCCGACCCTTCCGTGCTGATCCTGGACGAGCCCACCGACAAGCTGTTCGGCGAGGAGCAAAAGGGGCTCTTCACCCTCCTCCGCCGGCTGAGGGCGGAGGGCAAGGCCATCATCTACATCACCCACAAGCTGGAGGAGGTCCCGGAGATAGCCGACCGGGTCACGGTGCTGAGGGACGGTATCCGGGTGGGCACCCAGCCGGTGGCCGGCCTTCCCGTGGAGGGGATGATCAAGATGATGGTCGGCCGCGAGCTGGGCGAGCTCTTCCCCAAGGCGGAGATGGAGCCCGGCCCGGAGCTGCTGCGGGTGGAGGGGCTCACCGTGGGCGACCGGCTGCAGGACGTGAGCTTCACCGTCCGGCGGGGCGAGGTTGTAGGCGTCATGGGACTGGTGGGGGCTGGCCGCACCCTGCTGATTAAAGCCATATCCGGCGTGGCGCGGCCCAGCGCCGGGTCGATCTACTTCGACGGCCGCCGGGTGGAGGTGGCCAACCCCTGCGTGGCGGTCGGCCTGGGCATGGGGTTCCTGCCCGAGGACCGGCGCGCCCAGGGCCTGCTGCTTCTCCTTTCCGTGCGGGAGAACATCGTGCTGGCCTCGCTGCGGCGGTGGCTGCTGGACCACCGGCAGATGAGCGCCACCGCCACCGCCTACGTCAAGCGCCTGGGCATACGCACCCCCAGCATCAGGACCCGGGTGTCGTCGCTCAGCGGCGGCAACCAGCAGAAGGTGGTGCTGGCCCGGTGGCTGTGCTCCAAGGCGCGCCTGTTCATGTTCGACGAGCCTACGCAGGGCATAGACGTCGGCACCAAGGTGGAGATATACAACCTCATGAATGAGCTGACCCGGGCGGGGGCGGGGATCCTCATGGTCTCCTCCGACATGAAGGAGATCCTGGGGATGTCCGACCGCATCCTGGTGCTGCGCAAGGGCCGCCTGGTCAGCGAGTACAGCCGCGGGAGGGTAGAGCCCGAGAGGCTGCTGGCGGACGCCCTGGAGGGGTAGGACGCCGCCTGGCCGTCCGCTGGTGAGGCGGCCGGGCGACGGCGGCACGGGCTCTTCCCCTTCGGGTGCGCTCCAGAGCGGCGCCCCAGCAACGGGAGGTGCAGCGGGTGAGAGCAGAGAGGGACGGCAGCCGGGGGGCTGCGCTCGCCGGGGCGGTCAGAGCCCGCCAGTGGCTGCGGGACATGCCCTGGGAAACCGTGGGCGTGCCCATGGCGGTGGTGGCGATCTCCACCTTCTTCTCCCTGATGTCGCCCCACTTCCTCAGGCTGGAGAACATGGCCAACATCGGCCGCCAGACCGCCGCCATGGCCCTGGTCGCCTGGGGGCAGACCATGGTGATCTTAAGCGGCGGCATCGACCTTTCCCCGGGGGCGGTGGTGGCCTTCGTCAGCGTGGTGGCGGCCACCATAATCAAGGCCCAGGGCTGGGTGCCGGGGGTGCTGGCGGGAATCGGGGTGGGGGTGGCCTTCGGCCTGACCAGCGGCCTGCTCATCGCGCTTCTGCGGCTGCCCCCCTTCATCGTCACCCTGGGCATGATGTCGGTGGCCCGAGGGGCCGCGCTCACCTACACCGGGGGCGTGCCCGTGTTCGGCCTGGAGTCCAAGTGGTTTTCCTGGCTGGGCAGCGGCACCCTGGGGGGCGTGCCGGTCATGGTGGTATTCGCCCTGGCCGGCTTTCTGGCCACCTACTTCATACTCACCCGCACCCGGCTGGGGGTCTACACCTACGCCATAGGCGGCAACGAGACGGCCGCGCGGTGGGCAGGCATACCCGTGGAGAGGAACAAGGTGTACATCTACACCTACGCCGGCCTGCTCACCGGGCTGGCAGGCGTGCTGCTGGCGGCCCGGGTGAACTCCGGCCAGCCCCTTTTGGGCAGCAACCTGGAGCTGCAATCTATCGCCTCGGTCTGTATCGGAGGCACCTCCCTGTTCGGAGGGCGCGGCAGCCTGGTGGGTACCCTGTTCGGCGTGCTGCTCATAGGGGTGCTGAACAACGGCCTCAACATCCTGGGCGTGTCCAGCTTCGTCCAGCAGATGATCATCGGCTTCACCATCCTCATCGCCGTCCTGGTCAGCGTGTGGCGGCAGCGCTAGTTCCGGCGAGCCCGGGCGGGCAGAGGAGGTGGTACCGGGGGTAAGCGGCAGCAGCCTTGGCCTTGGGCGGTCTTCGGGCGGCTTGCAGCCTACTAAATGGGGAGGGGAATTGCCGTGAAGTCAGGGTTTGGCCGCTGGGTGGTCGCGGCGATGGCTCTGCTCCTGGTGGCCTCCCTCTTCCTCACCGCCTGTGCGAAGAAGGAGGCCGCGCCCGGTACGGCCCCGCAGGAGCCGGAGAAGAAGAAGGTCACCATAGCGGTGTGCATCTCCAACGCAGGCGACCCCTACTTCCAGAACAAGTCTTACGGCTACATCGAGGCCGAAAAACAGTTGGAGACCAGGTACCCGGAGTACGACGTGGTCGTGGAGCTCTACGACGCCGGCGGCTACGAGTTCTCCGAGAAGCAGATCGCCCAGGTGGAGGACGCTATTCAGCGCAAGGTTGACGCCATCGTCCTCACCTGCACCAACCGCGAGGCCCTGGTTCCCGTGATAAACAAGGCCATGGCGGCCGGCATCAAGGTCGTCAACGACGACGTGCTGGTGAAGACGGCCACCACCATTGAAATCAGCGAGAACAGCTACAACGTAGGGCTGTCGGTGGCCGACTTCATTGCCCGCCGGCTCAACGGCCAGGGCGGCGTGGTCATGCTCAAGGGGCCGGGCGGCGCCGACCTGTTCATGGAGCGCGCCCGGGGGGCGCACGACGAGTTCGCCCGCTACCCCGGCATCAAGATCCTCGCCGAGCAGTGGCATCCTCAGAACATTGTTGAGGCCCGCCGCATAATGGAGGACTACATCCAGGCCCACGGCAAGAACATCAAGGGCGTGTATGCCGGCGGCGCCGTAGCCTCCATGGGAGCAGCCGAGGCGCTCAAGGCGGCCGGGTTCAAGCCGGGCGAGGTGGTCATAGCCTCCGTCGACATCCACGACGAGGACATGAAGTACATGAGGGAAGGCTGGATAACCGGGCTGGTCCCGTGTCAGCCGGTCAAGCTGGCCCGGATGAGCGTCATGTATGCGTTCAAGGCCGTCAGGGGCGAGCCGGTGCCTAAGAAGATATACACCAGCGACGAGATGGTGGTGGACCTGGAGCGGCTGGCGACCTTCGACCTCAGCGACTGCATGGCGCCCGCCGGCTGGAAGCCGCCCCTGCGGTAGGGCCGCGTCGGGGACAGAGGAGCGCACGGACAACCCGCTTCTTCAGCGCCGCCGGCTGGATGCCGGCGGCGCCCTTTGTCGTCTGCACCGCGGGCCGCCCGCTGGCACTGCCGCCGCTGAACAGCGGGGGGCGCGCCGCTTGCCCGCAGTCGTCTTCAGGGGGCGGCGGGTGAAGTTGCACCGTCGCCTGCCGCCGTGGGGGGGCCGGTCGCTGCAACCGGGGGGACTCCCGGCACCCCGCGATCGCCCGGCCGACACGCAGGGATAGGGCCAACGCAATGAGAAGGAGGCCGCCAGGACGGCGGGGCTCTCTGCCGGAGGGCCCCGCTGCCCGTTCCACCCCCAGGCGCGGGCGGCGACAGCCTCACCAACGTCGGATGGAGCCGCCCCACGGCCGCCGTGATCGAGCCTGGCTCCTGCCTCCCGGCTGGCCGGCCCCTGGCCCTGGGGCAACACGGTACCGGGCCCACCCGCCATCATGTATACCGCCGTCGAACCGCCGCTGCCGGTTCCCCGCCGCCGGTTCCCGTTTTCGACAGCAGTTACTGGAAGTATATGGTATCATAGTAACGCCGTGGGATCAAGGCCTCGCGGCTCCGCGCCGCGGCCGAGCTGGGCCCGGGGCGGGCCGCGGCTGTGCCCGCGCCGGGCCTGACGAAGCCGGGCCGGCCGAGGCGGAGGGGGGA
>JAIMBG010000138.1 GCA_023511555.1 Acetobacteraceae bacterium | reverse complement strand
CTACTAACACCCCTTCAAGAGCGAGCCCTCTCTTCCCTCTTTCTCCCTTAGCCCCCCACGAAAAACTTTACTCACATCGGGCGCGCCGCGTGGGCCGCACGCCTGCCGGCCCGGGGCCCTGCTACCGACGTCTCCCGCCCTTCCTGCCCTTCCTGCCCTTCTTCCCCTTCCTGCCCCGGTGCGCCTCGCCCCGCCCGGCCCCGGCCAGCGCCTGGCCGGCACCTGCGGCGTGCGCCCCGCTCCCCGCAGGCAGGGCCGTCCCCGCCCGGGGGCGGCCGGCGCCGGCGGCGCGCCCCTCGCGCTCTGGCGCGGCCGCAGGGGTCACCCCCACCGCCACCGGACGGCCCTCGGCCCGGGCCGGAGCCTCGGGGGTGCGGGCCTGGCGGCGGTAGTGGGGCTCCCTGGCCTTCCAGACGTACCACAGCGGGGTGGCCACGAAGAAGGAGGAGTAGGTGCCCAGCGCGATGCCCACCATCAGGGTGAGCGCGAAGTGCCTGGTGGTCTGCCCTCCGAACAGGTAGACCGCCGCGATGGCGAGCAGCGTCGTCACCACCGTGTTGATGGTCCGAGGCAGGGTCTCGTAGATGCTGCGGTCCACCAGGTCGCCCAGCTCCTCCTTCCTGGAGTACTTGAGGTTCTCCCGGATGCGGTCGAAGACCACGATGGTGTCGTTGATGGAGTAGCCGACGATGGTCAGGATGGCGGCCACGAACGCGCTGGAAAGCTCGATCCGGGTGACCGACAGGAACCCCAGGGTGATTGTGGCGTCGTGGAGCAGGGCCAGGATCGCCGGCACGGCGTATTTGATCTCAAACCGGAAGGTGATGTAAACCAGCATGCCCACGAACGCGATGAGCAGAGCCATCATCGCCAGCTGCACCAGGTCCTTGGCCACCACCGGCGTCACCAGGTGCACGTCCTCAGCGGTGATCTCGGCGACGTTCTTGCCCAGCGCGGCCACGACGTCCCGCCGCTCCTCCTCGGTGAGCGTGTGGGTGCGCACCATCACCTGGGTCGGGTCCTTCTGGTCGATGGTGATCACGCTCATCTCCAGTCCAAAGGGCTGCAGCGCGGAGCGGACCTGAGAGGTCGTCACCGGCTCCTTAAAGGTGAGGTTCATCAGCGACCCGCCGGTGAAGTCGATGCCCAGGTTGAGCCCCTGCACCAGGAGCGAGACCACCGCCACCAGCAGCATGGCGCCGCTCAGCCCGAACCAGTAGTGACGCCAGCCCGCGAACTTCACCCGCCGCCTCACGCCCGCTCACCTCCCGGCACCCGGGTGAACACCCTGGCAGTGCGGATGACTCCTGAGGACATTAGCAGCCTCAGCATCACGCGGGTAAAGAGCACGGCGGTGATCATGCTCATCACGATGCCCAAAGACAGCGTCACGGCAAACCCCCGGATGGGGCCGGCGCCGAAGTAGAACAGAACGCCGGCGCCGATCAGCGTGGTCACGTTGGAGTCGACGATGGCGCGCAGCGCGTTCCTGAACCCGGCGTCCACGGCCGCCCGCAGCGTCTTGCCCGACCGCACCTCCTCCTTGATGCGCTCGTAGATAAGCACGTTGGCGTCCACCGCCATGCCCACCGAGAGCACGATGCCGGCTATGCCGGGCAGCGTGAGCGCGGCCTTGATTCCGGCCAGCGAACCCATCAGCAGCAGCACGTAGACCAACAGGGCGAAAACGGCGATCACCCCGGGGAACCGGTAGAACGCCAGCATGAACAGGGCCACGGCAGCGCAGCCCGCGACCGCCGCCACCTTGCTGGCCTGGATGGAGTCCCTGCCCAGGGTGGCGCTGATGATGCGGTTCTCCACCACTTTGAGGGGCACGGGAAGCGCGCCGGAATTCAGCAGCACCGCCACGCGCTGGGCCTCCTCCAGCTTCTCGTATCCGGTTATCTGGGGCTCCTCGATGCCCGCCTCCTGGACCCGCGGCGCCTGGACCAGCTCCTCGTCCAGGTAGATCATGATGGGCTTGCCCACGTTGGCCGTGGTCGCCTCGCTGAAGGCCTTCTTGGCCTCCGGCTTGAGCGTAAGCACTACCACGGGCTGGTTCATCGGGTCTATCACGGCCTCAGCCTTGACCAGGTCGCGGCCGGTGATGATCACCTTGCCGGCCTCATCCTTGAACTCCAGCATGGCGGTCTTGCCCACCATTTTGACCGCCTCTTCGGGGTCCTTGATCCCCGCCAGCTCCACGATGATGCGGCGGTCGCCCTGCCTCTGAATGATGGGCTCGGACACGCCCAGCTTGTCCACCCGGAACCTAATGATGCTGAGCGCCTGCCTCATGGCGTCGTCGGTGACCGGGGTCTCGGGCGTTTCCTGGGCCTCCAGCACCACGTGGGTGCCGCCGCGCAGGTCCAGGCCCAGGTTGATGTAAGAGTAGATGGGCTTTTGAGCCAGGGGGTTGGGGAAGAGAAAGCAGTACACGGCAGCGGCCACCAGGATCACGATCACCAGGAGGAAGGCCACACTTCGCTGCTGCATGGGCTTCCCGTCTCCTTCCCTGTCATGGGCCCCGGCGGGGGCCCGTCCCTCCCCGGCGCTGCCGCCGGGTTCCCACGGTGCTATTATAACTTCAGGGCAGAGGCTTGTCAAACCTGGGCTCTGGGCCACCGGGGGACCCCCCGGCCGGCCCGTGCTGCCGCACCCGGAGTGAACGCAGCCGGTTTACCGCCGCGGCTGCCTCGAACAGCCGGGGCAGGGCGTAGTCCCCGGGGTGGCCGGAAAACGGGGAAAGCACCTCCAGGCCGCGGCTCTCTACGTCGCTCAGGGCCAGCTCCAGGCCCCGGCGGAGGGAGGTGCGGCCGTCGAAGTACCTCTCGGCGGCGTAGTGTATCAGGCGCGCGATGCCTTCCGCCTGGCTGGAATCCGCGACCTGCTCCACCGCGGAGAGGTCTATGACCTCGCGCCCGTAAAGCACCGTGCCGCGGCCCTTCGCACCCACCTTCTCCCGCCGGCCCCGGGTGGCGTCGAAGCTCTGGGGCAGGGGCACCCGCTCCGCCACCCGCCCGAAGCCCTGCCCGCCCTCGGCCTGGCGGCCCTGGGGGTAAGCGGCCGCTACCTCTCTGGCCTCCCGGGTCACGTCCCGGGGGCGGTACTCATCCATCATGACGACGGTGTCGGCCACGTCCAGGTAGTCCCCCGACCCCCCCACCACCATCACCGTGGAGACCCCCAGCTCCAGGTAAAGCTGGCGTACCTTATCTATGAAGGGGGTGATGGGCTCCCGGTCCTTCGCCACCAGGGCCTGCATCCGCCGGTCGCGGATCATGAAGTTGGTAGCGCTGGTGTCCTCGTCAAGGAGCAGCAGGGTCGCCCCCGCCTCCAGGGCCTCCATTATGTTGGCCGCCTGCGACGTGCTGCCGCTCGCTGCCTCGGTGGAGAACGAGGCGGTGTCCACCCCCTGCGGCAGCCGGCCGATGAACGGGGTGATGTCCACGCCGGCGACCCGGCGCCCGTCCTCGGCCCGAATCTTGACCGCCCCGGGCACGGTCACCACCCACTCCCGCCCGTCCCCGGCGACGTGGTTGTAGACGCCGGCTTCTATGGCGCGGAGCAGCGTGGACTTGCCGTGGTAGCCGCCGCCCACGATCAGGGTCACCCCCCGGGGGATGCCCATCCCCCGGACGCGCCCCCGGTTGGGCACCTGAAACTCCACCTCCAGAGAGGGAGGAGGCGCAAACGCCACCACCTGGGGCCCGACAAGCGGCCGGTTGCTCACCCCGCTCTCCCGAGGCAGCACCGCCCCCGCGCCCACGAACGCCACCAGGCCCCGGTCCCGGAGCTGGGAGCGCAGGGCCTCCTGGTCCTCAAACAGCTCCACGTGGGCGTTGACCGCAGCGGCGTCGAGGGCGGAGTAGAACAGCGATTCTTCCACCGTCCGCGGGAGGTCGCGGCACAGCATGACGCGGGCCCGCGCCCCGAGCACGGTGCGGCCGGCTGCGGGAAGGCCCACCGACAGCCGCACCTCCACGTAGGCCTCGCCGGCCACCGCCGAGGTCCTCTCCAGCACCTCCTGCCCGGGCCGATCCACGGTGCACAGCCCGCTCTTCCCCGTCCCCTGGCCGGGGTGGAAGTACCTGGAGGCGGCGCGGAGGAAGGCGCGGGTCAGGTAGTCCTGCAGGCCCACGCGGCGGCCCCTGGAGGCGTAGAGCCGGGGAGGGAAACCGGCCAGCCCCTGAGCCACCCGGACCCGGGCCCGGGTGGGGGCAGCGAAGGGGTCGCCCTGGACGTGGTCGATGAAGAGCTGGAACCGCCCGAAGTCGTAGCTCCCCGCGATGTCCTGGTAGGCCTTGTAGCCCCGACCGTCGATGCGCCCCAGCGTGCGGGCCAGATCCTCAGCCGTCTGCACGCGCCATCCCCCCGTCCCATTCTACCAGACGCGGCGGGGGCGATTCAACAGCCGGGGACCGGAAGGCGTCAGCCGAAAGTTAGGGGGAAGCGCCCGTGAGGCTGACAGCACGAGCGGGTCGGGCTTGCGGCGAAAGGCTGCTGGGGTGGGTTCTTACGGTTCCAGCGGGGTTCAGAGCCTTGGTGCCGGGCTGGGACAGAAAAAGAGAAGCAGGTGGGGCCGGCCCCGGCCGCCCCGCAGGGGGCGGGTCGAAGCCGGCCCCGAAAGGTCCGGGATGGAGCCCCGCCCCGACCGATCGGCGGCGCCTGGCCCAGGGTCCCGCGTCACGCCGCCGCCCTGCGGCGCGCCGCTCCCCCGGCCTGGCGGGGCAGCAGCCTCCCCGCCCAGAGCAGGGCCAGGATGGCCATGGTGATCAGCGAGTCCACGATGTGGTGGGGGATGGTCCCCACGCCCACGAAGAGCGCCGGCCACTTGTACCAGGGCTCGCCGGGCACGAAGAAGCGGAACCCGAAGGGGACCACGACCAGGCTCTCGCCGAGGGCGTGGATGGGCAGGGCCGCTGACAGCACCCCTACCGGCCTCATGCCGGCCCGATAGAGGTAGGCCCCGACCACGCCAAAGATCACGTGGATGAAGGCACGGGCAGCGATGACCGGGGGCAGGGACGAGACAAGGAAGCCGATGGTGGAGCCGAGCCCCACGACGGCCGCCACCACGGGGCTCACGAACATAGCCAGCATGCAGGGCACGTGGGAGGCCATGGTGGCGGAGAACGGCGGGATATAGACCCGCAGGAACCCGAAGTAGATGGGGATCAGGATGGCCAGGGCGGTAAGCACGGCCCCGTAAACCACGTCACGGACCTTCACACCTTTCCCCCCTCTGGAAAGAAGACTCTAGTCCAGGCCCTCGAGAAACCTCTGGGCGCCAAGGGCGGCCAGCGCACCGTCGCCCACCGCCGTGGCCACCTGGCGCAGGCGCTTCTGGCGCACGTCGCCGGCGGCGAACAGCCCGGAAAGCGACGTCTGAAGGTCATCCCCGGTAAGAAGGTAGCCGGCAGAGTCGCGCCTCACCTCCGGCGGCAAGAACCCGGTGTTGGGCAGCCCCCCGATGTAGATAAAGACCCCCTCGGCCTTGAGCTCGCGGGACCCGCCCCCCGAGAGGTCCCGAACCCGCACCCCGGCGACAGCGTCGTCGCCCAGCACCTCCTCCACCACCGCGTTGAGGAGAAGGCGGATGCGGGGGTGGGCGCGGGCCCGCTGCTGGATGACGGCCGCCGCCCGGAGCTGACCCCGCCGGTGGACTACGGTGACCTGGCGGGCGTGGCGGGCCAGATAGAGCGCCTCCTCCAGGGCGGAATCGCCGCCGCCGACCACCACGACGTCGCGGCCGGAGAACAGCGGACCGTCACAGGTAGCGCAGTACGAAACCCCCCGCCCCCCGAGAGCCTCCTCGCCGGGCACCCCCAGCCGCCGGGGGCGCGAGCCCGAGGCCACCACCACAGCCCTGGCCCGCAGCGTCCCCTCCGGCTCCAGCCGCAGGACGAAGCCGCCCTCGCCCAGCTCCACCCGCTCCACCTCCGCCGTCTCCAGCTGGGCGCCCAGCCTCCGGGCCTGGGACTCCAGGCGGGAGGCCAGCTCCGGGCCGGACAGGCCCTCAGGGAAGCCAGGGTAGTTCTCCACGCGGAAGGTGAGGGCCACCTGCCCGCCGGGCAGGCCCCTCTCCAGCACAACAGGCCCAAGCCCGGCCCGGGCCAGGTAAATCCCTGCCGTGAGCCCGGCCGGGCCCCCACCTATGACGGCCACCGGGACGCTGTCGCGCCCCACGCTCACACCGCCACCTCCCGCCCGCGCCTGCCGCAAAAACCCCGGTGTAATTCTACCACAGGCACCGGCGGGCGTAAAGGGGACGGCGGGCGGGGTGCGTGTCAACATTCAGTAGGGGCCATCCCCGACTTGAGCTCAGCGATAGGCCTGATGCGGGAGAGCTCTCTCAGC
>JAIMBG010000004.1 GCA_023511555.1 Acetobacteraceae bacterium | reverse complement strand
CCCTTCGGGCGCGGAGGGCCCGGCCCGCACCCCGCTGGACCCCTGCCTGGCCGGTGCCCTGGAGGCGGCGGTGCTGTGCAGCGACGCCCGCCTTCAGCCCGGTCCCGGGGGTTGGGAGGCCAGGGGGGACCCCACAGAGGCGGCCCTGCTGGAGGGGGCGGCGCGCGTGGGGGTGCTGCAGCCGGGCTTGGAAGGAATTCATCCGCGCATCGCCGAAATCCCCTTCGACCCAGGGCGCCGCCGCATGGCGGTGGTCTGCCGGCGCGGTGCCGCCGGCACTCCGGGGCTCAGGGTCCTGGTCAAGGGCGCGCCGGACGCGGTGGTGCCGCGCTGCAGCCGCATCCTGGCGCCCGATGGCAGGGTCCTGCCGCTCGATGCGGCCGGCCGGGCCCGGCTGCTGGAAGCCGCGGCCGCCATGGCCTCTGGGGCGCTGAGGGTGCTGTCCGTGGCCGCCCGGGATCTGCCAGGGCCCGTCTTTGAGCCGGAGCAGGCGGACGACTCCCTTACCTTCCTGGGACTGATGGGTCTGGCCGACCCCCCGCGCCGCGGCACCGCCGGGTCGGTGCGGCTCTGCCGTGAGGCGGGGGTGCGCACCGTCCTGGTGACGGGGGACCACGCCGCCACCGCGCGGGCGGTGGCCGAGGAGATCGGCCTGATCGAGCCGGGCGGGCGAGTGGTGGAGGGGTCGGAGCTGGAGGCGCTTGGGGCGCGCCGCGCGGTTGAGGAGGTGGCCAGGGCCGACGTCTTCGCCCGCGTCACGCCGGCCTGCAAGCTCAGGATCGTGAGGGCGCTCAAGGCTGGCGGCCAGGTGGTGGCCATGACCGGGGACGGCGTAAACGACGCTCCCGCAGTCAAGGAGGCCGACATCGGGGTAGCCATGGGCCGGTCGGGGGCCGATGTGACCCGGGAGGCGGCGGCGGTAGTGCTGGCGGACGACAGCTTCGCCACCCTGGTGGAGGCGGTGCGGGAGGGAAGGGGCGTCTATTCGAACATACGCAAGTTCATCCGCTACCTGCTCTCCTGCAACGCCGGCGAGATACTGATGATGCTGTGGGGCCTGTTGCTGGGGCTGCCCCCGCCGCTGCTCCCCACCCAGCTTCTGTGGATGAACCTGGTGACCGACGGGCTGCCGGCCCTGGCTTTGGCCCTGGAGCCTCCCGACGCCGACGTCATGCGGCGTCCCCCGCGGCCGCGGGGGGAGAGCCTGTTCTCCGGCGGGCTGGCCCGGCGCATACTGTTGCGGGGGGCGCGGATCGCCGGGCTGGGGCTTGTAGCCTTCCTCTGGGGAATGGCCCGGGGGGAGGAGCTGGCGCAGGCCCGGACCCTGGCGTTCGCCGCCCTGGTGCTGGCCCAACTGCTGCACGTCTTCGACTGCCGGTCGGAGCGGGTGGGGGTGGAGGAGTTGGGCTGGGCTTCCAACCGCTATCTGGTCGGGGCGGTAGCGCTCTCCGCCCTCATGCTGGTCCTGGTCATCTACCTTCCCCCGCTCCAGCCCGGCTTCCACACCCGGGCGCTGGACTGGGCCGACTGGGCGGTGGCGCTGGCCTGCGCCATGCTGGCCACCACCTGGCTGGGACCCGGGCGGTGGCTTTCCGCCCTGGGCAGGCACTTTGCCGGCTTCCGGGTGCGCCGGCCCACCCCCCATCGGCCTGACGGGCCGGCCCGGGGAGCGGCGGTGTAAAGGAAGGAGGAGGGCATGCACTTCGCCAAGATGGAGGCCCTGGGCAACGACTACATCTTCCTCGACCTGCTCGAGGACCCGCCGCCAGACGAGGGCGCCCTACCCCGCGTGGTGCAGGCGCTGTGCGACCGCCACCTGGGGGTGGGCGGGGACGGGGTGGTCCTGCTGCTCCCCTCGGCTGAGGGCGACTTCCGCATGAGGGTGTTCAACCCCGACGGCGGCGAGGCGGAGATGTGCGGCACCGGGGCCTGCTGCTCCGCGCTGTACCTTTACCAGCGCGGCCGGCTCGGGGGCCGTACCCGGCTGAGGCTGGAGACTCTCGCCGGCCCGGTCACGCCCGAGCTGGTGCTGGAGGGCGGCAGGGTGGCGTGGGTCAAGGTAGGGATGGGCTTCCCCCGCCTGCGCCGGCGGGACATCCCCATGCTGGGCCGCGACGTGGAGCAGGTGGTGGACGAGCGGTTGCAGGCCGCGGGCAAGGAGTTCTTCGTCACCTGCGTGTCCATGGGCAACCCCCACTGCGTGGTCTTCGTGGAGGACCTGGCCGAGGTGGAGCTGGGGGAGTGGGGCCGCGGCCTGGAGACCCACCCCGTCTTCCCCCACCGGGCCAACGTCGAGTTCGTGCAGGTGCTAGGCCTGGGGCGCATCCGGGTGCTGGTGTGGGAGAGGGGCTCCGGCCCCACGCTGTCCTGCGGCACTGGGGCCTGCGCCTCCGCCGTCGCATCCATCATCAAGGGCTTGGTGGGGCGGCAGGTGGCGGTGGAGATGCCGGGGGGGGAGCTCCGGGTGGAGTGGCCCGAGGGGGATCAGGTGTGGCTCAAGGGGCCCTGCCGGGAGGTGTTCCGTGGGGAGATCCGCCTGGACCTCCCCGCGGCGCGGTAGGTCCCGGCTCAAACGCCGCTGTGAGGGGGGGGTCAGGGTGCGGACGGCTGACCGTCTGAAGGCTATCGGGCCCTACCTGTTCGCCGACCTGGATTTGAGGCGTCAGCAGGCGCTGGCCCGGGGGGTGGACATCATCGACCTGGGGGTGGGCGACCCGGACCAGCCCCCTCCGCAGCACGTGGTCCGAAGGCTGTGCCGTGAAGCCCACGAGCCCGGGTACCACCGCTACCCGCCGTACGAGGGGCTGAAGCCTCTGCGCCAGGCCCTGGCGGGGTGGTACGCCGAGAGGTTCCACGTTGATCTGGACCCCGACTCCGAAGTGCTGGTGCTCATCGGCTCCAAGGAGGGGCTATCCCACCTCTGCTGGGCCTTCGTGGACCCGGGCGACGTGAGCCTGGTACCCGACCCCGCCTATCCGGTGTACGGCGTCCAGACGCGCCTGTGCGGCGGCGAGCCCTACCCCCTGCCCCTGCGGGCCGAGCGGGACTTCCTGCCCGACCTCGGTGCCGTGCCCGACGCCGTCTGCCGCAGCGCCACCCTGCTGTTCCTCAACTATCCCAACAACCCCACCTCTGCGGTGGCCGACCTGGCGTTCTTCGAGGAGGCGGTGGCGTTCTGCCGCCGCCACGGCTTGCTGCTCTGCCACGACGCCGCCTACATCGAGATGACCTACGACGGCTACGTGGCCCCGAGCGTACTCCAGGTGCCCGGGGCCCGCGAGGTGGCGGTGGAGTTCTATTCCCTCTCGAAGCCGTTCAACATGACGGGGTGGAGGCTGGCGTTTGCCGTAGGGAACCGGGACGCGCTTGGGGCGCTGCGCCGCGTCAAAACCAACACCGACTCCGGCCAGTTCCTGGCGGTGCAGGCCGCGGGCGAAGAGGCGCTCAGGGTGCGGCCGCGGGAGTTCATCAGCCGCATGAACGCCATCTATCAGAAGCGCCGCGACGTGATGCTGGAGGGGCTGGAGGCCCTGGGCTGGAGGCTGCCCACCCCGCGTGGCACGTTCTACCTCTGGGTGCCGGTGCCGCGGAAGTACAACTCGGTGTCGTTTGCGGGCATGCTCCTGGAGAGGGCGGGGGTGCTGGTCAGCCCCGGCCTGGCCTTCGGCCGTGAGGGGGAGGGCTACGTGCGACTCTCCCTCACCGTGGACGAGGACCGGCTGGTGGAAGCGCTGGGGCGCATCCGGGCGCACGCCCGCTACCCCTGACGCGGCCGCGGGAGGAGTTTCCCGTCCGGTGGTAGAAGTCAGCGGGGAATGAGCAGTAGGGCGGGGCTGGAGGGAGAAGGCGCCAGTGCTGCGGAGCATGACGGGGTACGGCCGGTCGGAGGCCAAGGTGGGGGCCAGGGCGGTCACCGTCGAGGTACGGTCCCTGAACCACCGCTTTTGTGAGGTGGGGGTGAGGCTCCCCCGGGAGTTCTCCCCCCTCGAAGACCGGATAAGGAAGCTGGTCCAGGCCAGGCTGGCCCGGGGACGGGTGGAGGTCCACGTCTCGGCCCGCGACGTGGGGGAGGGCGCCCGCCGGGTCAAAGTTGACAAAGGCCTGGCTATGGCATATTATAAGGCTTTGAGGGAACTCGAGTCACATCTGGACATCGACGGGAGCTGGGGAATCGAGCTCATAGCGGGCCTGCCCGAGGTGCTCGGGCCGGAGGAAGAGGAGCAGGACGTGGAGGCGGCGTGGCCGCCCCTCATGGACGCAGTCTCCAGGGCGCTTGACGGCGTGGTCCTCATGCGGGAGAGGGAGGGGCAGGCCCTCCGCGAGGACCTGTTACATAGAATCCAGTGCCTGGAACAAGTTAAGAAGGCGATTGAAGAGCGCGCCCCCCTGGTGCTGGAGGAGTACCGGCAGAAGCTCAAGGCCCGCGCGGCGGAGCTGCTCGGCCCCGGGGCCACGCCGGACGAGGGACGGCTGGCCCTGGAGGTGGCGCTGTTCGCCGAACGGTCCAGCATCGCCGAGGAGCTGGTGCGCCTTTCCAGCCACCTGGCCCAGATGGCCGCTGTGCTGGAGGGGGACGAGCCGATGGGCAGGCGTCTGGAGTTTCTGCTCCAGGAGGTGAACCGCGAGGTAAACACCATCGGCTCCAAGACCTCCGACCTCGACACCATCCGCCTGGTGCTGGAGGCCAAGGGCGAGCTGGAGAAGATGCGGGAGCAGGCGCAGAACATCGAGTGAGCCGGCGCAAGACGGGCGAGGAGGGGAAGCAATGGAGATCAGACTCATCAACATCGGGTTCGGCAACATCGTTTCCGCCAATCGCATCGTTGCCATCGTCAGTCCGGAGTCGGCCCCCATAAAGCGCATCATCACCGAGGCCAGGGACCGCGGCATGCTGATAGACGCGACGTACGGCCGCCGAACCCGGGCGGTCATCATAACCGACTCTGACCACGTCATCCTGTCCGCCGTTCAGCCGGAGACGGTGGCCCATCGCCTCTCCACCCGCGAAGCGGGCGTCGAGGAAGCCGGCGCCGAGTAGGAGCCGGGGTGTCAAAGGAGGCTGACTATGGGGAGAAGGGGACTCCTGCTGGTGCTCTCCGGACCTTCGGGGGCAGGCAAGGGTACCCTCCGCCAGGCCCTGCTCAGCCGGTGTCCCGGCCTGCAATACGCCGTGTCTGCCACCACCCGCCCCCCCCGGCCCGGCGAGAAGGAGGGGGAGCACTACTTTTTTCTGAGCCCGGCGGAGTTTCAGCGCTGGCTTGAGGCCCGGAGGTTTGTGGAGTGGGCCCGCGTTTACGGGCACCTGTACGGGTCCCCGCGCCAGCCCATGGAATCGCTACTGGAGCGGGGCGTCGACGTGGTGGTGGAGAAGGACGTGCAGGGGGCTGCCACCCTCATGCGTTTTTACCCGGAGGCGGCCTTCGTGTTCGTGGCCCCTCCCTCGCTGGCCGTGCAGGAGGACAGGATAAGGTCCCGCGGCACCGACTCGCCCGCCTCCACCGCCTGCCGGCTGGACGCGGCGAGCCGGGAATGGGGACAGGCCTGGCGCTTCGACTACCTGGTGGTCAACGACGACCTGGACCGGGCCGTGGGGGAGGTCCTGGCGGTGTTGAGGGCGGAGAAGCGCCGGGTTTGGAGGCTGAGGGCCGCGGGGGAGCTGGCTTCGACGGGCGGGGAGGGGTGACCGGCGGTGTTGGAGCCGTCCCTGGATGCGCTGGTGAAGAAGGTGGATAGCAAGTACACGCTGGTGGTGGCCGCGGCCAAGAGGGCTCGGGAGCTGGTGGACGGTAAGCAGCCCTCCATCGAGGCGAAGTCCACCCAGCCGGTTACTATCGCCCTGGAGGAGATCTCCCAGGGCCAGATCAAGCTGGAGCGGCCGAGGGCGGGCATCAAGTAGCGGCCCGCCCTCGGGCGGGCGGCGGGGAGGCAGGGCAGTGAGCGCGCGCGCGTCGAAGCCGGATTCCGACCGGTGCAGGTCGAGGCTGGCCGGGGTCCCCCTGGTCTTGGGGGTCACGGGCAGCATCGCTGCGTACAAGGCTGCGGAGCTGGTCCGGCTTCTGGTGATGGAGGGCGCCCGGGTACACGTGGTGATGACCGGGTCGGCCACCCGGCTGGTGGCCCCGGCCACCTTCCGCGTGCTCTCGGGGAACCCCGTGGGCGTATCGCTGTTCTCCGAGCCGCGCCGCTTTGAGGCCCAGCACGTGGCCCTGGCAGAGGATTGCCGGGCGGTGGTCGTCGCCCCCGCCACCGCCAACCTGCTGGGCAAGGTGGCCTGTGGAATAGCCGACGACCTGCTCACCACGGTGATAATCGCCGCCGCAGCCCGGCGGCCGGTGGTGCTGGCCCCGGCCATGAACGCGGGCATGTACCTGAACCCCGTCGTCCAGGAGAACCTGGCCAAGCTTAGGCGCCTCGGCTACAGGGTGGTGGGTCCGGTCCGGGGGCCTCTGGCGTCAGGTGCCGACGGTGAAGGACGGCTGGCTCCCCTGGAGGACATCGTGGACGAGGTGGTCAGGGCAGTCTCGGGGGAGGGGTAGGGTGCCGGGGGTGGACAAGTTGGAGAGGGTTCCGGGGCCCGGCTTCGCCGAGGTGTTGGTGGACGTGGCTTCGGCCGCGGTGGACCGGGTCTTTCATTATCGGATTCCCCCCGGCCTGGCCGTTGTCGCAGGCTCGCGGGTGGTGGTGCCCCTGGGGGCCCGCCGGGTTGAGGGGTTCGTCCTGGGTCTGCTTGATGCTCCCGCCGTCGAGCCGGTGAAGGACATCCTGGAGCTCAGCCCCGAGGACCCGCTGCAGCCTCGGCTGCTCGAGCTTTGTACCTGGCTGGCGAGGCGTTACGGCTGCCTACTGGCGGAGGCCGTGCGGTGCCTGGTGGTGGCAGAGAGCCGCCGCCGGGGCCGGCTGGTGCGGCCGGTGCCGGGGGTTTCGCCCCCCGGCGACCTGGGCCCGCTGCAGCGCCGCGTCTGGGAGGTGGTCGCGACCGAGGGCCCGCTCACCATTCCCCAGCTCGCCCGCCGGCTGGGAGGGGCAGACGCGGCCCGCGCTGCCGCGGCGCTGGCCAGGAAGGGCCTGGTGGAGCTCGGCGGGCTGGCGCTGCCCCGCGTGCGGCCCAGGAGGGAGAGGGTTTACTCGGCGGTCGCGTCCGACGACGGGGCGCACGGCCCAGTCGAGGGCGCGGGCCCGGGCGAAGCGGCCGGGCGCCTGGGGCCGGTCCAGGCCCGGGTGCTCCGGGCCCTGGTGGAGGTCGGAACGAAGGGCGGCCTCCCGGCGTCAGCGGGCGAGGCGGCCCGGGCGGCGGGGGTTTCGGCGGGGGCGGCTCGGCAGGCGCTGGAGCGCCTCATAGACCGTGGGTTGGTGCGCGCCGGGTGGCGTGAGGTGGAGCGCACGCCTCTCCGGGGGCCGGAGGGGGAGGCGGGGCGCCCCGCCTTCGGGCTCACGCCGGAGCAGGGTACGGCGGTGGACGAGGTCGTGGCGTCCATGTCGAGGTCTGACCCGGGTGCTTTCCTTCTCTTCGGGGTCACGGGAAGCGGTAAGACGGAGGTTTACCTCCGGGCCATGGAGGCCGCCCTGGACGCGGGGCGCACCGCTCTGTTCCTGGTCCCGGAGATATCGCTCACGCCCCAGGTGGTCGAGGCCCTCCAGCGGCGCTTCGGCGGGCGCATAAGCCTGCTACATAGCGGTCTTTCGGCGGGGGAACGATACGACCAGTGGCGCCGGGCCAGCCGCGGCGAGGCCCGGGTGGTGGCGGGGGCCAGGTCGGCGGTGTTCGCTCCGCTCAAGGACCTGGGGCTCATCGTGGTCGACGAGGAGCACGAAAACACTTACAAGCAGGAGGACTCGCCCCGCTACCACGCCCGCGAGGTGGCACTGGAACGGGGACGGCTGGAGGGGGCGCCCGTCGTGCTGGGGTCGGCCACGCCGTCCCTCGAGTCCTACCACGCCGCGCAGGCCGGGGCCCTGCGGCTGCTTCGGCTGCCAGGGAGGATAGATGGCCGGCCCCTGCCCCCCGTCACGCTCGTGGACCTCAGGGAGGAGCTCAAGGCTGGCAACCGCGGCATCTTCAGCCGCGCACTGCTGGAGCGGGCGCGCGCGTCGCTGGGCAGGGGGGAGCAGGTCATCCTCTTCCTCAACCGCCGCGGCCACTCCACCTTCGTGCTGTGCCGGGAGTGCGGCTGGGTAATGCGCTGCCCTCAGTGCGACGTGTCCTTGGTGCTGCACTCCCCCGGCCGGCTGCGCTGCCACTACTGCGACTATGACCGTCCCGCCCCCGACCTCTGCCCTCGCTGCCGCGGCTCCCGCATACGCTGGTTCGGGGTGGGCACCCAGCGGGTCGAGGAGGAGTGGAAGCGCCTCTTCCCCGGCGTGGGCGTGCTGCGCCTCGATGTGGACACCACCCGGCGCAAGGGCTCGCACGAGGCCATCTGGAGGGCGTTCTCCCGGGGCCAGGCCCAGGTGCTGGTGGGGACCCAGATGGTGGCCAAGGGGTTCGACCTGCCCCGGGTCACCCTGGTGGGGGTGGTAACGGCCGACACCGCCCTCAACCTCCCTGACTTCAGGGCGGCGGAGCGCACCTTCCAGCTCATGACCCAGGTCGCGGGCCGCACCGGCCGCGGTCCGCTGGGCGGCGAGGTCGTGATCCAGAGCTACTCCCCCGAGCACTACAGCCTGCAGGCGGCCCAGAAGCAGGACTACGAGTCCTTCTACTCGAAGGAGATAGAGGTCCGCCGCGAGCTCCGCTACCCTCCCTACAGCGTTCTGGCCCTGGCACAGTTCAGCGGGGAGTCCGAGGCCGCAGTGGCGGACGCCGCGGGCCGCTTCGCCCGGGAGGTGAAGGCGGTATCGGGGGGGACCGAGGTGCTGGGGCCGGCGCCGGCGCCGCTCTCCCGGCTCAAGGGCAGGTTCCGCTGGCAGGTGCTGCTCAAGGGGCGGGACCCCGGCAGCCTGGTGGAGGTGGCCCGCGTGGCGCTTTCCGCTACCAGTCTCATCGCCCCGGCAGTGAAAGCGGCACTCGACGTGGACCCGGTGAGCCTGCTTTAGGCAAAGCGGGCCCGCGGCGCTCGCGGCAGAGACGGCGCGACGGTACGCTCCGGTGATGCTGTTGGGGACCGGCTCCCCCCGGGCCGGCCCGGGGCAGCCGCGGCCGGCGGCGGGCGGACCCCGCCGGGGCTTGCCGGCCGTGCCTCAGCGTTCTTAGGGGATGCGGGTGATCGGAATGGCGGTTTTGGAGATACGCAAGGGCGGCGATCCTGTGCTGCGCCGCCGCTGCCGGCCGGTGCGGCGGATCTCGGCCCGGGTAAGGCAGCACCTGGCCGACATGGCTGAGACCCTCTATGCGGCGCGGGGCGTGGGGCTGGCCGCGAGCCAGGTGGGTCTGGATGAGCGGCTGGTGGTGCTCGACGTGGGTGAGGGCCTGCACAAGCTGATCAACCCCGAGGTGGTTCGTACCCAGGGATCGTCTCTGGGGTGGGAGGCGTGCCTCAGCTTCCCCGGCATCCTGGGGCAGGTGGAGAGGGCGGAGCAGGTGTGGGTCCGGGCGCTCGACGAGCGCGGCCGGCTGGCGTGGCTGGAGGGGTCGGGAATACTGGCCCGGGCGCTGCAGCACGAAATCGACCACCTGGACGGGGTGCTGTTCCTGGACCGGGCGCGGGCGGTGATGACGGAGGAGGAGTACCGGGCGCTGGAGGAGGCGGCGGCCCGGGCCGAGGGCGATGAGGCTGCGGGGGCAGGGGGTGTGCCGGCCGGTGCCCCCGCGGGCGGCGGGGGAGGCCCCCCGGCCCCGGGGCTGGGCCTGGCCTTCATGGGCACCCCGGAGTTCGCGCTGCCGTCGCTGGAGGCCATCTCCGGCTCCGCCCACCGCGTCCTGGCCGTGGTCACGCAGCCCGACCGGCCCCGGGGGAGGAAGGGGGTCCCCTCCCCCCCGCCGGTGAAGGAGTGGGCTCAGGCCCGCGGGATCAGGGTCCTGCAGCCGGAGGACCTTGAGGACGCCGGGTTCCTGGGGGAACTCAGGAGCCTTCAGCCGGACGTGGGGGTGGTGGTGGCCTACGGGCGCATCCTGCCGGCCGCCGTGCTGTCGCTGCCGCGGCTGGGCTGCATCAACCTCCACGCCTCCCTTTTGCCCCGCTACCGCGGCGCGGCCCCCATCCAGTGGGCGCTCATCAATGGGGAGCGGGAGACCGGCGTCACCGTGGCCCACCTGGTCCGGGAGCTGGACGCGGGCGACATCATTCTGCAGGAGCCCGTGGCGATCTCCCCCGACGACACTGCCGGGAGCCTGGGCGCCCGGCTGGCGAAGCGGGGGGCGGAGCTCCTGGTCGAGGCCCTGGACCTTCTGGCACAGGGCCGGGCCCCCCGCAGGCCGCAGGACGGGTCCCTGGCCAGCCTGGCCCCCTCTTTGGGCCGGTCGCGGGAGGAGATCCGATGGGACTGGCCGGCCGCGAGGATCGACGGGCTGGTCCGGGCGCTGGCGCCCAGCCCGGGGGCGTTCACCACCCTGGGGGACCGGGTGCTCAAGGTGTGGAAGGGCCGGCCGCTTCCCGGAGACGGCGCTGAGCCGGGGTGCGGGGGTCCCGCTCCAGGAACGGTGACCGGGGTCGGGCCCGAGGGCCTGGTGGTGGCGGCGGGCGGGGGGAGGTACCTGGTTGAGGAGCTTCAGCTCGAGGGCAAGCGGCGGATGGCGGCGGCGGAATTCCTCCGCGGCAGCCCCCTGCGCCCCGGGACTGTGCTGGGCCGGAGCGGGGAGCCCCGGGGCGACTAGGGGCATGGAGGGACTCGGGGACGGGATGTTAGTGGGGCGGGGCGGCGGTGCCGCGCCCCACATGGCTTTCCGCGGATGGCCGCGGGGGCGGGAAAGCCTTGCTGGGACTGATGTTTGGATGACGGTTGACGTTGCGGCATGGGGCAGGGGCGATTGTACGGAAGGGCGTGGCGGGGCGTTGGAGGCGGGATGGCTGCAACCGAAGGGCGGAGTATGCGGAAAGCCGCTTATGTGGGGGGTGGCAAGAAAGACGAGGATGACGACAGGGCCCGCTCTTGAGGCTCTGGGTAGGGAGCCGGGACCCGAGCTGTGCGTGCGCGTCCCCCGCTGAACGGCCACAGGGCCCACGCCGCGGCGGCGCCGAAGTACCCCAGCGGCAGGACCGAACAGTCGTTCGCCGCGAACCTCTTGACTCACACGCGGGGTCGAAGGCCCATGGTGGCCTGCCCCGGGTCATGTTATAATACTGACGGTGGACCCGGTTGGGGGTCTGGAACGATAGAGATTTCAGGGGAGGGGAGGTGCAAGCACAGATGTTTTGGGATACAGGGTTTATCGTGTTCGTGGTGCCGGCCCTGATCTTCGCGTTTTGGGCCCAGTCCCGGGTGCAGGGGGCGTTCGCCCGGTACTCCCGGGTGGCGGCGTCCAGCCACCGCGCCGGGGCCGACGTGGCCCGCGACATCCTGGACCGGGCGGGGCTGGGCGACGTCAGGATCGAGCGGGGCGGGGCGCCGCTTTCCGACCACTACGACCCGCGGACCCGGGTGCTCCGGCTTTCCCCGCCGGTGCACGACTCGCCCTCCCTGGCCGCGCTGGGGGTCGCGGCCCACGAGGCCGGCCACGCCATTCAGCACCGGCTGGGCTACACCCCCCTGGCCCTGCGCAACAGCATCCTGCCCGTGGCCCACTTCGGCTCCGTGCTGGCCTGGCCTCTGTTCTTCGTGGGTCTCATATTCTCCAGTCCGTGGCTCATGGACCTGGGCATCCTGCTGTTCCTGGCGGCGGTGGTCTTCCAGGTGGTGACGCTTCCGGTCGAGTTCAACGCCTCGGGCCGCGCCCTGGCGCTCCTGCAGGAGGGCGGGTACATCACCGCCCAGGAGGTCGAGCCCACGCGGCAGGTGCTGAGCGCGGCGGCCATGACCTACCTGGCGGCGACCGCCATGGCCATAGCCCAGCTTCTCCGGCTGCTCATGCTGCGGGGCCGGCGCGACTGAGCCGGCCCCGCAGCGGCTTCCATGGCCCAGGCCGCGAGCCGGCGGGGGGTGAGGCGGTGGCCGGGGGATTCGACGTGGCGGGCCCCGGTCCAGCCAGGGACCAGCCGACGGGGCCCCGGGAGGTCGCCCTCAAGGTGCTCTATGCTGTGGAGCAGCGAGGGGATCAGGCTGAGGTGGCGCTGAACTTCTTTCTCCGGCGCTTTCCCTTGGACAAGCGCGACCGCGCCCTGGCCACCGAGCTGGCTTATGGCGCCATCCGGCGCCAGAACACGCTGGACTGGGTCATTGCCCATCGCGCGTCGCGGCCCCCGGGGAGGATGCCCGCCTGGATAAGGAACGTGCTGCGGCTGGGGGTATACCAGCTTCTTTACCTGGACCGGGTGCCGTCGTGGGCGGCGGTGGACGAGTCGGTCCGGCTGGCGCGAAAGTATGGGCACTCGGGCACCGCACGCCTGGTCAACGCGGTGCTGCGGGCGGTATCCCGGGAGCCGGGAATCCCCGAGCTGCCCGACGCGGGAGCAGACCCTGCCGGCTACCTGGCGCTGGTGCAGTCCCACCCCCGCTGGCTGGTGGAGCGCTGGCTCCGGCGGTACGGGCTTCCCAGCGCCAGCCGCCTCTGCGAGTTCAACAACCGCCCCGCCCCGGTGGTGGTCCGGCCCAACCGGCTCAAGGCATCGGCCGGCGAGCTCCGCCGCTCGCTCGAGGCCGAGGGGGTGGTCTGCCGGGAGACCGGCCTGTTTCCTCCTGGTGAGGGCGGCCTGGTGCTGGAGGGCTATGATACCCTGGAGGGCCTGAAGGCCTATCGCCAGGGCTGGTTTCTGGTCCAGGACGAGGGCGCCATGGTGGTTTCCCGGGTGCTGGGCCCCGAGCCCGGAGAGACGGTGGTTGACGCGTGCAGCGCCCCGGGGGGCAAGGCCACCCACCTGGCCGAGCTCATGGGCGACCGCGGCCGAGTGCTGGCCGTCGACGTGCTGGACCACCGGCTGGCGGCCGTCGCCGGCAACTGCCGGCGGCTGGGCATAAAGAGCGTCCGCACCGTCTGCTCCGACGCCCGCCACTTGGGGCGGCTGCTGGGGCCGGTGGCCCACCGGGTGCTGGCCGACGTCCCCTGCTCGGGCACGGGTGCGCTGAGGCGCAATCCCGACGCCCGCTGGCGGCTCCTTCCCGAGCGCCTGCCCGAGCTGGTCCGGCGAGAGGCGGAACTGCTCCGGGGCGCCGCCTCTTGCTTGGCCGAGGGCGGGGTGCTGGTCTACAGCACCTGCAGCATGGAGCCGGAGGAGAACCTGGAGGTGGTGGAGGCCTTCCGCCGCGAAAACCCCGCGTTCGTCTACGAGGACCTGAGGCCTCACCTGCCCCCCTCTCTGGCCGGGGAGCCCACGGCGCCCGCCGGCTACCTGCAACTGCTGCCCCACGTGCACGGCACCGACGGGTTCTTTCTGGCCCGGCTCCGCCGCCGCCCCCGTAGGCGGCCCCGGCAGGGGCTTCCTGGAGGAATTCCGGGGCACGGGGAGAATTCCAACGCCGGGGAGGTGGGGGCTTGCAGGCCTGGGCGGCCACGGACGCGGGCAGGGTGAGGAAGAGCAACGAGGACTGCTACTTCGCTGGCGAGCTGGGCTCTGGCACCGGGGCCTATTTTTTCGCCGTCGCCGACGGCATGGGGGGCCATGAGGGCGGGGAGGTGGCGAGCCGGCTGGCCGTGGGGGCCGCCGTGGCCTGGTTGCGGCGGTGGGCCCAGGCCGGCCCCGACGCCCCCAGCCCCGGGGCGGCGCTGTCCGAGGCGGTCTTGGCTGCCAACCGGGCTCTGCTTGCGGCCGGCCGCGCCCGGCCGGAGCGGGTGGAGATGGGGACCACGTTCACCGCCGCTCTGGTGGTGGGCGGCCGGGCGTGGCTGGGCCACGTGGGCGACAGCCGTGCCTACGTCCTCCGCCGGGGCTCGCTCCGCTGCCTGACCCAGGACCACTCGCTGGCCGCCGAGCTGGCCAGGACGGGGAGCCTGTGCCCGGAGGAGGTGCGGGGCCACCCCCTGCGGAGCCTGCTCACCCGCTCCCTGGGGGCGGCGGAAGAGGTGGAACCGGACTTCTTCCAGGTGGAGCTGTCATCGGGCGACGTGCTGCTTCTCTGCACCGACGGGCTCACGTCGGTGGTGGCTGAAGACGAGCTGGCCGGCGAGGCCCTGGCCTGTGCCCATCCCCGGGAGCTTCCGGCGCGGCTGGTGAGGCTGGCCAACCTGCGGGGCGGCCCCGACAACGTCACGGTGGTGGTGGGCTGGGCCGGCGGGGAAGGGGAAGTCTGAGGTGGTGGGGAGGCTGCTAGGGAAGCGCTACGAGGTGGTGGAGAAGATAGGCGGCGGCGGGATGGCCGAGGTCTACCGCGCCCGCTGCACCTACCTCAACCGCCCCGTGGCCGTAAAGGTCCTGCGGCCGGAGTTCGCCGGCGATGAGGAGTTCGTGCAGCGCTTTCAGCGTGAGGCGGAGGCCGCCGCCAGCCTGTCCCACGCCAACATCGTGTCGATCTACGACGTGGGGCGGGAGGACGGCAGCTACTACATAGTGATGGAGTACGTGCCCGGTCAGACGCTGAAGGAGCTGATCCGCCGCCGCGGCAGGCTTGACGTCGCCCTGGCGGTCGACATCGCCTCCCAGATATGTGACGCATTAAGGCACGCCCACGGCCAGGGCGTGATCCACCGAGACATCAAGCCCCACAACATCCTGCTCACCCCCGACCTGAAGGTCAAGGTGGCCGACTTCGGCATCGCGCGGGCGGGCAGCCCCTCTATCACCCAGGCGGGGACGGTGCTGGGGTCGGTGCACTACTTCTCCCCGGAGCAGGCCCGCGGCGGCCCGACCGGGGCGAAGTCCGACATCTACTCCCTGGGCGCGGTGCTCTATGAGATGCTGACGGGGCGAATGCCGTTCGAGGGGGAGACCCCCATTGCGGTGGCCATGAAGCACCTCGACGAGCCGCTTGTCCCCCCTTCCCGCCACGAGGCCGGCATCCCCCCCGCCGTGGAGGCGGTGGTGCTCAAGGCCATGGCCAAGAGCCCCCGCCTTCGCTATCAGTCGGCGGAGGAGATGCTCGCCGACCTGGACGCGGCCCGGGCCTGCCTGGCCGGGGCGGCGCCGGGGCGGCGGGTCAGGGTGGGGCGGAGGGCCAGGGCGCCGGTCGGTCCGGGCGGGTTCGGGGGCGAGGCTGTGGAGGGCGGGGGAGGGAGCATGGGGCAGCGCAAGAGGAGCCGGTGGACGCTGGCCGCGGTCCTCTTCGTGGCGGCGGCGGTGGTTGGCGGTGGGCTGTACGGTGTGCTCTGGTTCCGCGCGTGGATGAATGTGCCCACGGTCGCCGTCCCCGAGGTGGTGGGGCTGAGCCTGAGGGAGGCTCAGGCGCGGCTGGAGGCCAACGGCTTGGCCTGGGCGGTGGTGGCCGAGAGGTACGAGAAGGACGTGCCGGCGAATCAGGTGGTGGCGCAGGACCCCGCACCGGGTGAGGTGGTGAGGCAGGGGCGCCAGGTCGATCTCACCGTCTCTCTGGGCCCCCGCCTGGTGGAGGGCGGGGTGCCCGACGTAGTCGGCCTTAACCTCACCCAGGCCAGGGTCATCCTCCAGGACGCCCGTCTGGAGGTGGGCAGGGTGGTGCGCAAGTTCGACCCCCTGGTGGCGGAAGACTGCGTCATCTCCCAAAACCCCAGGGCGGGGACGGCCGTGGCCGAGGGCACGGCGGTTGACCTGGAGGTGAGCCAGGGGCCCTTCCCCCAGGAGATGCCCAGCCTGCTGGGGTTGACCCTGGAGCAGGCCCGGCTTCAGCTTTCTGACCTGGGTCTGGTGGAGGGCGTCGTCACCGAGCGGGAGGTGCCGGGGATGTTCCCTGGCACCGTGCTGGAGCAGGTCCCGGCCCCGGGTGAGAAGGTGCAGGTGGGAGCGGCGGTGGACCTGGTGGTAGTGGCCGGGGCCCAGCCTCCGCCCGGCACGCCGCCGGGGCAGGTGCCAGGGTCGCGCCGGACCGTGCTCACGGTGAGCGTGCCCCCCGGGGGGGTGGGGACGCGGCTGGTGGAGGTGGAACTCACCGACGCCATGGGCCAGAGGGTGGTTTACTCCGGCCGTCACGCCCCCGGGGAAAGGTTCCCGGTCGCGTTCTACTGGGCCGGCGTGTCGGCGCGCGTGAGGGTGCTGGTCGACGGGCAGAACGTAGCTGAGGAAGTGCTGCGCTAGGGGTGAGGTCCGCGGGTATGCCCACGGGGCTGGTCATGAGGTCGCACAGCGACCTTCACCTGGTCAGGGTGGAGGGGGCGGTCGTCCACTGCCGGGTCAGGGGGCGGCTGAAGCTGGGGGACGACCGGGTGCTCACCGGGGACTGGGTGGAGGTTTCCCTCCTGCGGGACGGGACGGGGGTCATCGAGTCCGTCCGGCCCCGAAAGAACCGGCTGGTGCGGCCTCCGGTGGCCAACGTGGACCAGGCGGTGGTGGTCTACACGCTGCGCGAGCCTGAGGCCAACCCCAGCCTGGTAGACCGGCTCCTGGTCCTGGTCTCCTGCGCTGGGGTAGAGCCGCTGCTCTGCCTTAACAAGATCGATCTTCTGAGCGGGGAGGAGGTTCAGGCCTCGCTCGACTACTACCGCGGCCTGGGCTACTACGCCCTGGCCACCAGCGCCCGGGAGGGGCTGGGGTTGGAGAACTTGGCCCCGCGGCTTTCCGGTCGAGTGTCGGTGTTCTGCGGCCAGAGCGGGGTGGGCAAGTCGACCCTGCTCAACGCGCTGAGGCCGGGGCTCAGGCTCAGGACCGCGGAGCTGAGCCCCCGGGGCGGCAGGGGCCGGCACACCACCCGCGGCTGCGAGCTGCTCGAGCTGGACCGTGACGCCCTGGTGGTCGACACCCCCGGTTTCACCGCCCTGGAACTGAGGGGGGTGGAGAGGCGGGAGCTCGTGGGCCACCTGCCGGAGATGGCGCCGTACCTCGGCGCCTGCCGCTTCCCCGACTGCCTCCACGACGTGGAGCCGGGCTGCGCGGTGAAGGAGGCGGTGGAGGAGGGGCGGGTGCCGCGGCTGAGGTACCAGAGCTACTTGGAGATGCTGCGGGAGATCAAGGCCCAGGAGGCCCGGAGGTATTGAGGCCGGCTGGTCGGGCGAGGGCCGGCGGCTGTGGAGGGGATGGGGATGGTCAAGATCGCGCCTTCGCTGCTGGCGGCCGACTTCGCCTGCCTGGAGAGGGAGGTCAGGCGGGTCGAGGACGGGGGGGCTGACTGGCTCCACCTGGACGTGATGGACGGGCGGTTCGTGCCCAACATCACCTTCGGCCCCCTGGTGGTCAAGGCGCTCCGGCGCCTCACCCGGCTCCCCCTCGACGTCCACCTCATGATAGAGGAGCCCTGGCTGCACCTCGAGGCCTTCGCCCGGGCGGGGGCCGATATCCTCACCGTTCACGCCGAGGCCTGCCCGCACCTCCACCGGGTGCTGCAGTCGATACGGGGCCTTGGCTGCCGGCCCGGGGCGGCGCTCAACCCCGCCACCCCGCCCGAGGCGGTGGACTACGTGCTCCCCGACCTCGATCTGGTCCTGGTGATGAGCGTAAACCCCGGCTTCGGGGGCCAGGAGTTTTTGCCCCTGTCGCTGGCCAAGATCCGGGCTATCCGGTCGCGGCTCCGCCACCTGAGCGGGCCCGCTCCCCTGCTTGAGGTGGACGGCGGCGTCACCGTGGAGCGGGCCGGGGACCTGGTGGAGGCTGGGGTCGACGTGCTGGTGGCGGGCACGGCGGTGTTCGCCGAGCCCGACGCGGCGGCGGCCATAGCCGCCTTGAGGAGGGCGGGAGCAGCGGGGTGAGGACCTCCGCCCTCGACCTCAAGCCCAAAGCCCGCATACGGCTGCTCAAGGGCTGATGCCGGGGGTTTCGGTCGGTATAGGTCCAAGCTTGCACTTCTTAGGCATTCTCCAAGGACTGTGGCCGCTCGCGCCTGCCGTTGCCCCGGCACCTCCCCTCCCCCCGTTCCATATACTGTGGGAGCAGGAGGCGGGAAGCGTGTCGGTGAGGGTGGGCGCAAGGGCGGGGCGCGTGACGTCCCTGGTGAGGAAGGCGGTGGGCTTCATCCTGGCCCTGCTGGGCTGCGTCCTGGTCGCGGGCTCGCTGCCCTCCTGGGCCTGGTGGGTGGGCCTGGGGGCGGCCAGCCTGTGGCTGGGGCTGTGGCTGCTCAGAGGGCCGGCGTGACGGCGGCCGGGGCGCCGCTGAATGGCGCCGGGGTGGCCGCTGCTCGGCCTGCGGGGCTGTCGGATCGCCCCGCGGGACGGGGCTGGCGCCGCGCTTGCAGGGCCGTGGGCTTGCCCGGCCCAGCGGGATGGGGTCGCGGCCGCCGGGGCTCGGACGCCTCGCCCTGGCGCCGCCCGGGTGTGTCGCAGGGGGGGCCTGGGGAGGGTTGACGAGTGGCGGCAGTGCGCTTCCGTGTCATAAAGCTGCCCCGGCTTCTGGGGCGGATGGTGCGGGTCGTCCTGCGCATGATGGGCCGGGGCCGCCCGGCGGCAGGCTGACAGGCCGCAGGGGGGCCTGAGGACGGCCCGGGGGGCGCTCCGCTCCGGAGGCGGGGCTCTTTTTTTGTCCCTCGGGGTGTAGTAAACTGAGGGGAGGGGGGCAGCGGCCAGACCGGTTTCTGTGCCCCAAGGGGGCGGAGGGGATGGGCGACTATCTGGTGAGGGCTACTGCGGAGGGCGGTGCGGTGCGGGTGCTGGCGGCGCTGACCACGCGGCTGGTGGAGGAGGCCCGGCGGCGGCACGGCACCTGGCCCACTGCCACGGCTGCCCTGGGCCGGGCGATTACCGCCGCGGCTCTGCTGGGTGCCACGCTCAAGGGCCGCCAGACCGTGACGCTCAGGGTGCTGGGCGACGGCCCGGTGGGCGGCATCGTGGCGGACGCCGACGCCTGGGGCAGGGTCCGCGGCTACCTCAAGAACCCGCAGGTGGACCTGCCGCTTAAGCCCCACGGCAAGCTGGACGTGGGTGGGGCGGTGGGACGCCGGGGCTTCCTCCACGTGGTGCGGGATTACGGGCTCAAGGAGCCTTATGCCGGGAGCTGCCCTCTTGTCACGGGGGAGATAGCGGAGGATCTTACCGCCTATTTCGCCCGGTCGGAGCAGACGCCTTCGGCCGTGGGGCTCGGGGTCCTGGTGGGAAAGGGAGGGAGGGTAAGGGCCGCGGGCGGGTTCGTGGTCCAACTGCTGGCCGGGGCGCCGGACTCGCTCGCCGCCCGGGTGGAAGCGGCGGTGCAGCGGGTGAGTTCGGTGAGCGGCCTGATCGAGGCGGTGAGGAACCCCGTGGGGCTCGCCTCGCGGGTCCTGGAGGGCTTCACCCTCCGCGTCCTGGGCAGGCGCCGCCTGCGCTTTTCCTGCCGCTGCTCCCGTGCCAAGACGCGGGAGCTTCTGGTTGTGCTGGGGCTGGAGGAGTTGAGAGAGTTGTATCGGACGAGGCGGGGGGCGGAGATGGTGTGCCGGTTCTGCGGCCGGGCGTACCGCTTCAGCGGCCGCCACCTCCTGCAGCTCATGAACCTTGAAGGCGACGGCGGGCGGCGTCCGGAGGCGGGCAGGGAAAGGGGCCCGGGTGCGTAAGGGGGCGGCGCCGGAGAGGCCGAGTCCATGCCGAAAGCCTGACGGCCGGCCTTGGTCCCCGGCCTTCGTCAATCCTGGCGCGGCCGTGGGCGTCGCGGCGGTCCGGTGCCCTCGGCGGGCTTCTTTACTCCAGGGCTATCTGTCCTCGGCGGACTTCGCGGCCCGGAGCCTGCGGGCCCGGGATGCCCTGGCCGGCCTGGGTCTGGCCCCGGCCTCGGTCCCCGTCTCGGACGCAGCGTCCTTCGCAGCCCCGGCTTCAGGCTCCGCGGCGGGCGGGGCCTCGGCCCCGGCCTCCACGCCGGCGCTCGCCAGGACCTCAGCCCCGGCAACGGCCAGCTCCTCCACCGCCTGGGCCCCGGTGGGCTCCCAGGTCGGCGGGGCGGCAGGCTCCGGGGACTCAGACGGCTCCTGGGCGGGCGCCGGCGCGCGCGGCCGCTCCACCGCGGGCTCGGGGGGTCGCGACCGCTCCGCTGGGGGCCTTTCGGGGGCCACGGGCGGCTCCCCGGGGCCGGCCGCCTTCTCCATCACCCCGGGACGCCCCGCCGGCGCCCCGGCCTCCGGGGCTCGCGGCCGGCTGATCGCCCGCACCACCAGGCCCGACCGCAGGCAGCGGGTACAGACCAGCGCGCGGGTGGGACGGCCGGAGATCATGGCCCTGACCCGCTGCAGGTTCGGCCCCCACCGGCGGTGGGTCCGGATGTGCGAGTGACTGATGAGGTTACCCGGGAGGGCCTCCTTGCCGCAGATTGCGCACCTCTTGCTCAAGCCAAAAACCTCCTTCGGCACGACGCCTTCCTCATTGTAGCACAAAACTCCGCCGGGTTGCAAGGATGGTCGGTAACCCGGCCAGCCCGGCCTATGCGCCGCCGCTGTGAGTCCAGCGATTCTCCTGTCACCAAGCCGGCGCGGGTCCGTAACGCTGTCCTTTCACCACGCGAGACCTCGGTATGCCGGACCTCAGGCGACGGAAAGAGCCTTCCCCCGTTCCGGCTCTCTCGCGCCTTGCGCCTGTCACCGGCTGGTCGTGAGGAGCCGCCCCCAATCAAGGTTCTCAACCTCGACTCCGCGGAGACGGCGACCCTCAGAGTGGGATATGGGGGCGCGCTTCCGCCCCGTGGCCTCAACCTTCGCAAGGCCGGCGGGCTGCGCCCCGGGGCAGTGGTGCCGGCGACCCCGCCCGCAGCCTTGCCCCCGGACCAGATGCTCTCCTCCTGCAGCCTCACCCGAAGTCTCTCCCGCCCTGCTTTCTCCTGTTCCGCGGCGCCCCAAATAAGGGCGGGAGGCGTAGCCCCGACCGAAGGAGGAATAAAAATGACAGAGGGAGAACAGTAAGACGTACGTGTCCCATGGGAGGTCGGGGAGGGTGGCCAAGGAGATCGCTAACGAGCTGGGCCGGCTGGTGCTGACCGAGGAGGTCATCGCCACCATAGCCGGGGTCGCCGCCACGGAGTGCTACGGCATCGTCGGCATGGCCTCCCGCAGGCTCAAGGACGGCCTGGCCGAACTCCTGGGACGGGAGAGCCTGTCCAAAGGGGTGGAGGTCACCCTGGACGGAGACCGCGTCCTCATCGACCTCTTCATCATCGTGGGCTACGGCGTGCGCATCCGCGAGGTCTGCCATAACGTGGCCGAGAAGGTGCGCTACGCCGTAGAGAGCATGACCGGCCTCCCGGTCTCGCGGGTGCGCATAAACGTGCAGGGCGTAAGAGTCTCTCCTCACTGACCGGGCCGGCTCGGCGGGACTTGGGGGTCCCGGAGGGGCGGCCGGGCGGCACAGGGGGAATGCGGGTTGCGGGTGGAGGAGCTGAGCGGCCCCTGCTTCCGTGACATGATCCTTGCGGCCACCGAGCTCATGCGCGAAAAGCGGGCTGAGGTCGACGCCCTCAACGTCTACCCCGTCCCCGACGGCGACACCGGCGCCAACATGTCGCTCACCCTGGAGGCGGCCTGCCGGGAGCTGGCTCAGGCCAGGGGCACCGGGCTCTCCACCCTAGCTGAGGCGGTGTCCCTGGGGTCGCTGATGGGGGCCCGGGGCAACTCCGGCGTCATCCTTTCTCAGCTGTTCAGGGGCTTTGCCCGGGGGGTGGACGGGCGCGAGGCCGTAGATCCCCGGGGGCTGGCCCGGGCCCTGCAGGAGGGGGTGGCCACCGCCTACCAGGCCGTCATGCGCCCCGTGGAGGGCACCATCCTCACCGTGGCCCGCGAGGCGGCGCAGGCCGCCGCAGAGAAGGCGCGGGCAGGTGGCGACGTGGCGGAGGTGCTCGACGCGGCCCTGAGGCAGGCCGAGGAGACGCTTCTGCGCACGCCGGACATGCTGGCGGTGCTCAAGCGGGCCGGGGTCGTGGACGCGGGGGGCAAGGGCCTCTGCTACGTGCTCTACGCCGCCGCCCAGGTGGCCCAGGGGGCCCGGCCCGCCAGGGCCCAGGCGGCTGCCGCCGCGGAGTCGCGGGGGCCGGCGTTTGAGATGACCCAGGAGCTCACCCAGCTCACCTACCCCTACGACGCGCAGTTCCTGGTGCGCGGGTCGGGGATCGCCCTAGACGCCCTCCGCGACGCGCTCACCCCGCTGGGCGACTCCCTCCTGGTGGTGGGAAGCCCCAGCCTGGTCAAGGTCCACATCCACACCTCTTCGCCGGGCAGGGTCCTGGACCAGTGCCTGGAGTACGGCGACCTGGACCAGGTGGAGATCCTCGACATGCGCCAGCAGCAGGAGGAGTTCAGGGCGGCCGGCCAGGCCGGCGGCACCGGGGCCTATACCCCAAGCGCCGTCCCGCCCTCTGCCCCGGCCGGGGCCTCGGCCCTGGGGGCGGCTCCCGCCGCCCCGCTGGCGCCGTCCCCGGCGTTCCACGCGGCCCAGGCGGCGGCCGACTGCCCCCGGACCCTGGGAGTAGTGAGCGTGGCCCTGGGAGAAGGCCTGGCCCAGATCTTCGCCAGCCTGGGGGCGGACGAGGTGGTCCACGGCGGCCAGACCATGAACCCCAGCATCGAGGACCTGCTAAAGGCCATCGACCGCGTGCCCTACCGCCAGGTGCTGGTCCTGCCCAACAACGGCAACGTCATCCCCGCCGCGGAGCAGGCCCGCACCCTCACCAACAAGGAGGTCCACGTGGTGCCCAGCCGCACCATTCCCCAGGGGATCGCCGCGCTGGTGGCCATGCGCCCCCAGGCCAGCCTGGAGGCCAACCTGGCCGCCATGAAGCGGGCCATGGACGGGGTGCGGACCGGGCTGGTCACCTTTGCGGTGCGCAGCGCCAGCGTCAGAGGGCTGGCCATCGAGGAGGGCACCATCCTGGGGCTGTGCGACGGGGAGATCAAGGTCTCGGGCCGCGACCGCAGCCAGGTGGCCGCCTCGCTGGTGGAGTCCATGATGGGCGAGGATACCGAGGTGATAAGCCTGTTTTACGGGGCCGACGTGCAGCCGGGTGAGGCAGCGGTGCTGGCGGAAGAGCTCCGCCGGCGCCTCCCCGGCCACGAGGTAGAGCTGCGCTATGGCGGGCAGCCGCACTACTACTACATCATCGCCGTGGAGTGAAGGGCCGCCGCCCTGGGGTGAGGCGGCACGGCTTTTGGCGCGGGTGGCTGCGGAGCTGGCCTCGCCCCGCTCCGCCGGGCCCGGTGGAGGGAGGCCGCCCGATGGCGGCTCGTTTGAGGCCGAGGCCGCAAAGGCGCTGAGGATCATGGCGGGGGCGTCGGTCCCGGACGTCCCCTGGCTGTTGCAGGCGGCCGCAGAGCTTGAGGGCCCGACCGTGGACCCGTCCGCTGACCGGCGCCGCTGCCTCATCTCCCTGGCGGGGCGCCTTTCTTCCCTTCTCCTGGGCCGGCCGGTGGGCACGCTTAGGGGGGTGGGAGCCCGCCGGGCGGCGGCGCTCTCTCGCCTCGGGGTCAGCACCGTGGGCGACCTTCTCCGGTTGGCCCCTCGGCGGTACGAGGACCGCCGCCGGGTCGCGGCCCTGGACGCCCTGGAGCCCGGACGGCCGCAGTTGGTGCGGGCATGGGTGAAGAAGGTGAGCCAGGTCCGCCTCCCCGGCGGCCGGGTGCTCACCCGGGCCTGCCTGGGCGACGGCCGGGCCGAGGCGGAGGCAGTGTGGTTCAACCAGCCCTACCTGGCCAGGAGGCTGGAGCCCGGCACCGCGCTCCTGTTGTGGGGGCGGGTGGACATTCCGCCGGGCAGGGGGTCGAAGCCCCGGCTGCTCAACCCCGAGTTTGAGCCCGACCCCTCCCCCCTCTCCCAAGCGCCCGGCGGGGACGGTCCTCTGCCCTCGCTGCACTCCGGCCGTATCGTGCCCGTCTACCCCCTGGCCGGGGGGCTGGGGGCGAGGTGGCTCAGGGGGCTGGTCCACCAGGCCCTGGAGACGCTGCCCCGGCTGGAGCCCGGCTCAGAGAGGGCCGGTCAGCCTGCCCGCCGGGGCGAGGGCGCGGTGGGCGGGCCGCGTCCGGCCCGGCGACCCCGGCCAGCTCCGCTCGTGGCTGACCCCCTGCCCCGAAGCCTGCGGCGGTCGTTGAGGCTTCCCCATCGGGGCTGGGCCCTGGAGCAGGCCCACTTTCCCGCCTCGTTCCCCGCCCTGGAGATGGCCCGCAGGCGGCTCAAGTTCGAGGAACTCTTCCTGCTACAGGTGGCGCTGGGCCTGGCCAGGGCCCGGCGGCGGGGCCGTCCTGCGCCGGCCTTTGGACCGCCCGGGCAGGTCACGGCCCGACTCCTCGAGGGCCTGCCGTTTAAACCCACGGGAGCCCAGGTCCGGGCCATGGCGCAGGTGGGCGCCGACCTGGAGTCGGCAGTGCCCATGTGCCGGCTGCTTCAGGGCGAGGTGGGGTCGGGCAAGACGCTGGTGGCCGCCTACGCCCTGGCGCGTGCGGTCGACTCGCACTGGCAGGGGGCGATGATGGCCCCCACGGAGCTTTTGGCCCGGCAGCACGCCCAGGCCCTGGCCGGGCTCCTGCGCCCGGCCGCGGTGACGGTGGAGCTGCTCACCGGGGCCGACCCCAGGGACGCGGCCACGGTCAGGGAAGGCTGCCGCCAGGGGAGCGTCGCGGTGGTGGTGGGCACCCAGGCGCTTATCCAGGAAGGGGTGGAGTTCAGGCGCCTGGGCCTGGTGGTGGTGGACGAGCAGCATCGCTTCGGGGTCCGCCAGCGCCTGGCGCTCTCGGAGAAGGGCATGGGGCAGGGGCAAGGCGGGGGGTGGGGCGGGAGCGGCGGACCGGGGGAGCCTGAGGCCGCCCGGGGAGGGCCTGCTGGGCTTCGGCCCCACCTGCTGGTGCTGTCCGCCACCCCCATACCGCGCAGCCTGGCGCTGGCGTTTTACGGCGACCTCGACCTCACCGTGCTCAACCAGCTCCCCCCCGGCCGGCGGCCGGTGATAACGCGCAGGTTCTCGCCCGCGCAGAGGGAGGAGGCATACGCCCTCCTCCGGGCCGAGCTGGCCCAGGGACACCAGGCCTATGTGGTGTGCCCGCGGATCGGGGAGGCAGGGGAGGGAGGGGCGGCCGGGGGCGGTGGGCCGTCCCGGCCGGGGGTGGCGGCGGTGGCGCGCCGCCTGGCCACGAGGCTGGCCCCCTACCGGGTAGAGGCGCTCCACGGCCGCATGGACCCCGAGCAGAGGGCCTGCGTGATGGAGGCGTTCAGGCGCGGCGAGATTGCGGTGCTGGTGGCGACCAGCATCGTGGAGGTGGGGGTGGACGTCCCGGGGGCCACAGTGGTGCTGGTTGAGGGCGCCGAGCACTTCGGCCTGGCCCAGCTCCACCAGATAAGAGGCCGCGTGGGGCGCTCCAGCCTTCAGGCGTACTGCCTCCTGGTGGGCGAGCCGGCGGGCTCCAGAGCCCAGGGCAGGCTGGAGGCGATGGTGCGGAGCCGTGACGGGATGCTCCTGGCCCTGGAGGACCTCAGGCTGAGGGGGCCCGGCGACCCCTTCGGCGCCCGCCAGCACGGCGCCCTGGGGCTCGCCCTGGCGGATCCTCTGGCCGACCCCGATCTGGTGAGGCTGGCTCACCAGCAGGCGTGGGGGTTGCTGCGCTCCGACCCCGGCCTCGATGCTATCGAACACCGGCTGCTCAGGGCGGAGGTGCTGGGGCGCCTGGGCCCCAGGCTGGGTCTGGAGGGGGCGGGGTAGCGGCGGGTGGAGGGATGCGGGGAAGCTGCGGTCATGCGGATACCTGCCTGGACTGGGTCTCAGGAGAAGCGCGCACCCTGGGAGGGATAGGGCAATCAAGACCGGCGGATTGATGAGGGCGGTGATGGGGCGCACGGCGGCGGCCTTGACTTGCGGCTCCGGCTGTGGCGGGCCCTGTCGGTCTTGATTTTCGTCCTGACGGTCGTACTCGGGCCGCCGGCAGGAGAGCACAACCCAGCCTCGGCCGGCGGCGGTCTGAGCGTGCTCACCGCCAGACTCCCGGTGGCGGCGGTGGCTGAGGCCTACCGAGTGGGCGCTCACGCAGACGGGGGCGGAGCGCACAGTAAGGCAGGTTACCGAGCTGATGGAGCCCCTGGTGGGCCTGTACGAGTTCCTGGCCAGCGCCAGCGCCGGCTGGGCGGTTCCGACCGCCGGCATCCCCGGGGTCATCGGGGACATCCTGAAGATAAAGAAGTGGATCGGCACCTGGAACGCTGTTCAGGACCTGGAGAAGCTCATCGCCGGGCTGCAGCAATTGCCCCGGGCGGACTTGAACGACTTCATCTGGCTGGTGGCCGAATTGGCCGGCGAACCGGAGGAAGTATTCTGGGCCAACTGGGACAGCCTGATCTCGCTGGCCATTCCGTCCGGCATGTCCCGGGAGGACGCCAGGAACCTGGCCTATCACATCTACACGGTGCTGCGGGCCGACGTGGCCGCCGAGAAGCAGAATCTGGCCGGCAAGCTCGTGAGCATGGCCGGCTCTCGGCGAATCCTGCAAGCCCCGATCATCACCGGCGCCACGCCGGCCTGGGACCGGCAGAGGCCCGGCATCGTGCTCCGCTGGACGCCGGTGGAGGGGGCGACGGGCTACGAGGTCTTCCGCGACGGGTCCCAGGTGTACACCACGCGCAGTGCGGGTAGCTTCTGGGATGTGAACGTGGCCGCGGGCCGCAGCTACACGTATCAGCTCCGAGCCACCGGCCCCGCGGGCCGGAGCGGGCTTTCGAAGCCGGTGACGGCTACGGCGCCGGCCCGGACCGTGCCGAAGACGGACAGCATCCGGGTGGTGGTGGAGGAGCACCCAGTGCCTCTGGACGTCCCACCGTTGGGACGCCGCCACACGAACGGTGGGGGTGGGCAGCCCCGGACCCGCGCCGGGGGGTGTCACCGTCCCCCCGCGGGTCACGGCGTCCCTCGCCGCCGGGGGTACTTCTAGCTTTGTGATGAAGCCTGACGGCACCGTTTGGGCCTGGGGCGATAGCCATTACGGCCAGTTGGGTGACGGCACGACGGCCCGACGGCTCACCCCGGTGAGGGTTCCCGTCGATGGGGTGCGTTAGCACTCATCCAGTCGACGGCGATGATGCAGGCGGCAGGGCGGCCCGGGCGCCCGTTGAGGCTGGGATTTGGCCCGCGATCCTTGGGCAGGTGTGCTGGAGAGTGCTGGAGCTGGCGAAGGCGCTGGGGAACGCGAGCGAGGCCTGCCGCCGGCGAGGGGTGGACGGGAGCCGGTCTTGCGAGTGGAAGCGGCGGGTTGAGCCACGGGCTGTGCCCGCTTGACCTTGCCCGATCTCGCTCCCTGGGGCGGTCCTCCCTGTCCCCTCTTGACTTAGAAGGTTTCCCGGTGCAATAATTAGATAGCGCAACCATGCGCACCGGGGCGCAGGGGGAGAGGGGCGGTGGCAGGTCTATGACGGCGGGCAGTCCGGGGGCGGAAGAGTGCGCTCACCTGGTTATGGAGGTTATCCCCGCGGTCATGCGTTTTCTCCGGGCCGAGATGCGCAGGCATGCGGGGCTGGGGCTGTCCGTTCCCCAGTTCCGTACCCTGGTCTACCTGCACCGTCATCCCGGGGCCACGCTGTCAGATGTGGCGGAGCACCTGGGGATTACCCTGCCGGCCATGTCGCGATTGGTGGATCGCCTGGTGGAACGCGGGCTGTCGAGCCGCAAGGTACACCCCGGGGATCGGCGCTGTGTCACTCTAGCCCTGACGGCGGAGGGGGAGGGCGTGCTTGGGACGGTGCGCGACAAGGCCCGGGCCGAGGTGGCAGGGGCGCTTGCCTCGCTGGCGCCGGAGCAACGGGACGTTCTGCGGGAGGCGTTGTCTCTGCTGCAAGAGCTCTTTTCCGGCCAGGGGAGCAGGTGAGGGGCCTGGCTCGCTCGGGAGCCTCTATGCGTGCCAGAGGTGGGAGTTCCCGTGCTGATGGTGGAAGCGGAATCCCTGACTCGGTGCTTCGGTTCGTTCACGGCCGTGAGCGATCTATGCCTCCAACTCCGGGCGGGGGAGATCTTCGGGCTGCTGGGCCCCAACGGGGCGGGGAAGACGACCACCCTCAAGATGCTGACCACGCTGCTTTCTCCCACCCGCGGGTGGGCCAGGGTGGCGGGGTATGACGTGAAGACCCAGGCGTCCTGGGTGCGGCGGGTGATCGGGTACGTTCCTCAGGTCATCTCGGTGGACGGCTCCCTGACGGGCTACGAGAACCTGCTCGTTTTCGCGAAGCTGTACGACGTCCCCCGCCGGGAGCGGAGGGACCGGGTGGAGGCTGCCCTGCGCTTCGTGGGGCTTTCCGATGTTGCCCACGCCCTGGTGCGCACCTATTCGGGCGGGATGATCCGCCGGCTCGAGATCGCCCAATCGGTTCTGCACCGGCCCCAGGTCCTGTTTCTGGACGAGCCCACGGTGGGGCTCGATCCGGTCGCCCGTCGGGTGGTCTGGGAGCAGATCCTCAAGTTGCGAGGTGAGCAGGGGACGACCGTTTTCCTGACCACGCACTACATGGAGGAAGCCGACGCGCTCTGTGACCGCGTGGCCATCATGCACCAGGGCCGCGTGGTGGCGCTGGGGTCACCGGCCGAGCTGAAGGCGGCCGTGGGTGGCCACGGTGTCACGCTCGATGACGTTTTCACCCATTACACCGGAAGCACTCTCGAGTCGGGGGGGAGCTTTCGTGAGGCGTCTCGGACACGCCGGACGGCCAGGCGGCTCGGCTAAGGAGGGCGGAGCGTTTTGTTCCGGGAGCGGCGCCGTCGGGGCCCTCCGGCGGGTGCGGCGCAAGGCGATGGTACTGGGCCGCATGAGGGGCCTTCTGGCGGCAGGGACGGGTTTTCTGGCCAAGACGGTCACGGTGGCCGAGGTGGAGGCGCGCAAGCTGCGGCACGACCCGGTGGAGCTGTTCACCCGTGCCGTGCAGCCCACCCTGTGGCTCCTGGTGTTCGGCCAGGTCTTCAGCCGGGTGCGTGCGATACCTACCGGCCAGCTCCGCTACCTGGACTTTATGGCCCCGGGGATCCTGGCCCAGAGCGTCCTATTTGTCGCTATATTTTACGGCATCAGCGTCATTTGGGAGCGCGACCTGGGCATGCTCCACAAGTTCTTGGTAACCCCCTCCCCGCGCGGGGCCCTGGTGCTGGGCAAGGCGCTCTCTGCCGGCCTGCGGGGGCTTTCCCAGGCTGCCATCGTCTACCTTCTCGCCTTGCTTCTCGGGGTGAGGCTCAACTCCAATCCGCTTGCGGCTCTGGGCGTGTTGCTTATGGTGGTGCTGGGCTCGGCCCTCTTCTCCACGCTCTCGCTCATCATTGCCTGCCTCGTGAAGACCCGCGAGCGGTTCATGGGCATTGGGCAGGTCCTGACCATGCCGCTGTTCTTCGCCAGCAATGCGATTTACCCGGTGGCCATGATGCCGGGGTGGCTGCAGGTGGTCTCGCGCGTAAACCCGCTCACCTACCAGGTGGATGCCCTGCGGGGCCTGATGCTGGCCGGCGGGGTGAGCAGCCTGGGGCTGGGACTGGACATAGGCGTGGCCGCGGCCGTCACAGTGGCGCTGGTCGTGGTTGCCGCCCGGCTGTACCCCACCATAGTGAGCTGACGGTGCACTCCGCGGTGTCTCGGCTTTCCTGGGGGCTGTCCTCGGGGCCATGCCAGCTCCGGCCGGGGAGTAGGTTTCGGGCGCGCGGCTGCCTGCTCCGCGGAAGCAGAGGCGGCAAGCGATTCCCGAGGGCCGGAAGGGGCATGGCCGGGCGCGGGGCGTAATCCGGTCGGGAAGGCTTCAAGGTATAGCCGCTACCGCATCTCCCCCTACCCCACATACCTCCCTATCACCTCCATCTCCACCCCCGGCTGAAGCGCCCGGTTGAGCGCCCCGGCCACCATGCGGGCCAGGTCTCCTACGTAGGCGTCGATCTCCTTGGGCGTGACCATGAGGTGGCCCACCTGAGGTCCCAGGACGCGGTCCACGAGGCCCTGCTTGGCCTCGGGCGTGATCCGCATCAGCCCCTCTCCCCCCGCCGCCCGGCTCAGCTCCTCGCTCAGCGCCTCGATGGCCTCGCCCACGATGGTGAGCGCGTGCACCACGGTGGGGATGCCGATAGCCAGGACGGGCACCCCCAGGGTTTGGGCGCTGATTCCGGGCCGGCCCTGGGCCACGCCGGAGCCCGGGTGGATGCCGGTGTCGGTGACCTGGATGGTGGTGAGCAGGCGGTTGAGGCTCCTGGCGGCCAGCGCGTCCACGGCTATGACCATGCTGGGCCGCACCCGGGCCACCACCCCCGCCAGAAGCTCGGCGGTCTCTATGCCTGTGGTCCCCAGCACGCCCGGCGCGATTGCGCACACCGGCCTCAGCCGGCCCCGGAGCTCGGGCGGGGCGGAGTGTCCCAGGTGGCGGGTCACCAGGAGCTGGTCCACCACCCGCGGCCCCAGGGCGTCGGGCGTGGCGTCCCAGTTCCCCAGCCCGGCGACCAGGGGGGCGAGCCCATCGGATGGCAGCAGCCGGCCCAGCTCCGCGGCGAGGACCGCCCCCACCTCCTCCTCCAGCGCCCGGTTGCGGTTTCTCAGCCCATAGGCCTCGATGGTGACGTAGCGGCCGCGGGGCTTGCCCAGCCTCTGCTCCCCCTCCGGACTCTTCACCTCCACCCGGGTCACGGTGAACCTCTCCCGCTTCTCCTCCTGCACCTCCACCCCCGGCACGTCGCCCACCGCCTCCCTGGCCTCCACCGCCAGGTCGGTGCGCACCCCGAACTGCTCGGGGGGGAAGAACCGAACGGCCTTAGAGCCCTCAGCCACCGGCTTCCCTCCTTCACGTGCGGTGTGGTTGCAGCGCCGCACCCCGCGGCGCCTGTCCAGCGCGGGCGGGTGACAGCGCGGCCGAACCCCGCGGGCCGGACCCCGCCCTGCGGCTGGCCGGCGCTGGCTGCCCCACGTGAGGCCCGACCCGCCCGGGGCCTGGCTTAGGTTACCCCCGGGCCGGGAAGGGTATCCTCCACCGCCCTCGGCCGCCGCGCCCGCAGTGGACGCCGGCAGGATTTGGCGGCCGGAGGAGGAAGATGATGTAGGGGCAGGGGGGGCCGGGCGGACCGGCCCGGGCGGAGTGCGCGGGGGTTTCCCTGACTGTCCGGGCCTCCGGCCGGCCCTGTCACGAACCCGCAGCCCTGCCTGCGGCTAGCCCTGTCCCGCGCCGGCGGGGCTGTGGCTCACTCTGCGGGACGCTCCCGCTACCGCACGGCGGCGGCAGGGGCGTACCCTGGAGAAAGGGGGCGCGGAGATGGCTTCACTGGTGTACTTCTGGGACTTTTCTACCGCAGGGGCGGCTCGCGCCATGCTGGGGCGGCTGCTGGAGGCATCGGGCGCGAGCCGGCTCAGCGGCCTCAAGGTGGCAGTCAAGGTCCACATGGGTGAGGAGGGCAACTTCACCCACCTTCGACCATCGCTGGTGCGCGAGGTGGTGGACTGGCTCAAGGAGCGCGGAGCCCAGCCGTTCGTGACCGACACAACCACGCTCTACCGGTACTCCCGCTTCACCGCCGAGGGGTACCTTAAGACCGCGGCCCGCCACGGGTTCTTGCCTCAGGCGCTGGGCGCGGAGGTGGTCATCGCCGACGGCGACGGGTTTGACGCCGTGGAGGTGCCGGTGCCCCGGCGGGTCCCCGGCTGCGAGCTCACCTCGCTCAAGATGGCCCGCGCCATAGCCGAGTCTGAGGCCCTGGTGGTCCTCACGCACGTCAAGGGCCACCCCTACACCGGCCTGGGCGGCTGCATCAAGAACCTGGGCATGGGCTGCATGGCCAAGGAGGGCAAGGGGGCCCAGCATCGGCCGGGGCGGGCGGAGCTTTTCGCGGACAAGTGCGCCGGGTGCGGGGAGTGTGAGAAGGCTTGCCCCTACGGGGCCATGAGGGTGGTGGAGGGCAGGGCGGTGCGCGACGAGGCCCGTTGCCTGAGCTGCAACCACTGCGCCTGGCGCTGCAAGTCGGGCGCCCTGGTGGAGCCGCCCGAGTCCTGGCGCCCCTTCCAGGTGCTCCTGGCACACGCCGCGGCAGCCGCCGCCTCCCGGTTCTCTCCCGACCGGATGGTCTGCCTTAACTTCATCCAGGACGTGACCGGGAGGTGCGACTGCATGAGCCGGTTCCAGGTGCCCCTGCTGGGCGACGTGGGCGTGGTCGCCTCGCCCGACCCGGTAGCTGTCGACGCGGCCTCCCTGGCCCTGGTGGACCGCGCCGCCCCCGTCATATCGGCCTCAGTAGCCGGAGCCGGGGCCGGAGGAGAGGCCACGGCGGCCGCAGCCGAGGCCCAGAGGTGGGCCCGGGCCGTGGCTGGCCCCGACCGCCTGGGCCTGCTCCACGGGGTGTCGAGCCTGGTTCAGCTTGAGGCGGCTGAAGAGCTGGGGCTGGGCTCAAGGCGCTACCAGCTCGAGCGGCTGGGGGCGTAGGGGGGCGCAGCAAAAAAGAGGCTCAACGCGGGTTCGCCGCCTTGAGCCTTGGGAGAGGAGAAACCGGAGGAAGAGCCTATGGGGGAGGGTAATTTGGGCCGGGTCTCCCCGACCCGATCCCCTTGCAGGGCTAATTATTCCCCCAAAACGCCGCGCTATGCACGCCTGGGCGGTGGGGGGCAAAATATTTCCGCCCGGGGCGCTGCGGGAGGGGGGCGGTGAAGTGCGCGTGATCGGCGGGGTGGCCAGGGGGCGGAGGCTGCTTTCGCCCCGGGGCCCGGCGGGGCGCGGGGCCTGGGCGCGGGGTGCCGCTCCGGGGAGGGCCCGGCCCACCCTGGACCGGGTCCGCGTCACCTTGTTCGACATCCTGGCCCAGCCCCTGGCCAGGCCGCCGCTCGAGGGCTCGAGCTTCCTCGACCTTTACGCCGGGACCGGGGCGGTGGGGATCGAAGCCCTTTCTCGGGGTGCCGCCAGGGTGGTCATGGTGGAGTCCGACCCGGCACTGTGCCGCCTGATAGCCCAAAACCTCTCCCGCACCGGCCTCAGGGGGCCCGGGGCCGAGGTGAGGTGCCTTTCCGCCGATCGCGCGCTCGCCGCTCTGGGCCGGCGGCGCGAGCACTTCCACCTGGTGTTCCTTGACCCGCCCTACGAAGCAGGATTGGTAGAGGAGACCTTGAAGATGGTAGATGGCTGGGGGGTGGTGGCGCCGGGGGGCACCGCCATCGCCCAGCACAGCTCCAGGGAGGAGCCGGCCGACCGGGTGGGCGGGCTGCAGCGCTTTCTGCGCCGCTCCCTGGGGGACACGGTGCTGTCTTTCTACCGCGGTGCGGGCGCGCCCCCCTCAGCGGGCGGCGGGCCTCAGCAGGGGGGAGGAGGGGGAGCGTGAAGATAGCGGTTTACCCCGGGAGCTTTGACCCTGTGACGCTCGGCCACGTGGACCTGATAGAGCGGGCTTCCCGGCTCTTCGACCGGGTGGTGGTGGCGGTGTTCCGCAACCCGGAGAAGCAGCCCCTGTTTTCGGTGGAGGAAAGGGTGGCACTGCTGCGGACCGTCACCTCCCACCTCCCCAACGTGGAGGTGGACTGGTTCGAGGGGCTGCAGGTCGAGTACGCAGGGCGGAGGGGCGCCGGGGTGATCATCCGCGGCATGAGAGCGTTCACCGACTTCGAGTACGAGCTGCAGATGGCCCAGATGAACAAAAAGCTCAACCCCTCGGTGGAGACGGTCTTCGTCACCACCTCCAGTCAGTACGCCTATGTGAGCTCCCGCGTGGTCAAGGAGATAGCCTCCTTCGGGGGCTGTGTGCGGGGGCTGGTGCCGCCGCCAGTGGAGACGGCGTTGCAGAAGAAGTACCAGGACAGGGGCCGCTGACGGCCCCGCGGGCCAGAGGGCGGGACCGGGGAGTGGGGAGTGGAGGGAGGAGGGAGCGGGTTGGACGCCTCCGACGTGGAGCGGCTTCTTGACCGCCTGGAAGAGGCGCTGGGGCGGGCCCGCAGGGTTCCGCTTACGGGGAAGCTTCTGGTGGACGAGGAGCAGATGTACGGCTTGGTCCACGAGCTCCGGCGGCGGCTGCCCGAGGAACTCAGGCAGGCTCGATGGCTCATGATGGAGAGGGAGAGGGCCGCCATCCCCGGCCAGGCCGGGCCGTCCGCCGGGGCGGAGGGGCAGAGGGGCTCCGCCTCTTCGCGGTCGCCGGCTCCGGTGGCCGCTGCCGCGGGGAGCAGGACGGGCGAGGCCGCGCCCCAGGCCCAGGAGGTCCTGGAGCGCGCCCGCCAGGTGGCCCGCGAGATCCGCCAGGGCGCGCTGGAGTATGCCGACGGGGCCCTGCGGGAGGCCCTGGCGGCCCTGGAGGCCGCCGTGGCCGCCCTGAACCGCGGGCGCTCGGAGCTGCAGGCGTCCAGGCAGCAGTAACCTTCGTTTAGGTGCGGGTGGTCGGCCCGTAGCCCGCGGCCCGGGCGCCTGTCACCCCCCGCGGCCCGGCCGGCGGGTCCGGGGGCGAAGCCTCCCATCCTGATAGAGCCACACCACGTGCAGCCTGCGGCCCGCCAGGCTCAGCGCGCAGGCCATCCCCAGCGCCAGGACCGTGGCCAGGAAGGCCTCCGTCCCCAGCCCCAGCCGGCCCAGCCAGGGACCCGGGAGGAGTGGCGCCGCGCCGCCGGCGGCCGCTGGCACGCCGGCCGTCAATCCGGCCGCGGACTGCACGCGCGACCCGCCCCCGAGCGGCGCCAGGCTCAGCATCACCGCGGTGATCATCCCGGCCAGCAGGGCGTGTATCACCCGCGCGCCCACGTAGGGGAGCAGGCTCATGCCCGTGCCCTGGATTATGGCCGCCACCTGGGCGTGCACGGACAGCCCGCTCCAGGCGATGACGGCTCCGGCGATGACGAGTCGCGGGGACAGAGGAGCCGCGGCCTGCGCCGCCTGCTGGCAGCCGATGGTGATCTCCAGGAGCCCGCTCACTGCCGCCCGGCTCAGCGCCGGGGCGGCCCCGATGGGTCCCAGCACGGCGCCCAGCGCCGAGGCCACTGCACCCACGATGCCCACGGCGTCCAGGATGCGGATAACCGTGGAGAAGAGAATGATGAAGCCGCCCACCATGAGGAGCGTGTTCACCGAGCCCTTCACCGAGTCGCCCAGGAGCTGGCCGAAGGGCCGGCCGTCCCGCCGCCGGGCCTCATACAGCGCCTCCAGGGCCCGGGCCAGGGAGGGGGCGGGGGGGCGCGGTGGCAGGCTCAGCCCGGCCCCGGCCGGCCGGCCGCGGGGGCCGGCGACGGGCGCGCCGCCCTGCTTCCCCCGGCTGTAAAAGCGCAGGATCAGCCCCACCCCCAGGCTGGAGAGGTAGTGGGCGGCGATGATGACCCAGGCGGTGTCGGGGCGCCGGAACATGCCGACGGCAACGGCGCCACCCATGAACAAGGGATCGGCCGTGTTGGCGAAGGACATCAGCCGCTCGCCCTCGCGGCGGTCTACAAGCCCCTGCCGCAGGAGCCCGGCGGTGAGGATGGCGCCTATGGGGTAGCCGGACGCCAGCCCCATGGCCAGAACGAACGACCCGGCTCCCGGCACGTTGAAGAGCGGCCGCATGAGCGGCTCCAGCAACACTCCCATGAAGTGCACCACCCCCAGGCCCATGAGTATCTGGGAGCCGATGAAGAAGGGCAGCAGTGCGGGGAAGACGATGTCCCACCAGGCCCGGAGGCCATAGAGCGCGGCGCTGAAGGCGGTTTCGGGGTAGATGACCATGAACACAGTGATGGCCACGGCCAGGACGGCGAACAGGTATGCGGCGGCGCGGGAGCGGTCCAGGCGCAAGCGCTGCAGGACAGGTCTCCCCTTCCCGGGGGCGCCGGCGCGGGGGCCAGCCGAAAGTGGCGAGAAGGCGGCCGGGGCGTGCCCCCTCCCGGCCTGCCTCCACCCACAGCATGTATATTGGCAGGCACCTGCGGCCATGCCCGGCCCGCCGTCTTACCCGGTCGTCATAGCGGGTCCCCTCCCTCCGCCGCCCTCTGCCGCGCCGCGACGGCCGCCACGGCGGCCAGAGAGCCCAGATAGACGAGGGCCGAGGCCAGGTAGGGGCCGAAGATCCAGGCGGAGTAAAGCATGCCCGCGAGAAGCGGCCCTATCATCCGCTCGAAGCTGTCGAACGAGCTCTGCAGGCCCATGGTGAGGCCCTGCGGCAGGGCGGTGCGGCGCGAGAGCGCCCCCGTGATGGTGGGCCGGACCAGGGCCAGGGCGGCGGAGACCAGGACGCTGCCCGCGACCATCCCCCCCAGGTGCGTGGCCGCGATCAGGGCCGCGAAGCCCACAATGCCCGCGACAAGGCCTCCCGCGATCACCCTGTCGTCCCCCAGCCGCCGCACCAGCCGGCCCACCGCCAGCCCCTGGAGCAGTGCCGAGGTAGTGCCCACGCCCATGAACAGCAGGCTGACCTGGGCCGGCGAGGCCCCGATCCTGTCGATCATATAGTAGGACTGCATGGAAAACAGGCCGGAGCCACCGTAGGCCAGGGTGAGGGCCAGCCAGAAGAACAGGGCGTGGGGGCTCTTCAGCGCGTCCCACACCTCCCGGGCCCGCAAAGGCGCCGGCCCGGCCTGGCCCCGAGGCTTGGCCTGGGGCAGGAGGAACCAGGTGGCCACGCTCACCGCCAGCACCATGCCGCCGGCGATGAGGAAGGTCGTGCGCATGCCCAGGGGGGCCAGAACGCCGCCTATCATGGGACCGAATATGAAGCCCAGGTTGGCGGCCCCGCCCATGGCGCCCATCGCCGCGGTGCGGTCGCGGTCGGGGGTGATGTCGGCCATGTAGGCCTGGCCGGTGGCGAACCCCGAGCCGGAGAGGAGCCCGCCCAAGGCCCGGGCGATGAGCACCCCCCTCATGGTGCGGCTGATGCCTATCAGCGCCAGAGGGACGGCGAACCCGCCGAGGCCCAGGGCTATCACAGGCCGGCGGCCCACCCTGTCGGAGATGGCCCCCCACACCGGCGAGAACAGGAACTGAAAAAAGGCGAAGAGGCTGACGGTGAGCCCCATCTCCAGGGATGAGGCGCCCAGGCCCTTGGCGAAAAAGGGCAGGATGGGAAGCAATATGCCGAAGCCGGCCATCACCAGGAACTGGCCGGCCAGCAGCACCAGGGTTCCGCGGCTTAAGAGCTTCACCTCGGGCCACCACCCCCGGACCCCCCGGGCAGGGGCGCGGATTCGCGCCAGTATTCGCCGGCACGGGCTCCCGTTCCTGCCTGGGGCTGCAGGGGGGTGAGGGCGGGGGCGAAAGGGGGCGGGAGAAGGGGCGAGTGGCGGCCTCGCTGCGGAGGAGAGGCCCGGCCCGGCGTGGAATAGAGAAGCATTGCAGGTGGGGCGACGTGCCCCCGAGGGGGGTGACGGGGTGGCAGCGTGGCCGAGGCGGCCGGACTGGGGCCGGTGGACCCGGTGCTGGGGCACGGCCATGGCCGTGGCGGCGGCCCTGTTCGTTTTGAGCCAGGTGCCCACCGGCCTTCTGGTCATTGCCCCCGGCGCGGCCGCCGACGCCTCTGGTCTGGTGTCGGTCGAGGGCGGTCGCAAAGACTCTGCCGGCAGCTTTTTGGTCACTACGGTGTCGGCCCGCGAGGCTGGGCTGCTTGCAGTTTTGGTTGCAGCCCTTCACCCCCGGGTCAGCCTCCGCCACAAGAGCCAGTTCTTGCCCCCGGGCATGGAGTGGGAGGACTACCTCAAGGAGACCGGGGCGATGATGGCGGAGAGCCAGGCCGTCGCCCAGGTGGTGGGGCTCAGCGCGGCGGGCAGGGAGGCCCGGCTGGACGGCGAGGGGGCGGAGGTGGTGGCCCTGCTTGCCGGGAGCCCCTGCGCCGGGAAGCTTCAGCCGGGGGACGTAGTGGTGTCCCTGGACGGCGAGGGCGTGGCCCTGGCCGACGACCTTCTGTCCCTGGTGCGGGAGCGCCTGCCCGGGGACAAGGTCCGGCTGGGGGTGGAGCGGGGCCGGGAACGGCTGGAGGTGGAGGTGGAGCTGGGGCGGTGGGCCGGCGAGCCGGGGACGGGGGCGCTCCTGCTTTCCGTCCGGACGCACCGGCCGAGGGCCGAGACCCCCGTCAAAGTCGAATTCTCCGCCGGGGATATCTCGGGCCCCTCGGCGGGGCTTATCTTCGCGCTTGCGATCATAGACCAGCTTGACCCCAGGGACCTCACCGGCGGCCGGGTGGTGGCCGGCACCGGCACGCTCGACGTCCGGGGCAGGGTGGGGCCGGTGGGCGGCGTCAGGGAGAAGGCGTTGGCGGCCCGCGCCGCCGGCGCCCGCGTGTTCCTGGTGCCGGCGGCCAACCAGGCCGAGGCCCGCTCCGTCCGCGGTCTCGCCGTGGTGCCCGTGGCTACGCTACAGGACGCCCTGGCCTACCTGGGCCGCAATCCTTGACATTTCCGGATGTCGGGGCTATAATGCCTCTGGAATGGAGTGGGAGCAGTGCTGGTTGACGTGTCAGAGCTCAGGAAGGCGGTGGGGAACGAGGCCCGCCACCAGTTCTGCGAGCCGCTGGAGCCCGTCCCCCACCCTGGGGGGCTGGTTACCTTTCCGGAGCCGGCCCGCGTGAGCCTGCGGCTGATCAACACCGGCCGCACCATCCTGGCCCACGTGAGGGCCCAGGTAGTGGCCGAGCTGGAGTGCGCCCGCTGCCTGGAGCGTTTCAGGACCCCCGTGGAGGTGGACTACGAGGAGGAGTACAGGGAGGGGCGGCCGCCGGCCCCCGTCCCCGGGGGCCCCCGCGAGACGGCTCTCACCGGTGAGGACCTGCGCACCGTCTTCTTTGAGGGGGATTTCGTGGACTTCGGCCCTGACGTGAGGGAGAACCTCGCCCTGGCCCTGCCCATGAAGCCGGTGTGCCGGGAGGAGTGCCGGGGACTCTGCCCCCGGTGCGGCCGCAACCTGAACCGCGGCCCCTGCGGGTGCCCGCCGGAGCCGGCCGGCACGGCGCTGGAGCGCTTGGCCGGGCTGTGGGCCGAAAGGGAGGAGGAAGAAGAAGGTGGCGCTTCCTAAGAAAAAGGTTTCGAGGTCGCGCCGGGCTGGTGGCGAGGCCAAGAAGGAGATATTCGTATTGGCCGATGGTCTAAGTGTTGCGCTTCAGAGGAGCCAAAAGAGGCGCACGGAGCTGAAGCTTGCGGTGGTGCACACGGGTGCGAGGCAGACCTCACCGGGACGCTGTGAGCTTGCAGACAAGTCGCTGGTGGGTGGGCTGTATGATGGTCCTGAGCTGTGGGAGGACGTGGGGGACGTCATCGAGCGCAAGTATGGCTGGGAGAACGTGTCGGCTGTGACGCTGAACGGTGACGGTGCGAGCTGGATCAAGGAAGGTGTCGAGTACCTTGGGGGGTGCCGCTACCAGCTTGACCGGTTCCACCTGGCGAGGAGGATGAAGGAGGCGCTGGGCGGGGACCCGGCAGGTTACCGTGAGGTATGGGATGCGCTGATGTTGCACGACCCTGTTGGGGTGTCGCGTGCGCTGGCGATGGCCGAAGGCAGGGTGGATTCAAAAAGGAAGGTTCTGGTCAGAGGGCTTCGGGGCTACATCTTTGACAACTGGGACGGCCTTTGGGGGTTGAAGCGTGAGGAGGGCCTGCAG
>JAIMBG010000003.1 GCA_023511555.1 Acetobacteraceae bacterium | reverse complement strand
GCAGAGGGCGGGGCGGCGCGGAAGGACCTGGAGGGGGCGGGCCCCTCCGGTGGGCCGGGCGGCTGCCGACCGGGGGCCTGGCTTTGGCTGGCGCTTCGGCTGGCGCCGAACCATCGCCGGCAAGGAAAGGGAGAGGGCCGGACAGGCCCTCTCCCTATAGCTTCTGTGTCTTCGCCCTTTGGGGGGCCGCGGCTGCGGCGGCGCCACGAGCCGCTACGGAATCGGAAGCCGGGACCATAGCGTGTACCCGTCCACCACCTGGATCGAAAAAGTGATGTCATAGAGCGGCGACATCTACACCTACACCGCAACCGACAAAGGTGACGTTGAGTGCTACGTCTCCGCCCGCCGCTACGCCGACACGAGCATCGTGGCCTACCGTCCGGCATACTGGAACACCTATGGCACGGGGTCGCCCTGCTCCTCTCCGCCGCCACCCGAGTGCTTCTATCGGAGCTGGAGGTGCGGGTGGGCGCCCTTGAGCTGCGCCTTGGCTTACCCCGGCTGCTTGGGGAGCGGCTCCGACGCCCTGGGAGTTTTGGCCGGTCAGGATGGAACCACAGAAGGAGTATGGGCCGCGGTGTAGAAAACCCCCGGCAGATTCCTTCATACCCGCCCCGGCGAAGGCCCGGCGGGACAGGGGGGAGGGGGTGAGGCCGGATGCCGTGTGCAGCCAAGAAGCCGGCCGCCACGAAGAAGACGGCGAAGTCCGGGGGCGGCAAGGGCGGCGCCGGGAGCAAGAAGAAGAAGTAGCGGGCCCACTTTCGCGCCCGGCCCGAGGGGGCGGGGGGCGGGCGAATGAACCCAGCCCTGCTGGGTTCATTTGCTTGGAAGACGGGGGTGGCGGCGGTGCGGGTGAGGCTGCTGGAGGCCCGGGACATTGCGCGGCTGGCGGCACTGATGCAGTCCGAGGGCTGGGCCACCACCGCCCTGGACCTGGGGCGGTACCTGGACCTGAGCCCGGAGGGCTGCTTCGTGCTCGAGGGGGAGGGCGGGCCGGTGGGGCTCATAACCACGGTGAGCTACGGCGAGGTCGCCTGGCTGGGCAACCTCATCCTCGAACCCCCTCTCCGGGGCCGGGGGCTGGGCCACCGCCTCTTGACCCATGCCCTGGAGTGGCTTGAGGCCCAGGGCATAAGGTCCGTCTACCTGGAGAGCGTGCCCGAGGCGCAGGGGCTCTACCTCCGGGCCGGGTTTTCGCCCTACCACCGGGTGGTGAAGTTTGAGGGGAAAGCCCCGGGCGGCGGTGAGCCCCTCCCCTCGCCCGGCCAGGTCGGGCCCGCCGAGCAGGAGCGGGTGTTGGAGATGGACCGGGCGGGATGGAAGGTGGACCGGGGCCGGGTGCTCGCCCTGATGCTCCGCGCCGCATCGCTGTTCTTCGAGCCGGGGGCGTTCTTGATGGCGTCGCGCGTGGGCGCCGACCGCTGGCGGCTGGGCCCCTGGGGCTCGGCCCAGCCGGGGGAGGCTGCCGCCGTGAGCGTTCTGGAGAGATGCCTGGGGGCGCTGGCCCCCGGCGCCGAGGTGGTGGCCGAGGCGCCCGGCCTGAACGGCCCGGCGCTCAAGGCGTTGCGGGCGGTGGGGCTCCGCCCGGTGAGGGAAAACATCATTATGCGCCGAGGCCCCGGTGCGGGCGAGGACCTCAGCCTGGTGTGGGCCCTGGCCTCGGCGGGGGATTTGGGGTAGCGGTGCGTCGACCCCGGTTGACGCCCTCCTACGTTGCTCGGCCCCTCCCAGCTTTGAATCCGGTTGGTCTACAAAGCGGCCGGCCCGTCCGGGGGGGAGACCTCGATTCTTGGCGGGCAAGTGGGCATATGAGAGGCAGGAAGACCCTGTGGGCGACAGTTTCGTGCGCCGCCGGGCTCGCCTTGATCGCGGCCGTGGCGGTCATGGCTCTGGGACCGGGGGCGGGCCGTGCCGTCCCTGCCCTCCAGCTCCCTCCGGTGGGCCGCAGCCTGCCGCCGGTGACCTGGGAGCACGCTGACACGCTGGGCGAGGGCCTCCCGGACCGGTGCCCCGTGTATCGGGTGGCGCCGCAGAGGGCGGGGCCGGAAGAGGCCCGCAGGCTGGCGGCGTTGTTGGGGCTCGAGGGCCCCGTGGAGTCCAAGGGCCCCATTTATGTGGTGAGCGACGGCGCGCGACAGTTGGTGGTCAACCGGGACGGCACCTTCTCCTACGTGACGCCGGGACGGTGGCCGGAGCCCCTTCCCAGCGCAGCCGACCCCTGTTCCGATGCCGAGGCGGTAGCCCTCGCCGGCTCGTTCCTGAGGGAGCGGGGCCTTCTCCCTGCTGAGTTCCAGCCCTCCCGGGTAGAGCCGGCGGTGGCTGCAAGGGGCGATGACCTGGCGGAGCGGGTGGTAGGCAAGACGGTGCTCTACCGCCGCGCCATCGGCGGCCTGCCGGTGCTGGGCGTGTCACGCATCGACGTGGATGTGGCGCGCTGTAACGGGGGGCTTGAAGTGGTCGGCGTGTCGAGCTACTGGCGTAGGCTGGAGCCCTACCGGACAATGCCCCTCCGGGGCGTCGCGTCGGCGCTGTCGGAGCTGGTGGCGGGGCGGGGGGCCATCGACCTGCCCGAGGGGGCCGACCGGGCCCGGGTGGAGAGGGTGACCCTGGCCTACTGGGAGTCGCCCAACCCCGAAAGGCAGCCCTACCTCCACCCCGTCTACCACTTCGAGGGCACGGCCTGGGTCGAGGGCGAGCCGCGGCCCTTTGTGGCAAACGTGGCGGCCCTGGACCCCGAGGTGACGCAGGAGCACGCCGAAGCCCCGCAGGCTGCGCCGGTCGCCGTGGTGGCCGGCGCCCCGTCTTCCGGGGCGGTGGTGCGCGGCGGCCAGCCCAGCGGCCTTGATCCCGCCGCCCTGGCTGGGGTGGCGGCAGCGCTTGAGTCGGCGCTGGGCGGCTTCAGGGGCCGGGTGACGGCCTCCGGGCCGGTCGCGGCAGTGGAGGCCAAGGTGGGCGCCGAGCTCGGCCGGGCGGGCAAAGCGCTGGACCTGGCCTACTCGTCGGCGGCCAGCCTTGCCCCGGCGCTGGACCGGGTCCCGCAGGGGCTGGAGCGAGACGCCGCAGGCCGCGCCATCATCAGGCTGCGCCGCCTGGTGGTGCTGCCGGCGGACGAGTGGCTGCACTTCGCCTGCCTGGGTGGCGGGGAAGGCGCCCAGGGTGTCATCTTCGCCGTCCCCCGCGGGCCGGGGGGCGCGGCCCTGGAGAGGCTGATGGGGCTGTAGCGGCGCCTCGGCGGGGGGCGGATTTGGGTGGGCACAGCGGATGGGGGGCCGGGCTCCCTTCTTTTTTGCCGGCGCCGCGGCACCATCCCGGGCGGTAGGGGCATGGCCGCGGTGGAACGAGGAGTGGAGGCCGGGTATGGCGGGCTGGGATGCGGAGGCGGAATGGTGGAGTCGGGGCCGACCCGGCAGTCTCTTGCCTAACTTCAGAGCCTTTGATGCCGTGATTCTGGGGTGAACTCGTGGCCCGGCGCCGGACGAGGCAGAGGCGCTTCAGGATCATGAGCCCTCAGGGAGTCTACGAGCCGACCTGTGGCGAAGGAGGCGCTTGAAGTCCTCAAGCCGACGGCGTAGGCGACCGCTCCTGCGCTCATGTACGGTTTCCTCCCGCCCGGCCCGTCCGGCGGTCGCAAACCGGCCCCCAGGAGCGGGGCTGGCTCGGGGCTCGGCGGGTGTGGACTAGCGCAACCGGGAAGGAACGTGTTGCCCAGGGCCAAGGAATCTGCTGTCACCTCTAAGTGCCAGGGCTACGCCTTGACTCTTAGAAGACCGGGGTGGTAGTATCTTGGTAAGGCGGGAGCAGTTTCTTCGATTGGACTGCTTACTCGCCGACCGCAGGGGAGCTCGTCGCAGTCGTCGAATAGTCCTCTCTGGACGAAGCGTTTGCTCGCCCAAGCCTGGTCTGCATTCCCGGGCTTTGAGAAGGGTGGGGGCCGATGGGGAGCGCGACTGTTGAAGAACTGGTCTCCCGTTCTGCCTCCCGGGTCGCCCAGGCCCTCCAAGAAAGTGCGGGGCGGGGGGGAACCGAGGCCGACTTCCGGCGGGAGGCAGCCCGCGTTCTCGAGGAGACGGCCCTGGAGGCCGGGCTCGTTCTCAAGCCTAGAGACGAGTATTCCGTTGCCCGTGGTAGGGTCGATTCCCTGTACAACCGCCTCGTCCTGGAGTACAAACGCCCTGGTACTCTGAGGCCAAGCAATGCTGGGCATGCCAACAAGAGCGTCATAGAGCAGGTTGAGGGTTATATTTTGGATGTAGCTAGGCGGGAACGGCGCGAGGCAAGCCGCTTGGCCGGTGTGGTAACAGACGGGTTTTACTTTATCTTCGTCAGACGGGTCGGCGACGGCTGGTCAATTGATGAGCCGGTAGCTGTCAACGAGGGTTCCGCAGAGTTGTTCCTGCGCCTGCTGTTTTCGCTTGCCACAGGTGCTGCCCTGGTCCCTGAGAATCTGCTGGCCGACTTTGGACCTCGTACCGACAACGCGAAGCGGTCGGTGAGGGCGTTGTACCGAGCACTTCACCGGAGCAAGCACCCTCTGGTGATCAAGCTTTTCGAGCAGTGGGCGACCTTCTTCGGGGAGGCGACCGACTACCGTGAGTGGGCCTCCCGTATCGAAGGCAAGGAGGAATTCCAGAGCTTTGTGCGGGGCATGGGGCTGGAGCCGAGGTATGTGGAGGCCCCGCGGGTATTCTTCGCACTCCACACGTACTACGCGCTGCTCATCAAGCTCATAGCCTTTCTGGCGGCGGAGCATTTTGCCGGAGGCTCGCACCTTTCCCTGCAGAAGCTGGGGTGCACAGAGGGAGCAGACCTGCGCTGGGCCTTCGCTGCGCTTGAGCGGGGAGACCCGTTCAGGGATTACGGCATCCGGAACTTTCTAGAAGGTGACTTTTTCGGGTGGTACCTGCCAGCCTGGGACGAGGAGGTGGAGTGGGCGGCGGCACGCCTGGCAAGGCAACTGGCGAAGTATGATCCCGGTACTCTGGAGCTTGCGCCGGAGAATGCCCGCGACCTGTTGAAGAAGTTGTACCACTACCTCCTCCCGCGCGACATTCGCCATGACCTGGGCGAGTACTACACCCCTGACTGGCTTGCGGAGAGGCTGATCCGGCAAACACTCGGGGAGGCTGACCTCGGCAACCCTCGCAAGAGAGTTCTGGATCCCGCCTGCGGCTCCGGTACGTTCCTTGTAGCGCTTATACGGCATATCAGAGATCGGGCAGGCAGGAAGAAGTCCGATGCGCGCGAGACGCTGATGCTGATCCTTCAGAATGTCGTGGGGATCGACCTCAACCCACTGGCAGTCATTGCCGCGCGGACCAACTACCTGCTTGCCCTCGGCGACCTGCTGAAGGCGCGGCTAGCTGATCGCCCCATAGATATTCCAGTGTATCAGGCTGACTCGGTGCTCACGCCGCAACCGGGGACGGGGATCTTCGAGGACAACGTGTACCCTCTCACGACCTCGGTAGGGGTGTTCCGCATTCCAGCCTGCTTCGCAGACCGCCAGCGGCTGGACGCCCTGGCGAATCTCCTGGATGAGGCAACGGAGGCGGGTGTCGCCGAGGACGCCTTTCTGGCACGGGTGTCCTCGGCGGGTATCGTCGAGCCGGAGGAGATGGCGGTTGCGGAGGGAGACATCAGGCTGCTTTACCGTCAGCTCCGAGAGTTGCACGATGAGGGCCTCGACGGGGTCTGGGCCCGAATCGTGAAGAACACCTTCGCCCCGCTCTTTCTGGAGCCTTGCCACTATGTGGTTGGCAACCCCCCATGGGTGAACTGGGAGAACCTGCCGGACGACTACCGCTCGCGGACGAAGCCCCTATGGGAGTACTATAAGTTGTTTCCCCACGAGGGCATGGATACCATCCTAGGGAAAGGCAAGAAAGACATTTCCATGCTCATGACCTACGTTGCCGCTCACCGATACCTGCGGCAAGGTGGCAAGCTGGGTTTCCTGCTTTCGCAGAGCCTGTTCAAGGCCTCGGCTGCCAGCCAGGGGTTCCGCCGCTTTTGCCTCCCTGATGGAACGCCTTTCGGTCCCCTGGTGGTGGAAGACATGACAGAGTTGGACCCCTTTGAGCGTGCGACGAACAGGCCCACGGTGGCTGTGTTTGCTAAAGGGCACGCGGTGCGTTATCCCGTGTCCTACCAGTACTGGAAGAAGCGGCAGACGGGGCGGGGGAGCGCGATCGGTTTTGACACTCCCTATGCAGCGGTCAGCAGCGAGAAGGTAACCTACCGTGAGTGGTTTGCTGAGCCGGTTGACGCCGGAGACCCTACCTCAGCGTGGCTGACCGGGAGGCGCTGGTCGATCCGTGCCCTGCGTAAAGTGCTGGGTTCATCTCATTACACCGCTCACGAGGGATGCAACACAGGCGGGGCGAATGCCGTGTTTTGGGTTGACATCGTGAGTCCCCGGCCCGGCGGCTTCGCCATCGTGGCAAACATTACTGAGGGTGCGCGTCGCGAGGTGCCGCGGACTCAGGCGTCGGTGGAACCGGAGCTGCTCTATCCCTTGTTGCGGGGGCGAGACGTGAGGCGCTGGTCCGCCGTCCCTTCTGGCCACATCTTGATGACCCAGGATCCGTCGACCCGTAGAGGCATAAGCCGTGAGGTCATGGAGGCACGGTATCCGAAAGCCCACTCGTATCTTTCCAGATTCGAGGTGCTTCTGCGGCGGCGGGCGGCGTTCCGACGATACTTCAAAGATGCAGATCCCTATTGGTCGATGTTTAACGTCAGCCTCTTCACCTTTGCTCCGTGGAAGGTCGTATGGCGGGAGGTAGCTAACGAGGTAGAGGCTGCCGTCGTGGGACGCGCGGACGTCCTGGGCGTCGCAAAGCCTGTGATTCCCGATCACACGTGTATTCTTGTTGACTGCGCAAGCGAGGAGGAGGCGCACTACCTCTGTGCTGTGCTCAACTCGGCGCCATCCCGCCTCGCCATCAAGAATTACATAGTCTTGCATCCTGACCCTCATGTCCTGAAACATGTAAGCATACCGCGGTTTTCCCCCAAGAATACAGCCCATGTCCGGCTGGCTGAACTCTCTCAGCAGGCTCACGAAGCAGCCAAGCAGACCGAGTGGCAGCGCGTCGCCCGGATTCAGGGCCAGGTAGATCGATGGGCCGCCGCTTTGTGGGGGCTGACTGACGAGGAGTCGGCCGAGATCAGGCGGTCCCTGGAGGATTCGTGACGATGCGCAATCCTTTCGCAGGCCTTCATCCCGCGTTGGAGTTGATAAACCGGGAAGGCAAGGTCTTGCCCGCTACCGGCCAGGCCATGGAGGATCTGGTGCGGCCGGATCATCAAGAGGTCATCGATACGCTTCGAATGGGCGAAGACCGGCTGCTGGACGTCGTCTTGGAGGCCCCCAACCGGAGGCCGTATGTGACATTACGCCCGCTACATCGGAACGAGCATCACATGTTGAGGTACTTCCTGGACGGCTCCGCCCGAACGTATTTCCTGGGAGACGTGGTTGAAGGCAGGCGGCGCACATCTGTCCATGTGGCCCAGATCGGAGCCGCCGTGGTGTTCCGGCTGGACGACGGGCGAGTAAAGGTGGCTGGATTCGAAAGGCAGATCGTGTTGATGATGGATAAGAAGGCTGTGTCCTTTGGAGAACGCGTCGCCCAGCTGGTACAGGAGGCTGGCGGTCCATACAGATTCTGCGACATCATGGAGGAAGACGGCGAAAGCGAGATGACGTCCCCTGGCAAGGAGCCCCGTTCACGTGCTGCACACAAGGCCCACCACATGATGGCAAAGCTGGAGGACGCCTTGGGACGCAACCTCGCGCGGGAACCCGGCCACTGGCTGGTTCTAGATGGGAGCCTGGGCAAGGACCTGCACGCATGGCGCAACGTTCCGCACTTCTTCGGCGTGACCAAGTCATTCAGCCGTGAGCCGACCTTTACGCTGCCTGGGGGTGGCGCAAGGCAGGTAGTGAACTTGTATGAATTGCTCGCCGGCCTACCCCATTCAGCGCGGACGTGTGCTTTCTCCGTCCGCTCGGGCCAGATGGCTGTGTGGTACGTTCGTCTTCGGGAGCAACGCCACCTGGATTATCCCCTCATGGGGGTGGTCAAGGTCGAGTTTCCCAACCCAACCCGCGAAGCAGTGCCTTCAGAGCTGATCGATGAGATATCCGCGGTACTGGTTGCTGAGCGACATGTAACACCGCACGGTAAGGACCCGCGCTGGCACGCGCACCTCTATGCGATCCACTTAGCCGAGCAGGCGGTCAAGAATGCGTTCATTTCCAGTGAGGCTTTGCGCGCAGGGCTTAGGTGGCCAGCCTTCCCTGCACGTGCCCAACAATGAGAGTCGGGGGGATCAGGCAGTGGCAGTTCGAGTCGTGCCTCGCAGTGAGAAAGAATCAGCGGAGCAAGAAGCGGTGGACGGGAGCCGCCGAATCATAGGAAAAGCCTCTGCCACCGACCGCGAGCCCAACTCTGCGGAGAAGTTCTTCTTCTGGTTGGCGCCTGAGGAAATCGTCAATCCCTTTGACATAGTGGAGGCCGACCATATCGGAGGGACACGAACGTTTGGGCTAGTGACCAATATAGAGCAGGTCACGGACGCTCCGTCGCATCTTTCGAACTATATTTCTAGCGATTTTGGGAGCACCCGGGTATTGCCCCAGACGCCGAGGCAGGGGGCAAACGTGGCAGAAGTAAGTGTCCTAGCCAACTATGACCCTTCCGACCCCAAGCGTTATCCGATGGGCATTTACATGCCAGTACAGAGCGACTCACCGGTGCGCTTCGCCGACGAAGGTGGGGTCCACGTCGCCCTAGGCATCGATAAGATGATGGAGTACGAGCGCCAGCATAGGGACCGAGTCGCGATTCCCGCTGGGGTCGTGCGCATCTCCAATGGCAGCAGGGTGCGCGTGTACCTTGACAAGCGCTACGTGCTGGGGCCTGAGGGGGCGCATGTGAACATAGCTGGCATCTCCGGCCTCGCCACGAAAACCTCATACGCCATGTTTCTTATACAGTCGATACTGCAGACGGTTGGCTCCAAGGACATCGCAGTGGTGATTCTGAACGTGAAGCAGAATGATCTCCTGGTCATTGATAAGCCCAGGCACGATATGAAGGCTGAGGAGTATGAGCTGTGGGAGCTCCTTGGACTTCGGCCCCAGCCCTTCGACAACGTTCGCTATCTGCTGCCTTGGGGGAAGGAAACTCAAACCACCGGCCTTCCCAATTGTTTCGGGGAGCCACCGGACCAGTTCCAGGTGTATGCATACTCGCTGGAAGACGTTATAGGGACGCGGACTTCCCCCGGACCGGGGCTGGGGCTGCTCATTCGGGTGCCGGACCCGTGGGACACCCTGGGAGCGCTAATCGGCGAAATCCATCAGGGAATCATGAATCAGGAGCCGAAATGGAGCAAAGTCAGCACGTGGAGCGATCTACTGAGCGGACCGCCGCTCATGGATAAGGGGGTGCCCCAGGAGGTCAGCGGGGTGAAACCTGCGTCCGTCGGACGCTTCGTGCGAATCCTCAGGCGGGTGGTCAAGAATCGCCAGTCGGGGGTGTTTGTGGAGCAGCGCGCCACCCGGCGTGCCGTCAATCTGGGTGAGGAGATCCGGCAGATTCGCGGGGGCCAGGTCACCGTGGTGGACGTGGCGAGACTGACGGAGGAAGAGCGAGCCCTGGCTTTGGGCCACATTGTGCAGGAAGTATACAACATGTATGCTGAGGCTACAGTCGACGAACTGGGTGACCTACCGAAGAAAGTCATACTGTTCGTCGACGAGCTCAACAAATATGCTCCTTCACGGCGGACGGAGGGAGAATCCTCGATACTCGAGTACGTTCTGGACATCGCCGCCCGGGGCCGGTCGCTGGGGGTGGTTCTCATCTCGGCGGAGCAATTCATGAGCGAAGTCCATCCCCAAGTCGTTGGGAACTGTGCAACCAAGGTCATTGGTCGCAGCGACTCCTCGGAGCTCTCCGAACCCGCGTACCGGCATATTGCTCAGGCTCTAAAGGCGCACCTCACTCGTTTGAACAAAGGGGAGTTGCTGCTATCGCACCCCATATACCGACAGCCGATCAAGATAGAGTTCCCGCAGCCGGCATATCGGGGGATCGGCCATGAGCGCGCGGGGTGAACGCTAGTGCCCACTTATGCGGTAGAGGAACGCCCAGCCTGGGGACCTTGGGTGACCCCCCACGGTCTTCACTCCAAGCCCATTCACCGCTGGTACGTGTTTCCCCACAGCTTCTCCAGCGACCTAGTACACGCGTTATTTGAGGAGTGGAACTTGGGTGCCAAGGATCGCGTGCTGGATCCGTTCGTCGGGGCCGGGACGACGGTACTTGCCGCGCGTGAACAGGGTGTACCCGCGACCGGGTTTGACCTTTCGCCCCTGGCCGTCCTCGCAGCGAGAACAAAGGTCAGCGACTTGGACGTCAAGCGGCTTTCCGCGCTCTCTTCCCGACTGCTTGACTCCCTTGGTAAGCCCGGTCGTGCTCATGGACGCTACTCCCAACTGGTAAGAAGGGCGCTGCCCGGCCGTTTGCTAGGTACCTTCGCCTCCGCCCTTGCTACCATAGCTGAGCTGCCCTTATCTGAACCCGAGAGGGACTTTTTTAGACTCGGCGTGCTGGGCGTGATACCCCGGTACAGCCGAGCCATACCCGCGGGCGGCTGGCTTAAATGGGTGAAGACGAGAGCGCCAGCACACACCTTCCCCCACGCCCTTGCTGAGCGCCTAGGCATGATGCTCTCCGACCTCAACCGCGTTCATCGTCCTTCCGGGTCTCAATGGGCGGTGGAACAGGCCGACGCGCGGCGACTGCCTGTCACGGGACGCGTGTTTACAGCAGTCATCACTTCTCCGCCTTATCCCAACCGACATGATTATACCAGGGTGTTCGGCGTTGAACTCATGCTAGCGTTCTTGAACTGGGAGCAGACTCGGGCGCTCCGATACCAGAGCTTTCACTCTCATCCCGAGGCCCGGCCGCAACGCCCCGTGCCTCGAGGGTACCAGCGACCTTCGACGCTAAGGGAGATTGTGTCCCTGATTCAGGCCGCCAGTACAGATCGACGGGTTCCCGCTATGGTGGAAGGCTACTTCATCGACATGTATCTTGCGTTGAGCGAGATCCGTCGCGTGTGCCTTCCGGGAGCCAGGGTGGCTGTCGTCGTTGGAAACGCTCAGTACTGTGGTGTCCTGGTCCCGGTAGATGAGTTGTGCGCCGAGGTGGGCGAACAAGCTGGCCTCGCGTGCCGCCGCATTCTCGCTGTCAGGTACAGGGGCAACAGCGCGCAGCAGATGGGTAAGTATGGGCGGAGACCTTCGCGGGAGAGCATTGTGACCTTCGTTGTGCCCTAACCTCATCGGCGTACGGTTCTGGAGCAACTATCCACCGCCTTGTTCGTCGTCGTAGGGCAGCCTGCTGCCGCAGGCCCTGAGCACGCCGTACGGCAGGCTGCTGCCGCAGGACTTGAGCACCTCGGCAGGGCTGTCACCACCCTGAAGCCCCACATACCCCTGGACACGCCCGTGACGCCCTGTCCCCGCTGCGCGCCATCGCACGCCGCGCCAGCTCCGTCCAGAAGACCGCCGCTGTTCAGCCAGCCCCCCTGAGACCGACGGGGACCTCCTGAAGCCCCTTCCCCGCGTGCTGCAGCGGGGCCCGGGGCCTTCTAGTCCGGCTCCCCCCCAGGAAAGGCCGGGCCGTCTGCGGTGGCGGATACTTGGTGGAGCCGCCGCCGTCGGAGGGATGAACGCCATGGGTTCGAAGCGCTTCTTGGCCGCGCTTTCGGCGCTGGGGCTGCTTCTTACCCTCGCGCTGCCGGCTCTGAGTGCGGCGGGCGGGCTCGACCCGCCCACCATCGCCGGAGGCCGGTTTTGCCTTCCCGCCGCCGTCCCGCTCCGCGCCGTCTGCCGCTCCTTCGGGGCGCGCTGGGAGGCCACCATCAGCGACCCCGCCACGATCGCGGAGCTGACTTCACTGCTGCAGGGGGCGCCGGTGATGGAGGACTGCCACCGGCGCCTCACCGGGGTGGCGCTCGATCTTCTGTACGAAGGCGAGCGTTCGATAACCGCGGCGACGACGCTGGAGGAGGGCGTGGTGGTGGTCCACGCCCTGGGGAAGGGCTGGGTGGACTTCGGGGGCGCCTACCTTCGCGCCCCCGCGCTCGCCTCGCGGCTCCACGCCCTGGCTGCCTGGCGCCCCTTCGACCCCGGCGACATCCGGGGCCTGCGGCGCATCGCCGTTGACACCCGCACGGGGTCGTTCGTCGTCGACGACCCCGCGGTGCTGCGCCTGGTGGAGGCCGGGCTCCGGGAGGCCACCTACTGCGGCCCCGCCGGGTGCCCCTTCGGCAGGGCCCGGCTGCGCCTGATCCTGGAGGACCGCACCATCACCGGCTTTCTCACCGAGGATGACTGCGCCACGGTGGTGCTCGAGGCCAACGAGTTCGAGGCCGACGAGAACGCCATCAGCGTCGTGCGGCTGCTCCTGGGACTCCGAGGCAGGGCGCGCGGCCCGACGCCCTGACCGCCCGTACCTCCCGCCTGGCGGTCCCCCCTGGCGGCGAGACCTCCCGCTTGACGGCCGGAAGCATTACAGTCACCTGCGGCGCTTCGGTTCACCGGAGGCGAGCGTCATCTGATCTCGTACACACCGCCCTTCCCTCCTTTCCCCTCCCCCTCTCTCCCCCCTGAAGGAGAAGCCTCCCGGGGTCTAGAATAACTGTCCGGTGCGCGGTTGGGCGCGGGGGGCACCCCGCAGGGACGCGGAACTCCGTTGCCGTCTTGGGGGCGGCCGGCACAGGCTTGCCGGGCGTCCGTGGAGGCGCAGGGTCCCTGGGCGAGGTCAAAGCGTCTTGATTGCGGTCGGCGACCGCCCTGCGGTGCTGTGGGGATTCTGGGGCGAAGGCAGGTGGTGCGGCGCATGAGATTAACCCTGGCCAACTTCAAGGACTTTCAGAACCGGCTGGCCCAAAAGGCCCAGGCCAAGGACGGCCTCCGCCTCATCGTGGGGCTGGGCACCTGCGGCGTGGCCGCCGGCGGCAGGGAGGTGCTGGCCGCCCTGGAGGCCGAGCTGGGCCGCCGCGGGCTCAGGGCGGACATCGCCCGGGTGGGCTGCATCGGCCTCTGCGAGGCCGAGGTGCTGGTGGACGTAGAGCGCGACGGCGAGCGCTGGAGCTACGGCAACATGACCCCCGACCGCGTCCCCCGGCTGGTGGAGGAAGAGGTGGTGGGCGGCCGCCGCGTCGAAGACTGGCTGGTGGGCCTGGTGGGGACGCCGGAGCGGCCCTACCCCGGCCTGCAGTTCTACGCCAAGCAGCGCCGGGTGGTGCTGAAGAACTGCGGCTTCATCGACCCCGAGAACATCGAGGACTACATCGCCCACGGCGGCTACTCCGCGCTGGTGAAGGCCTTGAGCGCCATGAGCCGGGAGGAGATCATCGCCGAGGTGAAGCGCTCGGGGCTGCGGGGCCGCGGCGGGGCCGGCTTCCCCACCGGCCTCAAGTGGGAGTTCACCGCCGGCGCCCCGGGCGACAAGAAGTACGTGGTTTGCAACGGGGACGAGGGGGACCCCGGCGCGTTCATGGACCGGAGCGTCATGGAGGGCGACCCCCACTCCGTCATCGAGGGCATGATCATAGCCGCGTTTGCCATCGGCGCGGACGAGGGGTACCTCTACGTCCGGGCGGAGTACCCGCTGGCGGTGGCGCGGCTGCGCCTCGCCATCTCCCAGGCCGAAGACCTGGGCATCCTGGGCGACGGCGTCCTGGGCACGGGCTTCAACTTCCACCTCAAGATCAAGGAGGGCGCAGGGGCGTTCGTGTGCGGGGAGGAGACGGCGCTCTTGGCCTCCATCCAGGGGGAGAGGGGCATGCCCCGGCCCCGGCCGCCGTTCCCCGCCATCCAGGGGCTCTGGGGCAAGCCCACCAACATCAACAACGTGGAGACCTACGCCAACGTCCCCACCATCATCCTGGGGGGCGGCGATGCGTTTGCCGCCGTGGGCACGGAACGGAGCAAGGGCACCAAGGTGTTCGCGCTCACGGGCAAGATCGCCCGCACCGGGCTCCCCGAGGTGCCGATGGGGCTCACCCTCCGGGAGCTCATCTTCGAGGTGGGCGGCGGCATCAAGGAGGGCCGGGGGTTCAAGGCGGTCCAGATCGGGGGGCCGTCGGGCGGGTGCCTTCCCGAGTCCCTGCTCGACACCCCCATAGAGTACGACTCGCTCACCCAGGCGGGGGCCATGATGGGCTCGGGCGGCCTGGTGGTGCTCGACGACCGCACCTGCATGGTGGACCTGGCGCGGTTCTTCCTCAACTTCGTGCAGAGCGAGTCCTGCGGCAAGTGCGTGCCCTGCCGGGAGGGCACCAGGCGCATGCTGGAGATGCTGGTCCGCTTCACCCGGGGCGAGGGCCGGCCCGGAGACCTGGAGCGGCTGGAGGAGCTGGCCCAGGTGGTCAAGGAGTCGTCGCTCTGTGGGCTGGGCCAGACGGCCCCCAACCCGGTGCTGACCACGCTGCGCTACTTCCGCGAGGAGTACGAGGCCCACGTGCTGCATCGGCGCTGCCCCGCCGGGGTCTGCCGGGCGCTCTGCGCCTTTTACATCGACCCCTCCCGGTGCAAGGGCTGCGGCAAGTGCCTGGATGCCTGCGCCTCCGGGGCCATCTCGGGTGTAAGGAAGGAGCCCCACGTCATCGACCCGGCCCGCTGCATAAGGTGCGGGGCCTGCGAGGCGGCCTGCGCCTTCGGCGCGGTGCTGACCGGCTCTCCGGACGAGGCGCCCGCAGGGGAGGCCAGCCCAAACCCTGCCGCCTCCGCGGCGGCTGCCCCAGGCGACCGGTCGCCCAGGCGGGGAGGTGAGTCCCGTGGGTAGCCTCAAGCTCCAGATAAACGGCCTTCAGGTCCTGGCCCGGCCGGGGGCCACGGTGTTCCAGGCCGCGGAGGAGGCGGGAATAGCCATCCCCCATCTCTGCCACCACCCCCTGCTCAGCGACATCGGGGCCTGCAGGCTGTGCCTGGTCGAGGTGAAGAACGCCCGCACCCTGCTGGCCTCCTGCGTGACCCCGGTCCAGGACGGCATGGTGGTGGAGACCGAGTCGCCGCGGGTGGTGAGGGCGCGCCGCACCGTCATCAGCCTGCTGCTCGCCAACCACCCCGAGGACTGCCTCACCTGCCAAAAGGCGGGGGAGTGCGAGCTGCAGCGCTACGCCTACCAGTACGGGGTGGAGCGCACCACCTACCCCGGGGAAAGGAAGGACTACCCGCCCGACGACAGCAACCCGTTTTTCATCCGCGACCACAGAAAGTGCATCCTCTGCGGCCGGTGCATCAGGATGTGCGCCGAGCGCCAGGGGCGGAGCGCCGTGGACTTCGCCTTCCGGGGGTTCGCCACCCGCGTGACCACGGCGTTTGACGTCCCCCTGGAGGAGAGCCCCTGCCTCTTCTGCGGCAACTGCGCCGCCGTCTGCCCGGTGGGGGCGCTGATGCCCCGGGCCTTCGTGGGCAAGGGCCGGGCCTGGGAGCAGACCCGGGTCCGCACCATCTGCCCATACTGCGGCGTGGGCTGCAGCCTCTACCTCCACGTCCGCGACAACCGGTTCATCGGGGCCTCGCCCGCCCCGGGCCCGGCCAACGAGGGGCTGCTGTGCGTCAAGGGCCGGTTCGGGCTGGACTTCCTCTCCAGCCCCGACCGCCTCACCCAGCCGCTCCTGCGCAAGGACGGCGGGCTGGTGCCGGCGAGCTGGGAGGAGGCGCTGGAGGCGGCCGCCCGGGGGCTGAAAGAGGCCCGGGACCGCCACGGCCCCCAGGCGGTGGGGGTGCTGAGCTCCGCCAAGTGCACCAACGAGGAGAATTACCTCATTCAGAAGCTGGCCCGGGCGGCGCTGGGCACCAACAACGTGGACCACTGCGCCCGGCTGTGCCACGCCTCCACCCTGGCGGGCCTGATGATGGCGTTCGGCAGCGCGGCCATGACCAACCCCATCGCCGACATCGACCGGTCCCAGGCCCTGCTGGTCATAGGCTCGAACGCGGTGGAGGCCCACCCCGTGATCGGCGCCCGCATCGGGCGGGCGCACCGGCGCGGGGCCGCCCTGCTGGTGGCCGACCCCCGGCGGGTCGAGCTGGCGCTTTGCGCCGACATCCACCTCCAGCACCGTCCCGGGACGGACGTGGCCCTGCTCAACGGCCTGGCCCACGTCCTGGTTGAGGAGGGGCTCTACGACGCGGCGTTCGTGGAGGGGCGCACCGAGGGCTTCGCCGAGCTGGCGCGCGTGCTCGAGGCCTATCCCCCCCGGCGGGTGGAGGAGATAACCGGGGTGCCCGCCGAGCTTTTGGTCAGGGCCGCCAGGGTCTACGGCACCCGCAGGCCCGGGGCCATCTTCTTCGCCATGGGCATAACCCAGCACACCACCGGCACCGACAACGTCCTGGCCATAGCCAACCTGGCCATGCTGGCCGGCAACCTGGGCTGCGACGGCGGCGGGGTCAACCCGCTGCGGGGCCAGAACAACGTGCAGGGTGCCTGCGACGCCGGGGCGCTCCCGGCCTACCTGCCCGGCTACCAGCGGGTCGACGACCCCGAGGCCCGGGGCCGGTTCGAGCGGGCCTGGGGGGTCAGGCTCCCCGCCGAGCCCGGCCTCACCGTGGTGGAGATGATGGAGGCGGCGCGGCGCGGGGAGCTTAAGGCCATGTATATCGTGGGCGAAAACCCCATGCTGAGCGACCCCGACCTGGGCCACGTGGAGGAGGCGCTCAAGCGCCTCGACTTCCTGGCCGTGCAGGACATCTTCCTCACCGAGACGGCAAAGCTGGCCGACGTGGTACTGCCTGCCGCCAGCTTCGCCGAGCGGGAGGGCACGTTCACTTCCACCGAGCGCCGCATCCAGCTCCTGCGGCGGGCGCTGCAGCCTCCCGGCCGGAGCCGGCCCGACCTGGAGATAGTGCTGGAGCTGGCGTCGCGCCTGGGCCAGGGCTGGCAGTACCGGGGCCCGGCGGCGGTCATGGAGGAGATGGCGGGGCTCATGCCCACATACGGCGGCGTGAGCCATGGACGGCTGGGGGAGGACGGGCTGGTCTGGCCCTGCCCCTCCCCGGACCACCCCGGGACCCCGGTCCTTCACCGCGAGCGGTTCCCCCGGGGGCGGGGGCGGCTGATCCCCGTGGAGTACCGGCGGCCGGCCGAGGTGCCCGATGCCCAGTACCCCATGGTGCTCACCACCGGCCGCATCCTCTACCACTACCACACCGGCTCCATGAGCCGCCGGTCGCACGGGCTCTCCGCCCACCGGCCCGAGGCCAGGGTGGAGATCCACCCCGAGGACGCCGCGCGGCTCAAGGTTGAGGACGGGGACTGGGTAGAGGTCTCGACCCGCCGGGGCCGGGTGCGGGTGAGGGCCGAGGTCACCGACCGCACCGCGCGGGGGGTCCTGTTCCTCCCCTTCCACTTCGCAGAGGCTGCGGCCAACCTCCTCACCAACCCCGCCCTGGACCCGGTGGCCAGGATACCGGAGTTCAAGGTCTGCGCGGCCCGCGTGGCACGGGCGGCCCAGGCCGAAGGGGGTGAGGGGCGTGCGCGGTGAACCGGTCGAGGACTCCGGGAAGCTCGGCGCGCTGCTGGACAGGTATCGGGGGCAGCCGGGGGCGCTCATCCCCCTGCTCCAGGACATCCAGAGGGAGATGGGATACCTGCCCCGGCCGGCGCTGGAGGAGGCGGCCCGGGCCCTGGGGTTGCCTGCGGTCAAGGTGTACGGGGTGGCCACGTTCTACGCCCAGTTCCACCTCAAGCCGCGGGGCCGCCACGTGTGCCGGGTCTGCCTGGGCACGGCCTGCCACGTGCGCGGCGGGGAGCGCATCCTGAGCCGGGTGTCAGCCGACCTGGGCATCGCCCCGGGCGACACCACCCCCGACCGGGCGTTTACCCTGGAGAGGGTGGCCTGTCTCGGAGCCTGCGGGCTGTCGCCGGCCATGATGGTGGACGACCAGACGTTCGGGAGGCTCACCCCCGATAAGGCGTCGCGGCTCCTGCGCCGCTTCGCCAGGGAGGCGCCCGACGGGGGCGGCGGAGGTGGTAGGACTGCGGAGTGAGGGGGACGATGCGCTTGCGACCTGGGTGCCGGTGCGCCTGATCCGCGGGGGGCGGCCCGTGGAAGGCCGCGACCTGGTGGTGCGGGAGTCCGGGCTCAGGATCTGGCTGGACGGGCGGGATCTGGGGCGGCTCCAGTGCTCCCCGCTCCACCTGGAGGAGATGGTGTGGGGCTACGTCCTTTCCGAGGGCCTGGTCCCCGGCCCCGGGGCCGTAGAAAGGGTCGAGGTAGACGCCGCCTCCGGGGAGGCCCGGATCTGGAGCCGGCCGGGGCCGCGCCCTGCCCCCCAGGGAGCTTCCGGCGGTGCCGTGCCGCCGCCAGGGCGCCTGATCGAGGGCCCTCCGCCGCCCGGGCCGCGGGTAAGCGCCGGGGAGGTGCTGAAGGCCATGGAAGCGCTGGGCCGGGCGGCCGCGGTGCACCGGGCCACCGGCGGCACCCACTGCGCCGGCCTGGCCCGCGGGCCGGAGCTGCTGGTCGTCCGGGAGGACCTCAGCCGGTGGCGGGCGGTGGACAAGGTCGTGGGCTGGTGGGCATGCGGCGGCGGGGCAGGCTGGGCGCCTGGGGGCGGGGCTGGGGCGCCTGGCGCTGGCGGCGGGTCGGGGGCTCGCCGGGCTGGCGCTGCGGCCGGGGCTCCCGGCGCCGGAGGCCCGGCCACGCCGCCGGCCGCGGCCGGGGTCTACCTGGTGGCGAGCTGCCGGCTGTCGGAGGCCATGGTGGAGAAGGTGGCCCGGGTGGGCCTGGGGATGGTGGCCTCGCGGGCCGCCCCCACCGATCGGGCCGTGGCCCGGGCCCAGGAGTTGGGGCTTACGCTGGTGGGGTTTGCCCGCGGCGGAAGGCTTACGGTTTATGCGGGCCCGGAGGGGCTTCTGGCGTAGAGGCCGGCCGCGACCGGCGGCCGAACGGCGGGCATGGGCCGCGGACGGCGGCCGGGCTGGACCCGGTGGGGTCGCCAGGCCGGCGGCGGTCGCCGGGCGGCCGCCGGCGGGGTTCGGTGCCAGCCCGGCTTGCAGGCGGCTGACCTGAAAACAAGTGGCGGGGGAGGAGAAGTGCCGGTCATGAAGGAAACGGTGATAGCCAGCGCGGTGAGGACGCCGTTCGGTACATACGGCGGAAGCCTCAAGGACGTGCCGGCGGTGAACCTGGGCGCCATCGCCATCCGCGAGGCGGTAAAACGGGCCGGGGTCGACCCGGAGAAGATCGACTACCTGTTCATGGGCATGGTGGTGCAGGCCGGGGCCGGCCAGGTGCCGTCGCGGCAGGCGGGGCTCAAGGCCGGGCTTCCGCCCGAGGTCCCGTCCGACACCATCAACAAGGTGTGCGCCTCCAGCCTGCGGGCGGTTAACCTGGGGGACGCCCTCATCCGGGCGGGCGACGCCAGGATCGTGGTGGCCGGGGGCATGGAGTCGATGAGCCGCACTCCCTACATCCTGGAGCAGGCCCGCTGGGGCTACCGGCTGGGCCACGCCCCTCTCGTGGACGCCATGGTCAAGGACGGGCTGTGGTGCCCGGCCTGCGACTGCCACATGGGGGTGCTGGGCCATGAGGTGGCCAAGGAGTTCGGCATCACCCGGGAGGAGCAGGACCGCTGGGCGCTGCGCAGCCACCAGCGCGCCATCGCCGCCATCGACTCGGGCAAGTTCAAGGACGAGACGACGCCGGTGGAGATCCCCCAGCGCAAGGGCCCGCCGGCGGTGTTCGCCGTCGACGAGCACCCCCGCCGCGACACCAGCCTGGAGAAGCTGGCGGCGCTCAAGCCGGCCTTCCAGCCCGACGGCACCGTGACCGCGGGCAACGCGCCGGGCCTCAACGACGGGGGGGCGGCGATAGTCCTGCTCCACCCCGACGTGGCCAGGGCCATGGGGATAAAGCCCCTGGCGACCATCGTCGCCCAGGGCCAGGCGTCGGTGCAGCCCCGCTACCTCAACACCGTGCCCGCCGTGGCCGCCAGGGCGGCGCTAGAGCGGGCCGGGCTCAAGGCGGAGGACATGGACCTCATCGAGGTGAACGAGGCGTTCGCTGCCGTGGCGCTCACCGCCATCAAGGTGGGGGAGTGGGACCCGGAGAAGGTCAACGTCAACGGCGGCGCGGTGGCCCTGGGTCACCCCATCGGGGCCAGCGGCGCGCGCATCCTCATGACCCTGATATATGAGCTCCGGCGCCGGGGCGGGGGCCTGGGGCTGGCTACGATATGCAGCGGCATGGCCCAGGGCGAGGCCACCATCGTGAGGGTCGAGCCCTAGGCGGGCCGGGGAGGGATCTCTGGTGGAAGTGAATCGCGTGCTTGTGGTGGGGGCGGGGCAGATGGGGTCCGGCATCGCGCAGGTCGCCGCCCAGGCCGGCTGCACGGTGTGGCTGCACGACCTCACCCTGGAGCTGGTGCAGAAGGGCCTGGGGGTCATCCAGAAGAACCTGGAGCGGGCGGTGGAGAAGGGCAAGCTGACCGCGGCCCAGAAGGACGAGGCCCTGGGCCGCATCTCGCCCACCCTGGACCTGGGGAAGTCGGAGGAGGCGGACGTGGTCATCGAGGCGGTGGTGGAGGACATGGCGGTAAAGAAGAAGCTGTTCGCCGCCCTGGAGGACAAGGCGGGAAGCCACACCATATTCGCCTCCAACACCTCTTCGCTCTCCATCACCGACCTGGCTTCGGCCACCAAGCGGCCGGACCGGTTCATCGGCATGCACTTCATGAACCCCGTGCCGCTCATGCAGCTCGTTGAGGTGATCCGGGGGCTGGCCACCTCCGACGAGACCCACCGGACGGTGCTGGAGCTGGCCAGGAGGATGGGCAAGACGCCCGTGACCGTGGCCGACTACCCCGGGTTCGTGGCCAACCGGCTGCTCCTGCCCATGATTAACGAGGCGGTGTACTGCCTCATGGAGGGCCTGGCGACGGCCGAGGACATCGACACCGTGATGCGGCTGGGGATGAACCACCCCATGGGGCCTCTGGCCCTGGCCGACCTCATCGGGCTGGACACCTGCCTGGCCATCATGGAGGTGCTGCACCAGGGGCTGGGGGACCCCAAGTACCGGCCCTGCCCGCTGCTGAGGAAGATGGTCAAGGCCGGCTACCTGGGCCGCAAGTCGGGGCGGGGGTTCTACAGCTACGCGAAGTGAGGCGGCGGGGTTCGCAGAACTCATCGCCTGGTCCTGCTTCGCGCTCAACAGTGAGGCTCCACCCGGCGGGGGGGGCTACTAGGCTTGGGACGGCTGGGGCCTCTGCTCCGGGCTCCCCATCTCCCAGCAGTCGCGGCACCGGGCCTCGTAGGTTTCGGAGCCGCCGATGAGGATGAGGGGGGAGTCCAGGGGGGCGGGGCGGCCGTCGATGAGGCGCTGGGTGTGGAAGGCGGGCTGGCCGCACCGTACGCAGATGGCCTTGAGCTTCATCACCTCGTCGGCGAGCGCCATGAGCTGCGGCATGGGCCCAAAGGGGCGGCCGGCGAAGTCGGTGTCCAGCCCGGCGACGATCACCCGGACGCCGCGTCCCACCAGGTCCTGGACCACGTCCAGGATGGCGGGGGAAAAGAACTGGCCCTCGTCCAGGGCCACGACCTGCACCGGCTGGGTGAGGCTGTCCACCCGCTCCAGGATGGCCTGGGGCTGGTGGGGGTCGATGGGGATGGCCTTGACCCCCACCCCGTCGTGGGACACCACCTCCTCGCGGTCGTAGCGGTCGTCCAGGGAGGGCTTGAACACCAGGGTCCGCTGACGGGCTATGGCGGCCCGCTTCACCAGGCGGATGAGCTCCTCCGACTTTCCGGCGAACATGCAGCCCGCGATGACCACCAGGCTGCCCTTGAAGGCCATGGCTGCGCTCGACCTCCCCCCGCCCAGCAAGTTAGGCTGTGCTGCAATTCGACGGACGGCGTGCGGTTCCCTGCCCGACGGGAAGGATTCGGGGCGCGGGCGGCGAAATGGGTCACCGTCGACCCGGGCTTCACCACAATCTTATACTCCGAGCCCCGGGGCCTAAAGGCGGGGGGCGTCCGGCCGCTCTGCCCACGGCCCCCGGGCCGGAGCCGCCCGTCCCTTCCCTTCGGGGGCGGGCGGCCGAGGGCACGGCCAGCGCCCCTGTCTGGGGCGCGGGGGAAACCCCCGTACCTCCCGTGTTGGAAAGGAGTTGGCCGCCGGCTATGTCCGGCGTGGCACCGGCACTCGTCCGCACGGGTGCCTGCGCCTTTTTGGGGGGCGGGGCCCGGGGGGCGGGGAGGTGTGTCCGGCGTGGGTGGCAGGTGCAAGGACAGGGTGGCGCCGCCCCCGACGGGGGATCCTGACCCCCGGGTGGTGGCGGCGGTGGTTGAGGCGGCGGCGGACGGCCGCCTGCCCTGCGCCCGGGCCCTGGAGCTGGCCCGGCGCCTGGGGGTCTCCCCTCGCGAGGTAGGGGCGGCGGCCGATAGCGCCGGGGTTCGGATCACCGCTTGCCAGCTCGGCTGCTTCGGATAGGGGCGGCGGCAGGGCAGCGTCGCGGGACAGCAGGGCCGGGGAGTGCGGGGCGGCTGCGCACCCGCGTCGTGGGCGGGCCCGGCGGCCGCGGCGGCGTGGGCCCCCGGCGCCGACGCCCGCGCCCTGACCGGCGGCAGTCGGGGCCGCAGGCGCCCTGATGGCGGCGGGGAGGTGCTGAAGTTGCGGGGCTGGCGGAGACTGGCGGGCGTGGCCGAGGCGCGGGCCCTGTTCCTGGAGGCAGTGGGCGCTGCCCGGCGGGGCCTTCCTCCGGCGGTGGAGGAGTTGGGCCTGGACGCAGCCCTGGGGCGGGTCCTGGCCGAGGCCGTCACCTCGCCGGTCGACGTGCCCCACTTCCCCCGTTCCCGGGTCGACGGGTTCGCCGTGCGGGCCCAGGACACCTATGGGGCGACGGAGGCGCTCCCGGCCTACCTGGAGCTGGCCGGTGAGGTGTCCGTCTCCCAGGTGTTCGCGGGCTCCGTGGGCCCGGGGCAGGCCGTGGCCGTGGCCACCGGCTCCATGCTGCCTCCGGGCTCCGACGCCGTGGTCATGCTGGAGCACGCCGAGGTGCTGGGGGCGGGCGGCCCCCCTGGCGGGGCCGGAAAGGGCCGGCCCGCACCCCCAGGTGGCCCGGGGGGCTTTGTGCCTCGGGCCGCGGCTTCCGGGGGCGGGGGCGCGGCCCTCGGCGCCGCGCCGTCCTCCGTTTTGGCGGTGCTGAGGCCGGTGGCGGTGGGGGAGAACTGCGTGGCGGTGGGGGAGGACGTGGCCCGGGGGGCTATGGTTCTGCCCAGGGGCTGGCGGCTCAGGCCCGCCGACATAGCGGCGCTGGCGGCGGTGGGCCGGGTTCGGGTGGGCGTCTGGGCGCGGCCCCGGGTGGCAGTGGTCTCCACCGGCGACGAGCTGGTCCCGGCGGAAGAGTCCCCCGGCCCCGGGCGGGTCCGGGACTGCAACCTGCCCGCGCTCGCCGCCTGCGTGCGCCGCGACGGCGGCATCCCCTGGGGGCTGGGGGTGCTCCCCGACCGCGGGCCTGAGCTCAGCGCCGGCCTGGCCCAGGCGCTGGAGGCCGACATGGTGCTGCTGTCGGGGGGAAGCTCCGTGGGGGAGCGCGACCTGGTGGCCTCGGCGCTTGACGCCCTGGGCCCCCCCGGCGTGCTGGTTCACGGCGTCCGGGTGCGGCCTGGGAAGCCCACGGTGCTCGCGGTGGCCAGGGGCTGCCCGGTGGTGGGCCTGCCCGGCCACCCCGTGTCGGCGCTGGTGAGCTACGAACTGTTCGCCCGGCCGGCGCTGCTCCTGCTGGCAGGACTGGAGGGGGGGACCGGCGCGGAGGCGGTCCCCGGCAGGCCAGCCGCCGCCGAAACTGAGCGGGCGGGCCCGGCGGCGGCCGCCGCGCGCGCTGGCTGCGGGGTTGCCATCCCCACTGACGAAGCGGGGCTGACCGGCTCACGGGACGGGCCCGTGCCGGCCGGCACGCCCTCCGGCGCCCGGCGGCCCGGGAGCGGGGTCTGGCCCGGCTGGGCCCCGGCGGATTGGGTGAGGGCACGGCTGGTGGAGCGGGTGCCGTCGGCCGTGGGCCGGGAGGACTACGTCAGGGTGCGGCTGGAGGTGAGGGACGGGGGGCTGTGGGCCCGCCCCGTCCCGGGAGGGTCGGCGCTCATCACCGGCCTGGTGTGGGCCGACGGCCTGGCCCGGGTGCCCGAGGCCCGGGAGGGGCTGGAGGCCGGAGAGGAGGCCGAGGTTCTGCTCTGCAGGTAGGGGCCGGGGCCAAGGGCAAGCCGAAGGGCCGGCGTCCCCCGGTGGTGGCGGTTGACCGGTCCGGGACGCCGGCGCTGCGGGAGGGTGGACGGCGGCCGCCGGCCCCGTGGGCGGGCAGCTCCGGGCCCGGCCGCGGGCGGGGCGGGGGAGCGGATCCGAGGGAGGGGTGGTCGGTGGCTGAGGCCGGGAGGTACCGTGAGGTGGTTCCGGTTCCGCAGGCCCTAGAGTGCCTGCTGTCCGCCATGGCCGGGGCGGGGACGGCCCTGCCGCTTGGGGCGGAGACGGTGCCCGTGGCCCAGGCGCTGGGCCGCGTTACCGCCGTCCCGGTGCGGGCCCGGCTCACCGTGCCCCACTTCCTGGCCGCGGCGATGGACGGGCTGGCGGTGGCGTCCGCCGCCACCGCAGGCGCCACCGAGAGGGCGCCGGTGCGGCTCTTGCGGGGACAGTCGGCCTGGCCCGTGGACACCGGCGACCCCCTGCCCCCCGGGGCCGACGCCGTAGTCCCGGTGGAAGAGGTGCTGGGCACCCCGGAGGAACCCGTCCTCACCTCAGCCGCAGCCCCCGGCCAGCACGTCCGGGCGGTGGGGGAGGACATGGTGGCGGGCGACCTCATCCTGCCCAGCGGGCACCGGGTGCGGCCCCAGGACCTCGGGGCGCTGCTCGCCGGCGGCGTAGAGGCCCTGGAGGTGAGGCGCCGGCCCAGGGTGGCGGTGATCCCCACCGGCGACGAGCTCGTCCCTCCTTCACGGGCGGCGCAGGGGCTGGGCCCCGGTGAGCTGGTGGAGTCCAACTCCCAGGTGGTTGTCGCGTTCTGCCTGGGACTTGGCGCTGAGCCCCGGGCCTGGCCGCTTCAGCCCGACCAGGTCCCCGCCATCCGGGCGGCCGTGGCCGAAGCCCTGGCCTGGGCGGACCTGGTGCTGATCGGCGGGGGGTCGTCCGCCGGCTCCGGCGACCACACCCTGGAGGTGATTCAGTCCCTGGGGCGGGTGCTCGTCCGGGGACTGGCCATCCGTCCGGGAAAGCCCACCCTCCTGGGATTGAGCCAGCAAGGGAAGCCCATCGTGGGCCTTCCCGGCTACCCGGTCTCCACCTACCTGGCCTGCCGCCTGGTGGTGGAGCCCATCATCCTGGCGCTCCTGGGCGCCCCCTCTTCGGGGCCGGAGCGGGTCCGGGCCCGCTTGGCGCGTGCCGTCGCGTCCACGGCCGGGGTGGAGGAGCTGGTGCGGGTGAAGGTGGCCCGGGTGGGGGGCCGGGTGGTGGCCGTCCCCCTGGGCCGGGGCGCCGGAGCCACCACCAGCCTGGTCCGGGCGGACGGCTGGATCCGGGTCGGCCCGGAGAGCGAGGGCCTGGGGGAGGGCGAGGAGGTCGAGGTCGAGCTCCTCCTGCCCTGGGCGGAGCTGGAGCGCACCATACTGCTGGTCGGAAGCCACGACCTGGCCCTGGACGTGCTCTCGGACCTGGCCTGGAGCCAGGCGGGGCTCAGGCTGGCCACGGCGAACTGGGGCAGCCTGGGGGGCATCGCCGCCCTGGCCCGGGGCGAGGCCCACCTGGCCGGGTCGCACCTCCTGGACGAGGCCAGCGGCGACTTCAACCTCCCCTACCTCAGGCGCTTTTGGCCTGGAAGGCGCGCGGCGCTCGTCACCCTGGCCCACCGGGAGCAGGGGTTCATCGTGCCCCCGGGCAACCCCCGCGGCATTTCCTCCGTGTCCGACCTCCTCCGCCCCGGGGTGAGGTTCATCAACCGCCAGCGCGGCTCGGGCACCCGCGTGCTCCTGGACCACCTCCTCCACCGGGCCGGCCTCGACCCCGCCGGGATCTCCGGCTACGGGCGGGAGGAGTTCACCCACACCGGGGTGGCGGCGGCCATCAAGGCAGGCTCGGCCGACGTGGGCCTGGGGCTCAGGGCGGCGGCTCTGGCCCTCGGCCTGGACTTCGTGCCGGTGGCCACGGAGCGCTATGAATTGGTCGTCCCCGAGGAGTTTTACTGCACCGAACCGGCCCAGGCCCTCCTGCGGGTGCTTGGGGGCGCGGAGTTTGCCGGCCGGGTGGCCGCCCTGGGCGGCTACCGCCTGGAGGAGACGGGCCGGACCCGGTGGAGCGACGAGGAGGCATAAGCCCTTGCCGGGCCTCATCGACCGCTACGGACGCAGGCTGGACTACCTGAGGCTTTCGGTCACCGACCGCTGCAACCTGCGCTGCATCTACTGCCTGCCCCCCGGGGGCGTGGCGCTGCGGCCCCCTTCGGACATCCTCACCTATGAGGAGATCCTGCGGGTGGTGGAATGCGCCCTGGAGCTGGGCGTGACCCGGGTCAGGGTGACGGGCGGCGAGCCGCTGGTGCGCCAGGGTCTGCTCGACTTCCTGAGCCTCCTGTCACGGCTTCCCGGGCTGGCGGACCTGTCGCTGACCACCAACGGCACCCTGCTTCCCGGCTTGGCCGGCGACCTGCGCCAGGCCGGGGTGGCCCGCCTCAACCTCAGCCTGGACTCGCTCGACGCCGACCGCTTCGCCCGCATCACCCGCGGCGGCCGGCTGGGCCAGGTGCTGAGGGGCCTGGATGAGGCGCTCCTGGCGGGGTTCGCAGCGGTGAAGCTCAACGTGGTGGTGGTGCGAGGGTTCAATCTGGACGAGGTCCCGCGCTTCGCAGCGCTGACGCTCGAGGCCCCGGTCCATGTGAGGTTTATCGAGCTCATGCCCCTGGGCGAGGCCGGGCCGTGGTCGGCCAGGGCGCGGGTGCCCACTGCCCAGGTTCGGGCCGTTGTGGAGCGGGAGCTGGGACCGCTTGAGCCTGCCCCCGGGGTGGCCGGGGCCGGGCCGGCGGAGTATGGGAGGCTCAAGGGCGGCCAGGGCGCCGTGGGGTTTATCGCCCCTATGAGTCGCGGGTTCTGCGCTTCCTGCAATCGTCTCCGGCTGCAGGCCGATGGGGCGCTTCGCCCCTGTCTGGCTGGGGGGCCCGAAGTCCCATTGGGGCCGCTGCTCCGCTCCGGCTGCCCCGAGCCGGCGCTGAGGCGGGCGCTGGAACGCGCCGCCAGTCTGAAGCCGCGGTCTCACCGGCTTGCTGCGGGGGAGAGAGGGGAAGGCCGGGTCGGCGGCGAAGCACCCTGCATGGCCCGCATCGGCGGCTAGGTAGGGGGCAGGGGACGGTGCCGAATGCGGGGGCGTCGGGTCCCAGGTTGGGACCCCCTGGGGTCCGACGCATCGCCGCCGCCCGGGGGGAGGAGGGGCCGGCTTCGGTGAATGCCGGGGACGCCCGCATGGTGGACGTGAGCTGCAAGCCTGAGACGGAACGCGAGGCCTTGGCACGGGGCTGGGTGCAGATGTCGCCCGCCACGCTGGAGGCGCTGCTGGGCGGGGCCCTGCCCAAGGGCGACGCCCTGCCGGTGGCGCGGCTGGCCGGCATCGCCGCGGCCAAGCATACCTGGGAGATAGTGCCGCTCTGCCACCCCCTGCCTCTTCAGGCCGCGGAGGTCGAGTTCTGGGCTGAGAGGGCGGTGGGAAGGCTTCACATACAGGCCAGGGTGAGGGCGGTGGCCCGCACCGGGGTGGAGATGGAGGCGCTGGTGGCCGTAGCGGCCGCCGCGTTGTCGGTGTATGACATGTGCAAGGCGGTAGAGGGGGGGCTGGTGATCGGAGGCATCAGGCTGGTGGAGAAGAGCGGCGGGAGGACGGGGGAGTTCCGCCGCGAGGAGGCATGGCCGCCCGCCTCTGCTGAGACGGTCGGCCGGGGCCGGGGAGGGGGAGAGACGTGAGGGTGGCAGTGGTGGTGGCCAGTGATCGGGCCGCCCGGGGGGAGCGGGAGGATCGGAGCGGTCCGATGGTAAGGAAGATGCTGGAGGACGCCGGGGCCGAAGTGGTCTGCTGTGAGGTGCTGCCGGACGACCTGGAGAGCATCGCGGAGAGGCTGGTGGAGCTGGCAGACGAGCTCAGGGTAGACATGGTGGTGACCACGGGAGGAACGGGCCTGGGCCCGCGCGACGTCACGCCCGAGGCCACCCTGCGCGTGGCCCACCGCCAGGTGCCGGGCATCGCCGAGCACATGAGAATGATGGGCCTGCGCCGCACCCCGCACGCCATGCTGAGCCGGGGCACGGCCGGGGTGAGGGGCCGCACGCTGATCGTGAACCTGCCGGGCAGCCCCGCGGCAGCCGCCGAGTGCCTGGAGGCGGTGCTCCCGGCCCTGCCGCACGCGGTGCAGGTGCTGAGGGGAGAGGCCGCCGACTGCGGGCGGACCGGGCCCTGACTGCCCGCCGTCCAGGGAGCCGGGGGGCCGTCCGGATGCGGGGCCCGCATCCTCCGCCTGGAAGGGGCGGGCAGGCGGCGGGACGTTCGCATAAGCGCACCGGCGGGGGCAATAATAGCCTGGGGAGGCAGGCTACGGTTCGAGGTGCCGGAGGGGTGGCGCTGCGCTCCACATGAGTCCGAGGGAGCTAGGGCGAGATAGAGCGAGGTTAAACGCCCCCGGCGGCGGAGTGTGCTGCTGGATGGCTTTAGAGGCACCGCTATTGTATGTTGACTGGGGGGAGGGCGGCTGTTTATTATATTGGTGGGTTAGCACTCACCGGCCTGGAGTGCTAACAGGCCCCTGGGGGGGCGTCACGCCGGGTACGTAAGGAGGGAGCTGGGGAATGAAGCTGAGGCCGCTGGGAGACCGGGTGGTGGTCCAGGTCATAGAGCAGGAGGAGCGGACCAAGGGCGGCATCGTTCTCCCCGACACCGCCAAGGAGAAGCCGCAGCAGGGCAAGGTCCTGGCGGTGGGGTCCGGTCGCGTCCTGGACAACGGGGAGAAGGTGCCCCTCGAGGTCAAGGTGGGCGACAGGATCATCTTCTCCAAGTACTCCGGCTCCGAGGTCAAGCTGGAGGGTGAGGAAATCCTGATCCTGAGCGAGCGCGACGTCCTGGCCGTGGTGGAGTGACCGGGACCTCTACCCGGCGAAGAGGGAGGGGGCTTTAGAGGATGGCCAAGCAGATAATCTTCAACGAGGAGGCGCGGCGCGGCCTGGAGCGTGGGGCCAACATACTGGCCAACACGGTCAAGGTCACGCTCGGGCCCAAGGGCCGCAACGTGGTCCTGGACAAGAAGTTCGGTGCCCCGCAGATCGTGAACGACGGGGTGACCATTGCCCGGGAAATCGAGCTGGATGAGCCCTACGAGAACATGGGCGCCCAACTCGTCAAGGAGGTGGCCACTAAGACCCAGGACACCGCCGGGGACGGAACCACCACCGCCTGTGTGCTGGCCCAGGCGATGATCCGTGAGGGTCTGAAGAACGTGGCCGCCGGCGCCAACGGCATGATAATCCGGCGGGGCATTGAGAAGGCGGTCCGCAAGGTGGTCGAGGAAGTCAAGCGGATCGCCCAGAAGGTCGAGACCAAGGACGCCATCACCCAGGTGGCTTCGATCTCGGCGAACGACACCGAAATCGGCAAGCTGATCGCCGAGGCCATGGAGAAGGTGGGCAAGGACGGCGTAATCACCGTGGAGGAGTCGAAGACCACGGGCACCACCCTCGAGGTGGTGGAGGGGATGCAGTTCGACCGCGGCTACATCTCCCACTACATGGTCACCGACACCGAGAAGATGGAGGCCGTCCTCAACGAACCCTATATCCTCATCACCGACAAGAAGCTCAGTTCCGTCAACGACCTGCTGCCCGTGCTGGAGCGGGTGGTCCAGCTCGGCAAGCCGCTGCTCATCATCGCCGAGGACGTGGAGGGCGAGGCGCTCGCCACTCTGGTGGTGAACAAGCTCCGCGGCACGCTGCCCTGCGCGGCGGTCAAGGCCCCGGGCTTCGGCGACCGGCGCAAGGCGATGCTGGAGGACATAGCCGTGCTCACGGGCGGCCGGGTGGTGTCTGAGGACCTGGGCGTCAAGCTGGAGAACGTGACCGTTGACATGTTCGGCCAGGCGCGCCAGGTCAAGGTCACCAAGGAAGAGACCACCATAGTGGAGGGCAAGGGGTCTCAGAGCGACATCAAGAAGCGCATCGCCGCGATCCGCGCCCAGATCGAGGAGACCACCTCCGACTTCGACAAGGAGAAGCTGCAGGAGCGCCTGGCCAAGCTGGCCGGCGGCGTGGCGGTGGTGCAGGTCGGCGCCGCCACCGAGGTGGAGCTCAAGGACCGCAAGCTCAAGATCGAAGACGCCCTGGCGGCCACCCGCGCGGCCGTGGAGGAGGGCATAGTGCCCGGCGGCGGTTCGGCCTACGTGCACGCCCTGAGCGTCCTGGACCAGGTGGAGGCTGAGGGCGACGAGAAGACCGGCGTGGACATCGTGAAGCGCGCTCTGGAGGAGCCGCTGCGGCAGATCGCTACCAATGCCGGGTTGGAGGGCTCGGTAGTGGTGGAGAAGGTCAAGACCCTGCCTGCCGGCCAGGGCTTCGACGTCATGGCCATGGACTATCGCGACATGATGAAGGCGGGCATCGTCGACCCGGCCAAGGTGGTGCGGTCGGCGCTGGAGAACGCCGCGTCCGTCGCGGCCATGGTGATAACCACCGAGTCGGTGGTGGCGGAGAAGCCAGAGAAGGAGAAGGAGCGCCACGGCGGCATGGATATGCCGCCCATGTAGACGGGGAGGGCGGAAGTGCGCGCCGGCGCCGGCCCCGCAGGGCTGCCCGGGGGCTGCACCCGCGGGGCCGGGCCGCGGCTCCGGCCTGGGTTTGCCGTGCTGTGTTAGGGCTGAGGACTGTCTGTTTACGGCCGCCGAGAGGCGGCCTTTTTTTACGGCGCGGAGTCGGCGCGGGTTCTGGGGATGGTCAACAGGACCTCGAACTCCCGTACGTTTATCTCGATGTCGCGGCCTGTGGCCTGCTTTACCAGTCGGATGATGCGGGGGATTCCGGTTCCGGCCCGCGTGACCAGGCCGGCGTCGGAAAGCCGCGCGTATATGCGCGGGTTGCGGACCACGTGGGTTCCAGCGCGCATGGCACCCTCGTCGACGGTGTTCGGGGGCTTGCCGGGGGTGTGGACCTCCACGCGGTCGTCGAACACGAACAGCCGGACGGGGCCGTGGATCGTGTAGTCACGGTGGGCCACGGCGTTGACGATGGCCTCTCGGAGGGCCTCCTTGGGCAGCTCCGGCTTGGGTTCGGGCTCGAAGCCGCGGATCTCGTGGGGGACCCTGAGGTGGAGGTCCAGGAAGCGCTCTGCCTGGTCGATCACGTCCAGGAGCCTGCCTGTCAGGTCCTTCCGGTCAGACGGTTCCAAGGAGCTGTCCCTACCGGGGAAGCGAGCCGCGTTGATCTGAGCGAAGGGGAGGTGCCGCTGGGGCTCGCGCCCAAAGAGGACGAGGCCGGCGATTGTGGGGTGGCCGTTGCGGTAGAGGCCCCAGTTTGTCAGCAGGCGTTCCGGGTCGCCGTGAAGCTGCCGCTGCCCCGTGGCCTCAAGGTACCTGTCGAGGGAGTCAAAATCGAAGTCAGACAGGGAAAGGCGATGGAGCGGTGTTTCGTCGTAGTACAGGCTCTCCGTGGCCTGGAAGAGGCGCAGCAGTTCTTCGCGGGACGCGCTGCGGCGCCCCGATGTCGTCCGGATGTAGAATACACCCCGGTTAGTACGGTACGGACGCTGATCCCCTTTGGGGATGTTCACCACCAGGACTGGTCTGGCCGTGAGGGTTGTCTCGGCCCCCGGTCCGTGGTTGTCGGGCCACAAGACCTCCTGGATCACCGTGATCGGCGGCTCGCAGTTGTTGGTGGCAACGTCGTCCACCAGCCGAGCCACAGCATCCGCGTCGTCGACTCCCTTGATGAGACGCTCCTTCGTGACTCCGATTACCAATTGCCCCCCGTCCGTGTTTGCGAACGCCACCAGGCTCGCAGCTACGTCATCCTTATGCGGTAGCCACTCCTTGAACTCCGTATGGAGATCCTCCCACTTGGCGATGCGGGCCCGAAGCTCCACCCAGTTCATGAGGGTGGAACCCCCCCGTACTTTTCCGCCCGACGCCGGAAGGCCTCTTCGCCGCCCTCCATGACCGCCTTGACCAGCTCTCGAATGCGCGCGTCGTCAATCGACGCGCGGCCGATTATGTGGGCCCGGCCCTCTCTCGCCTCCAGGGCAAGCACGAGTTCAGCGTCGCCTAGTACCGGGATGTTAGCGCTATGAGTGGCGGCGATGATCTGGCGTCGGTGCCCAGGATCTCTTAGGCCCTTTTGCTCTCTCAGGATCTGTACTATGTCGTCATACACGAATCTGTTGTCGAGGTCGTCCTCGGGCTGGTCCAGCACCAGAGTACGGCCCTGGAACGCAAACAGCAGCAGCAAGATGGCGGTCGCGCGCTGACCCAGGGACAACCTTTCCAGGGGCCGATACTCGTCGTCCACTCTTAGGTACACCGCCACAGCGTCGGCGGGTATAATGGTCTGCAACTCGAAGAGTCTCGACTCGTCGTCCGTAAGTTGCTTGACCAACCGTTGAGCCATTGCGGGGGTGAGCCCAAAGCGCTCTTGAACCACTTCTGGGCCCCCCTGGACAGCGTCCGCCAACTGGATCCCGTCAGTTGCCATTGCAATGTTGTCAATTGCATCAGGGTACAAACCCGCCCCCTTCAGCATAGCCGCGAGCCGCTTCTTATACTCTTCCCTGTGCCCCTTGAACTCTATCCTAAGTAATAGACGGTCCTGTAACAGTCTCGAGATGGCATCGGCCCGTTCTCTGCGAAGCTTGTGTTCCTCTAACCTGAGGTCGGCAACTCGGGCGAGCAGGTCCCGGCGTTTCTCGAGCAGGTCCGCGAGTCGCCGTTCCATCCGGTCCAGGTCTTCGAGCAAAGGCATCAAGGCGGTTTGCTCCTCGACCAATCTCAAGAGGCGGTCCGGGTCGAGGACGTCGGTACGTACCTCCCTTTTGATGCGGTTGATCTCCTCCTCCAGAGGGAGGATAAGCTCCTTCCATCGGTCTCTAAATGCCCCAAAGGCCCGGTCGGCTTCGTCGAGCAGGGTCAGGCCCTGTTTCGAGAGGGACCCCAACCGGTCCCGCAGTTCCGCGAGGGTCCGGGCAGCTTCCTCCAGCAGTGCCTTCTGCTTGCTCTGGCCGCGAAGCAAGCCGCGGTGTCCCGCGTCCAGCGCGGCAAGAAGATCCTGACACATGGCTGACCAGTCGCTTTTGACCGTCCTGATGGTATCCCCTGCGGTCCGTAAGAGTTGGTCGTCACTACGTAGATCGCCGACCTCTTTAAGCTTGTCTGCAACGCCGTGTCTCTCATAGACATCAAGTTCATGCCGGATTGCCAACAGGCGCTGGCGGTGTTCCTCTCGCTTCTCCAGGGCCTTGCGGGCGGCCAGGATCTCTCGCGCGTTGGCTCGAAGTTCCTCGATAGCCTCACGAACCGCGTTAGCACGCTCGCGTGCCTCGTCACCAATGAGTTCATCCAGGAGAGCCAGGCGGTAGCCAGTACTCTGAGAGACTGCTTGGATCTCTCGCTGCCCAAGTATCGTGGGGCCGCCGACCGGGCCCAGCAGCTGACGGGGGGGTATGGCCACAAGCTTTCCTGTGTCAGCCTCAGTTACGCGGGGCTCTTCGCCCAGGACTCGAGTTACCACATACTCGCGGCTCTTGACGCCTCCCAGCGGCCGGTTTAACACCACGGTTACCTTGCCCCCGCTGCCTAGAGCATGCCGGACCAAGTCGATCCGGGACGATTCGTCCGAATAGGGAGACAGTGCCAAAGCGTAGCGCAACGTCTCGAGAATGGCCGACTTCCCGGCCCCTCTGCCTCCAATGATCACATTAAGGTCATCGTTCCACTCAATGCTGATATTGCCGAGGAACCCAGAGCCCTCGACAGCGGTGCTTACAATCCTGGCATGGGGGGCTCGCGGGATTCCGCCGATGCTCAGGCGCGTTGCTGGGTCGTGGAGTGCCAGCCGAAGAGCGCTCACGTCCGTGGCGCTGAGCTTTATGAAGGTCGCACGGGGGCTCCCGTCGGCCAACGTCCTGGTGCCGACTTCTTCAATGCGCTTGGCGTCCGAGAACTCGACCAGCGACAGGTAGCGCCAGAAGTCGGGACCGAGCACCTCAACGGCCGCCTTCTTTCTGGTTTCGACCGTCGGAAAGTGTTCTATTGCGTCTGGCCGTACCTCCTTCAGAAGTCGAGCTGCGTCTTGGGCTTTGAAGGTTTTGAAGCAACCGTTATCCCCTTCCGGATGGGGAAAAATGAGCAGGCAATTGAAGCGGTCTCTCACCTGTTTTAGTACATCCGCGATGCTGCCTCTGGGGTCAATGTCGCGATGTAGCCTGTCCGTGAACAGCGGGGTAGCGGGGTCTCTGTCCAGGGCCTGCAGGAACCGGTTGATCCCAGCCCAATCTGCGTCGCGGTCAAAGACGGCTAGCACGTGAAGCCCGTGCTTCCCGGCCGACCTGAAGGACAGTTCCACCCCTGGAAGTAGCACCATGCCACGGTTTGCGGCCCCAGCGGCGAGAAGCTCGAACCAGTGTAGCCGTATGCCGTTGTAGTCCGTGATCGCTGCGACGCCGATGTTCTGGCTCGCCAGTTGCGCGAGATACTTCTCGACAACCTCTGCACGCCCCGCCTCGCTGCTGAGGTTGGCTCCGGAGGGGCAGGCGAAACTCTCCACACCAGGGCTGTGGAGGTGCAGGTCAACCCGGTGCCAAACCGCACCCCGGCCTGGGCATCCACCGCCACTTTCCGGATTGGTGCTGGGCCCTCCCTGGTTCATTCCCGGGCGCCTCCCCTCCTTCTCGGCCTCCCCGGGGTTTCTCTGAGCTCTTCTGTCACCCGTCCCCCTTTATTGTTCCACATCTTCTCCCAATTTCCTTTAGTGCCAGCCTTCTCGGCGACGCGAAGCCCGCAACGGGCCGGCATGCATTGGAAGTCGTGGCGCGGGTGCCCGGTACCCGCGACGGCCAAGGGGGTGAGCGCACTGGCCGCGTAGCGGCGTGCCGGCCCCACACAAGGCATCGCAGGCGCTCCCTCCTGGTGGCTGACCCCTTCGCCCCCACAGAAAAATCTGACGACAGGAAGGAACGGGCAGGACTGCCAGAGAAACTCTTAGCCCGGTGCAGTCCTTCATGTCCTGGTACGGCGCGGGCGCCTGGAAGGGCCCCGTGGTCCTGGGCACCGCGCGCGGGGGCGAGGGAGGTGATGCCTCGAGGGGAAGGGTAAGGCGGCCCGGTTGGTGCTCGAGGGGCAGAAAGCCTGAGCTTGCGGCGGGGATTCAACTCGGATTCCACGTTACGGGGGGATTGGAGGATGAATTCCGCTCTGGCTATGGCTATCGCCCTCGTCGTGGCATTCTTCGGGTACTACGTCTACGTCCGCTACATAGACCGCAGGGTGATAGTCTCCGACCCCAACAAGGTGACGCCGGCCAAGATGTACATGGACGGCGTGGATTTCATGCCCACCAGCCGGCACGTGCTGTTCGGCTACCAGTTCAAGTCCATCGCCGCCCTGGGCCCGGTGGTGGGGCCCATTGTGGCCATGCAGTGGGGCTGGCTGGCGGGCCTGCTCTGGGTCGTGTTGGGGACGCTGCTGTTCGGGTGGGCGCACGACTACGCCGCCGCCATGACCTCCATCCGCAACGAGGGCCAGAGTTACGGGGCCCTGAGCTACCGCCTGATATCGCCCCGCGCCCGCTCCGTGCTGTTGGCCTTCATCTACTTCTACCTGATCCTCATCTGCGCCGCGTTCGCCGACATGATCACCCGGGCCATGATGAGCACCACGTCCATCCCGCTGGCCATACTCGGCCTCATGGTGCTGGGCATCTGCACCGGTCTCCTCATCTACCGGGCCCGGTGGGACCTCATCCTTACCACGGTGATCATGGTGGTGCTGTCGTTCGTGTGCATCTGGGCGGGCACCGTGCTCCCCATCAAGCTGAACTTCCACATCCTCCTGCTCTACACCCTGTTCTTCAGCTACCTGGGCGCGGTGCTCCCCATCTGGGCATACGCCCAGCCGGTCAACTACATCGCCTTCTACCTGGTGTTCCTGGGCATCGTGGGCGCGGTAATAGGCATCTTCATCGGTCATCCCCAGTTCAGCGCCCCGGTCTTCACCACCTGGAAGATCGGCGCCGGGCCGCTGTGGCCCATACTGTTCGTGACCATCGCCTGCGGCGCGATATCCGGCTGGCACGGGCTGCTGTCGGCCTCGGGCACGTCCCGCCAGTTGGAGCGTGAGACCGACACCCGGTACGTGGTGGCGGGCTCGATGTTCACCGAGATGGTGCTGGCCACGGTGGCCCTCATCATAGCCGCCAGCTTCGCCACCTTCGGCGCCTACAAGGAGGCGCTTAAGGCCGGCCCGGCGTCGGTGTTCGTGGGCGGGATGGCGAACCTGCTCGCCTTCCTCAAGATCCCCTCCGGCTTCGGGGCGGCTTTCGCCGGGGCCATGTTCGTCGTCCTGGCCATCACCGTGCTGCAGCTCGCGGTGCGCTTCGCCCGCGTGGCCACGGCCGACCTGGCGCCGGAGAAGGCCGGGTTCCTGCGCAACCCCCACGTGGGCACCCTCATCGCGCTGTTAATCACCTGGGTGCTGGTGGTCACGGGCACCTTCAGCTACATCTGGACGCTGTTCGGCGGCGCCAACCAGCTCATGGCGGCGCTGGGGCTGCTGCTGGCCTCCATCTGGCTGGCCGGCCAGAAGAAGAACTTCTGGTGGACATACGGCCCCATGTGGTTCATGCTCGTCACCACCATCGCCGCCCTGGGCTACACCAGCTACACCCTCATCATCAAGGTCATGAAGCTGTATGCGGGCACCATCAAGCCCGCCGCCGGCCGGACGCTGGGGGTCGAGGTGGGCGGCAACATCATCGCCGCCGCCATCGGCATATTCCTCATCGTGGCCGCCATCGTGCTGGCGGTGGACGGCGTCGGCGCGTTCTACCGCAAGCGGGCCGAAGCCAAGAAGGCCCCGGCCGCTGCGGACTAGGGTTCGGGGTTCGGCCACGGGGCCGGGGCCGGGCCCCTGCAGGGCCCGGTCCCGGTCCCTTTGCCCGCCACGGGGAAGGAGGGTGGCATCGTGGCTTTCCTGGGTCGAGGCAGAAAGCGGCCTGCGGCTGAGAAGGCCGCCGGGCCCGCCGAAGGGGGCGGCCCGGCGAAGGCTGCCGGCGAGGGCCCGGGGAGGGCCGGCGCTAAGGGCGCAGGGGAGAAGAAACCCCGGGAGACGGTGGGGAGCATAGTCAAGGAGTTCGTCTACGGCATGGCCGCCCATGACATGACGCGCTTTGCGCTCAAGACGCGGTCCAGCATGGAGCACCTCTTCATCCTCATCACCATGGGCGACCTTCTGGGAGTGCCCATACTGCCCCCCTACTACTCCCTGAGGCTGCTCCCCTACGTGGTGCCGCAGATCGCGACCTGGAAGCGGCGGATGCTGAGGGAGAAGGACCTCACCGACGCGCTGTTTTGACCCCGGCCCACCGGAGGAGGTGAAGTGCGGTGTCGCTGGCCGCTTTCTTTCAGAAGTTCCCTGACGTGCGCTACATCATGTACGGGGGGAAGGGCGGGCTGGGCAAGACCTCGTTTTCGGCGGCCACCGCCTACTACCTGGCCCGCCGCGGGTACAAGGTCCTGGTCTTTTCCGTGGATCCCCAGGCTTCCCTCTCCGACATCTTCCAGCGGGACATCTACGGGCGGGGGCCCGTAGAGATCATCCCCGGCCTCTTCGCCCAGGAGATCGACGCCGACCGGCACATCAAGGAGTATCAGGACCAAATCCGTCGCAAGATCCTGGAGATGTACGGCTTCGACCGCGTGCCCGATGAGATTGAGCACTACATCGCCGCGGCCTCGGCCGAGCCGGCCATGGAGGAGAGCGCCATCTTCGACCAGGTGGTTGACATCGTGGTGGCCGGACGGTACGACTACTTCATCTACGACCTGGTCCCCCTGGGTCACGCCCTCTACTACCTGAGCATGGCCAGCGTATACGACGAGTGGATCGAGCGCATCACCCGGCTGCGCGAGGAGATGCAGCAGTATGCGGAGATGGCCGCCCGCTTCAAGGGGGAGCAATTGCAAGAAGACCTGATCCTGCAGGAGCTGCAGGACATCCGGCAGCGCATCACCACCAGCAGCCGCATCCTAACCGACCAGGCGAGGACAGCCTTCTTCTTCGTCATCGTACCCGAGGAGATGGTCCTGCTGGACACGCAGAAGGCGGCGCAGCTCTTCTCTCGCTTCCAGGTCCCCATCAGCGGGTACATCGTCAACCGCGTGCTGCCCGAAGCCCTGGCCCAAGAGGAGATCCCCGACTACCTGCGGCACCGGCTGCAGATGCAGCAGGGCTACCTGCGGAAGATCAGCGACCTCTTCGGCGGGCAGGTGCTGGCCTGGATTCCGGAGTTCGAGCGGGACGTCACCGGGCTGGAGATGATCGCGCGCATGGCCGATGCCATGTTTGGGGGAGACGGACGTGAGCGTGCAGATAGCTAGCGCCACCTGGGCGGATCTGGTGGAGGAACCGCTGTCCTCCGTCATCGAGGCCCGCCCCACCTTGAAGTACCTCTTCTTCGGCGGCAAGGGCGGCGTGGGCAAGACGGTGCTGGCCGGGGCGGCGGCCCTGGGGCTGGCCCAGCGGCGGCGCGTGCTGCTGGTCTCCACCAACCCGGTGCACAGCCTCAGCGGGCTGCTGGACCAGGACGTCTTCGGCCGGGTCACACCGGTGCGGGGAGCAGAGGGGCTATCTGCCCTGGAGATCGACACGCGGGAGACCATCGAGCGGTCCAAACGGGAGATCAAGGAGAAGATCGACTGGTTCCTCAAGTACGCCGAGATCCGCACCCGCGCCGACGCCTTCGTGGAGTCGGCCACCATGAACCCGGCCTTCGAGGAATCGGCCATGTTCGAGAGCATGATCGACGTGATTTTCCGCGGCGAGTACGAGGTCTACGTCTTCGACACAGCCCCCACTGCCAACGCCCGCAGGCTGCTGGGGATGTCCGCCGTCTACTCCATGTGGGTGCAGAAGATGGTGCAGAGCCGGGAAGAGGCCCGCTCGCTGCGGCGCCTCCTCTCCTACAGCAAGCAGGAGGAAGCCGACCCGCTGCTGGACTACCTGCTGCACTTCCGTGACCGCATCGCCGCCGCCAAGCGGCTGCTCACCGACACGGGCCTGACGGCCTTCTTCTTCGTGACCCTGCCCGAGGCGCTGCCCATCGCCGTGGTGCGTCGCTTCATCTCCTGGTTCCAGGACTTCGGCATCC
>JAIMBG010000137.1 GCA_023511555.1 Acetobacteraceae bacterium | reverse complement strand
CTCATAGGGTTCGCGGCGGCCCCTGCCGGGCCAGGTTGTTGAGCGTTAGACACCCTCCCGAGGGGGGACGGGAGTCTGTGACGTGAGCTGCCTCGAGTTCGCCCGATTCCAAGCGCCCCCCCTTCTCCTCCCCGCCGTGCTCTATGGGGGGTGCTGCGGGCGGAGATCACCGCGCCACACGGCCGGCCCTCCCCGTTGAGACCACAAGTTCATTAGTTAATTGGGCAATTGTCTACATTATCTTGCCTCCCCGTGGAGGCTGCCTCACTGGGGCACAGGCTGCCACACGGCGCGACAGCGCGGGGGGCCGGCGGCCGGAGCCAGGCCGAGACCGGAGTGCTCAGCCCGGAGACCGCCACCACCCTGCCCCCATGCCGACGAGGAGCAAGACGAAGATTCCAACATTGATCGGCAGTCCGAATCTGGCATCCGGCCAGCCGAGTACGCACAAAACCAGCGAGACGCCTGCCACCGCCAGCGTGAGTGAAGGCCACCACGCCGCGCGGAAGAGGGCACCCACGGCGGCACCACCGAAGACGATCGCGACAGCCAGCCAGAGCAGCCCGATCACCTTGATGCCGGTGTCGCCCACATCGACTCGGCCGGCAAGAATGGTCGTCTTGTACGGGAGCTGCTGGGCCAGGCGCCAGGGCCCCGCGAATCCCACCAGGTGTGGGACTGCATGGATGAGCAGGATGACGGCAACAAGGATGTTCACACTGCACCCCCCTCGGCAGAGACTGGGTACCTGCCCGTGCGTCGAGCTTCTTTCACCTGCCGCCCCCTCGACTAGGGTGTCATCCCTCGTACTGCACCCATCCAGTTGCCCCCCTCCCCTCAGTCTCCCCTCAGCCTCCCTCCCTCCATCTCCACCACCCGGTGCGAGACCCGGCGCACCTCTACGGGGTCGTGTCCCACGAACACCGCCGTGGTGCCGGTCGCCGCCAGGATGGCCTGAAGCTCGCCAGCCAGGGCGGCGCGGGTGGGGGAGTCCAGGGCGGCGAAAGGCTCGTCCAGGAACAGCACCCGGGGCTGGAGCGCAAACGCCCGGGCCAGCGCGGCCCGCTGGGCCTCTCCGGCCGACAGCGTCCGCACGTTCCGCCGCGCCAGGGGCCCCAGCCCCAGCCGTTCGATCCAGTCCGGCGCCCGGGACCGGACGGCCGCTTCGGGGAGGCCCCGCAGCCTCAGCCCCAGCGCCACGTTGAAGTACACCGTGCCCGATAGCAGGAGCGGCTCCTGGAACACCATGGCCATGAGCCGCCGCGCCGCCAGCACCTCGGCGCGGGTCCTGGGGCGGCGGCCGTCGATCCGCACCTCGCCGGCCGTGGGCCGCTGCAGCAGGGCGAGCAGCCGCAGCAGTGTGCTCTTCCCAGCCCCGTTGGGCCCCATGATGCCCAGTACCTCTCCCTGGCGGACTTCCAGCTCAGGCACGTCCACGATGGTGCGGCCGTCGAGCGCCAGCCTGAGCCCTCGGGCCTGTATGACCGGGGGACGGCCCGACCGCGGCAGCGGCCGCGGCTCCGGCCCGTCTCCCCCGGGGGCGGCCGGAGGGGCGGCCCCCGGAGGCACCGTCGGGGGCGCAACTTCCTCATACCTGCAGGCATCGGCTCCTCGCCCGCCCCACCCTACGCCGGCCCCCTTCTCTCCCCCCGTTGCTGAACTGCGGTGAGCGCCGCCGTGATGCCGAAGGCCAGCGCCATGAGTATCACGCTCAGGGCTATGGCCACATCGAAGTGCCCCCGCGACACCTCCATCAGCGTGGCCGTGGTCAGCACCCGCGTCTGCCCCAGCACATTCCCCCCCACCATCATCGACGCGCCGACCTCCGACACCGCCGCGCCGAACCCCGCCATCACCGCCGCCAGCAGCCCCAGTCGGGCCTCGCGCAGCAGGAGCCAGAGCATCTGGGTGGGCGAGGCCCCCAGGCTCAGAATCTGCAGCCTGAGCCGGGGGTTCACCGCCTGGACGGCGGCGGCGCAGAGCCCTGTGACGATGGGGGCGGCGATGACTGCCTGGGCGATGGCCATGGCCGCCGGGGTGTACATGAGCTCCAGCCGCCCCAGCGGACCTGAGCGCCAGAGGAACAAAGACACCCACAGCCCCGCCACCACCGGCGGGAGCCCCATTCCCACATTGACCAGGCTGAGCGCCAGCCTCCTGCCGGGGAAGCTGGACAGGCCCAGAAACGTCCCCAGCGGCACCCCCAGTAGCAGGCTGAGGAGGGTGCCGGTGGCGGAGACCCGGAGCGTGAGCCAGGTGATGGCCCACACCTCGCGGTCGCCGGAAACCAGCAGCCCGGCGGCCTTCGCGATCCCGGTGAGTATCAGTTCCAGGGGCGGTCACCTCCCGTGGCGCCAGACCCGCCCGCCCGTGCCTGGCGGGGCAGTTGACCGGCCGCTGCCCCGCCCCGCCGGCGGCAGCGCCGCGTTCCTTTGCCTTCCTTAGGCCCCTCAGGGCCCCTCCGCGCCCTCTTCCGGCTCAAACAGCGGCTGCCCATGCTGCTCCAACCCGAAGCGCCCTATCGCCTCCTGGGCCGGGGCGGAGGTGAGCCACTCCACCAGGGCGCGCGACCCGGCGGCGTTGACCCGGTCAAACCTTACGGGGTTGACCCGCATGATATGGTAGGGGTTAGCCAGGCGCGGATCCCCCTCGACCATGACCCCCAGGTCCAGCCGCGGCTTCAGCGTCAGGTAGGTGGCGCGGTCGGCGAGGGTGTACGCCTGCTTTTCCCAGGAAATGATCAGCGTCTGGCCCATGCCCTGGCCGGTCTCCTGGTACCAGGAGGCCGAGCCGGCCCCCTCATCCGCTCCCGGGGCGGCGGAGCCGGGCGACGGGGGGTCTCCGCCCAGACCAGCGAGGGCCCAGAGTTCCCTCTCCTTCTGGTGGGTGCCGGAGTCGTCACCCCGGGACACGAACCGGGCCCCTCGGCCTCGGGCTGCAAACACCCGGGCCAGAGCCTCGGGAGCGGACTTCAGACCCCGTATGCCGGCGGGGTCGGAGGGGGGGCCCACTATCACAAAGTCGTTGTGCATCACCGGCCGCCGGTCCACCACGATCCCCGCCGCGACCGCCGCCTCCTCGGCTGCGGGGGCGTGCACCAGCACGGCGTCTACCTCGCCCCTTGCGGCGAGGGCCAGGGCCTGGCCCGTGCCCACGGCGATGGTCTTCACCCTGTAGCCGGAGGCCCGCTCGAACTGGGGGATGAGCACGTCCAGCAGGCCGCTATCGTGGACGCTGGTGGTGGTGGCCAGGATCACGGCCCGGTTGGGGCGCTCCTCGCCGCCCGGCCCTTGCCGGGGGGCCGGCGAGCAGGAAACCCCTCCCCAGGTCAGGGCCGTGAGCGCCGCCACGGCCAAAAACGCCGCAGCCAGGGAACCGCGGCTCCCGCGGCCGGTCGAAGCCGTCGCCAGCCTCATAACTGCCCTACAATCCACCGCCATCCCTCCCCGAAGCGCCTCGGTCCGGGGAGCGACGGGCCGGGCCTCGATGGGCCACGGCACGGTGCCCCGCCCGGGGGTGCCGCCTGTCAGGCCTGTCCCGGTCTCCTGCCCGGGAGCGGCGCCTGCCGGTCCCCGTCCGGCGCCGCGCCTGCCCTCGACGGCCCGCTGAGGGTCTCCCCTCCTGAGGATTCGATATGCTCGCTCCAGCATAACGCTCGGCTACAAAACAGCGCCCCCTGCCTCCGGAAAGCAGGGCGCCGAAGTGTCTGGCCAGGGCCGACGCCAGGGCCCGGTCGAGGTCGCCCCGGAGGCGGCCGTAGCCTTCCAGGAGCCCCCGGGCGGCCTCGGTGAGCCAGGCGCCGCCACCGGCCCTGCCGCCCGCCCGGGCCTCCAGCAGCCTGATTCCCATTCGACACTCGGCCGTCCTGATCCTGCCCCAGGCCTCGCGGTACGACATGCCCAGCCGCCGCGCCGCGCCCTGGATGGAGCCCTCGCCTTCGACCAGGCGGAGCAGCCGATAGAGCCCGTCGCCGAAGGTGGCCTCCCCCACCTCCAGCCACACCTTGCAGGCGGCGCCCACCGCCCCCGGCGCCGGTCCGGCGGGGCGGTCCGGCCCGCGCCCAGTGCCGAGCCCGCAGTGATCCACGCTGCGCCCTCCAGGGCCGGGGGGCGAGGTCAGGCCGCGCCCTCCTCCCCGGCGCACCCCCACCGCGGCCGCTGTGGCGCCCTTCCCGGTGCCCCTGCTGCCAGCCTTCAAGCTTGCTCGCCCTCCGTTCCCGGCTCCTCACCGCAGGCGCGCCGGACAGGCGCGCCGCAGCCCCGGTGCGGCGCCCCCGTGGCCCGGCCGCCTCAGCGGACGCACCCAGAGTGGTTCTCCGCTCCCCCGCGGGAATCCTGCCCGTTCCTGGGCTCTCGTTTGCCAGGGGAGGATTTGGGGGCGGGGCGCCGAAGTCCTGACCGCAGAGCTGCCGCCCGCGCCCTCTTATGGGGCGTGGGCCTGTGCCCGCTCCCTCGGCCGTTCTCAGTTGCGGGCAGGGTGATTGAGGAGAAGGGGGTGGCAGAGGGTGCTAGTCTCGAGGCGGGTACGGTCGGGCCGGCACCCGGCCGGCCTCCGGCTGAGGTGGTCCGCCTCACTCCCCCTCATAGTGGCCCTGGGCCTCCTGGTGGTTTTCGGCAGCCTGGGCTGCGGGGGGCGGGCAGGCGAGGCTGGCCCGGCCGGCGCCGAGGCCGGAACGGCCGGCCCTTCCGACGGCTCTCCGGGGGGCGGCGCCGCCGGGGCGGGCAGCCCAGCCCCTGGGGCCAGCAGTCCGCCGGGGCTGCCGCAGCCCCGCTTGGGCCCCGAAGGGGCTGGTCTCGTGCTGGGCGGCCTTCCCTGGCGCTCGGGCGACAGGGCGCGGTATGATCTCTTCGTGCAGGGCAAGAAAATGGGCACCCTGCTCCTGACCGTGGCCCCCGGCGACAAAGACGGCATGCGGGCGGTGGTGTTCACCAACGACATCACGGCGGGGTCGCTCAGGGAGTCCTCCGTGGCCTGGGCCCACCCCACCACCCTTCAGGCCCTGGCCTCGGAGATAAACGGGTCCACGCCCCAGGGCAGCTATACCGTGACCGGCACGTACGGGTCCGGGGCGGTGAAGGTGGAGGCCAGCGCCCCCGGCCAGACCCCTCAGTCCGGCTCCCTGCCCGTTCCGGAGTACTGCTGGGACAACGAGCAGTTCCTGAGCAGCATCCGGGCGCTTCCGCTTGTGCCGGGCTACAGCGGGAAGGTGGCGGTCGTGTCCACCAAGGCCTTCGCCCCTGCCGAATGCAGCATCCGCGTGGAAGGGAGGGAGAAGGTGTCGGTACTGGCGGGCACGTTCGAGTGCTACCGCGTGGCCCTCGACTTCCAGGGCGCCACGCAGTACGGCTGGTACAGCACCGACCCCTCTCGGCGGCTGGTCAAGTACGTCAACGCCGAGGCGGGTTCGGCGTTCGCCCTGGTTGAGGCGGGGGGCCTGGCCGAATAGCAGGGCACAGCACTCGCCGCTGAAATCCCGGCGGCTTCCCGCCCGGGGTGGACGGGCCGGGACGCGGCGCCTCCGGGGGCGCCTGAGGAGGACCGGCGCCTCAGGGCCGTGAATGGCTGAGCGGTGCCGGCGCGTCGAGCGCTTCAGCCGCCGGTCCAGCGGGCCGCCACGGCGAGCAGTCTTAGCGAGGACGGCCCCGCCGGCCGGAAGTCGAAGTCCCCCCACAGGCCCTGGAGGGAGAGGCCGGCGCGGCGGAGCAGGGGCCCCAGATCCTCCGGCCGGTACAGCCTCACCCTGTCCTCCCACTCCTCGCAGCGGCCGTCGGGCCACACCCGCCGGGTGCGGGTAAACAGCCAGCCGCGTCTTCTGTCGAGGCGCCGCTCCTCCTGGCAGAGGGTCTCCCCCGCCTGCCACCTTCCCCAGGGGTCGAAGTGGGCCAGCATCCAGTCCCGATTCACGCAGTCGAAGACGTAGCGTCCGCCCTCCTCCAGCAGCCCGGCCACCCCCTGCAGCAGGGCCAGGTCCCAGGACGCGTCGCCCTGTTTGCCGAAGGGGCCGAAGAGCTGGAATGCCGCGGTGAACCGGGCCGAGGGGCCCAGGACGCCGAGCCGGTAGAGGTCCGCCTCCAGCCAGAGGCCCTCGAGCCCCAGCTCCGCCGCCCTTCTCCTGGCCTCTTCCAGCAGGCGGGGGTCGCGGTCTACGCCCACCGCCGCGATGCCCCGCCGCCGCAGCTCCAGGGTGTGGCGCCCGTCCCCGCAGGCCAGGTCCAGCACCCTGTCCCCGGGTCGGAGCCCTAAGGCCTGGACCAGGAAGTCAACCTGTGCCCTGGTGTCGGCTGGGTCCACCGGTGGGGCGGCTATCCCTCTCCGCCCCCTGCGGGTGTGGCCTGGGCCGGGGTCTGCCGGCCCCGGGCCCGGGTCGCCGGCCGGCCCCGTCGGCGGACGCCCGGCCGGGCGGCTGCCACTCCAGCGGAGCGGGCTCTCGCGCCCAGGGGCTGCCCCCGGCCGCGGGCGGCAGCGC
>JAIMBG010000136.1 GCA_023511555.1 Acetobacteraceae bacterium | reverse complement strand
GGTTCAGACAGAGTATGATGACGAAGAGTACCAGGCCGCTGGCGAAAAGTGCCCGGCGGTGAAGCCCGGTGGCGTACCCCATCTCTAGGGCGATGTTCGAGGTGAGGGTCCGCACTGGGTCCAGGATCGACCTGGGGATGGCGATGGAGTTCCCGGCCACCATGATCACCGCCATGGTCTCCCCTATCGCCCTCCCCATGCCCAGCACCACCGCCGTCAGCAGGCCGGACCTGCAGGCCGGCCAGACCACCATGCGGGTAGTCCGCCAGCGGGTGACCCCCAGCGCCAGGGACGCTTCCCGATAGGCCCAGGGCACCGCCCGGATCGCGTCGTAGGATATGCTGGCCACCGTAGGCAGGATCATCAGGGCCAGAACGATGGAAGCGGTCAGCACCGAGAACCCGGGCCCCCCCAGCTGCCGCACCAGCGGGACCAGGATGACCAGGCCGATGAAGCCGTAAACCACCGAAGGGATGGCGGCAAGCAGCTCCAGGACGGGCTTGACCGACCGGGCCAGGCTGGGCCGGGCCAGCTCGGACAGGAAGGTGGCGCAGCCCACGCCCAGCGGAACGCCCACCGCCAGGGCTCCCGCCGTCACCAGAAGGGATCCCACCACCATGCTGAGCAGGCCGAAGTCCCCCTGGGTCGGCGCCCACCTGGAGCCCAGCAGCAGGTGGAGCGGGCCTGCACGGGCGAACGCTTCCATCCCCTCTATGGCGACAAAAAGGGTGATGAGGGCCAGTATGGTGAGGGCAGAAAACGCCACTAGGCGCAGCACGCCGGGCGCCAGCCGCTCCAGGCTCAACGCCTGCCCACCTCCCTGGCGGGCGCCACGGGCAGGAGGCCCTCGCTGGCCAGCAGGGCTTGTCCTTCGGGGCTAAGAACGAAGTCAAGGAAGGCCTGGGCGGGCGGGGACAGAGGGGGGCGATAGACCAGCAGAAAGGCGCGGGAAAGGGGGTAGGTTCCATCCCGCACCGTTTCGGGCCGCGGCTCCACGCCGTCGACCCGAAGGGGCCGCACGCGCTGGTTGACCAAGCCCAGGGAAATGTAGCCGATGGCAGCGGGGTCTTGGGCCACCGTCTCCCGCACCGACCCGTTGGAGTCCTGCACCAGGGCGCGGGGGGAGTTCCTGACTCCCTGCATGATGAGATCCTCGAAGGCCGACCGGGTCCCCGACCCCTCCTCGCGGATGATTAGCGTGACCCGGCGATCTGTTCCCCCCACCTTGCTCCAGTCTGGAACCGCCCCGCTGAAGAGGGCCCGAATCTGCTCACGGTCGAGGTCGCGGACGGGATTGGAGGGATGTACCACCAAGGCGAGGGCGTCCCTGGCTATGGGCACCGCAACGAGGCCGGCCTCACCCGGAGCCAGAGGGCGGGAACTCATCCCCAGGTCGGCGGCGCCGGCGCGCACCGCCTGTATGCCGGCGCTCGACCCTCCCCCCTGCACATCTATGGTCAGTGAGGCCGTGGCCGAGTATTCCTCGGCCAGAAGCTCGATGAAGGGCTGAACTGAGGTGGAGCCCACGACTACAAGCCTCGCCCCCCCCGAGTGACCGCTGCAGCCGGCCTGGCCAGCCAGAGCCAGGGCCAGAGCGGCAGCCCAAAGCCGCGCTGGGCTGAGGCGCACCGTCCTCCCCCCTCCACCGCGCCCCGCCGGCGGCCCCGGCCGCCCGCCGGACGCGAGGGTAGGATTCTCTCCCGGCGCGGGAGAATCCTCCCCGGTGAGCAAGGGGGCTCCGCCGGCTCTTTAGCGGCTCTGGGAAGCAGCAACGGCGCCGTGCTCGGGCCCCGGGGCCTGAGGGGCCCGGCAGGAGGGTCGCCAGGCAGTACGGCGGATCCGCCCACGCCACTCCCGGCAGTTCGGCTCCCTACCCCGCTCAACGGGTCCAAAGCCGGCAGACTGGAGGTCGCCGGCGCCGGGGGGTGCGGTATCGGCGGGCGCGGTGCAATGGTGGGAACTTGCGGCGCGCGGGCGCCCTGGCGCTTGTGCCGGCGTCGTCCGCGGGCGCCGCGAGGGTCAGCCTCAGGCCGGGGCGGTGAGGGCAACGCGCCGCGCGGGTCTCTTATCGCACTGCCACGGGCGGGGCGCCGGCGACAGCGCCCGGCCGGGGAATCATAATCAGTCAAGCCGCACCGTCGAGGACGGATGGGAGGGTTCCCCGAAAGCTGGCGGGGTGGGAGCCGGGCCTCCTTACTTAGTCTCGGCCTCGGCGCGGCGGGGCTCGCCCAGCCCCTGCCCCAGGGGCCGGCTGGGGGTGATCGTGGAGATGGCATGCTTGTAGACCATCATCTGGCGCCCCTCGCTGTCCAGGATGACGGTGAAGTTGTCAAACCCGCGTACCGATCCTTTCAATTGAACGCCATTCAGCAGGTAAATAGTCACAGGAATGCTGTCCTTTCTAACCTGGTTCAAAAAGCTGTCCTGAAGGTTTATTTGGGCTTTAGCCATGCTCCCAACCTCCGTTCCCCGGGGAGGGTTTCTGCCGTTTTCTATTCTACTCATCTGTTCCATTTTCCTTCCAAGAATTTTTCAATTCCTTCCACGGCCGCTGAGGGACTTACGCTCGCCTGCACCCAGATTATCCGCCGGTCACGCCGGAATGCGATGAGTTGCCTCCTGGCCAGCGAGCGAGTTCCCCTCTTGATCTGCGACACGGCTTCCTCCAGGGTGGTGCGCCCCATGAGGTGGGCAGCCATTTCCTTGTATCCCAGTGCCTGCATCGACCTGAGCGACGGGCTGTAGCCGCGGGCGAGCAGGGCCCTGACCTCCTCCCTCAGCCCCGCCCGGACCATGTGGTCGACCCGGGCGTCGATTCTGGCGTAAAGCTCGGGGCGGCCGACGTCCAGGCCTATCATGGTTAGCCGGTAGGGAAGGGCGGAGGGCTGGGACCGTTGCAGTTCGGAGATCGGCCTCCCGGTGCGATGATACACCTCGAGCGCGCGCACGATGCGCCGCAGGTCGTGGGGGTGAACCCAGGCCGCCGTGGCGGGATCGACGCGGGCCAGCCGCCGGTGTAGCTCGGCGGTCCCCCGCTCGCGGGCTTCCGCTGCCAGGGCCTCCCTCATCCCCCAGTCCGTCTCCACCTCGACGAAGCAGTAACAGTCGGTCACCGCCCTGATGTACAGCCAGCTCCCGCCAGCCAGGATGGGCAGCCGGCCCCGGGCAGCCACGCTGGATATGGCCTCTCTGGCCAGGCGCTGATAGGCGGCGACGCTGAACTCCTCGTCGGGGAAGTGGGTGTCGATCAGGTGGTGGGGGACCAGGGCGCGATCGCTGAGGCTGGGCTTGGCTGTCCCGACGTTCATGTAGCGGTACACCTGCATGGAGTCTCCGGACACGATCTCGCCGCCCACCCGCCGGGCCAGCTCCAGGGCTACCTGGCTCTTGCCCGAGGCCGTGGCGCCCACCAGGACCAGAAGGTCCCCGCCCTCCTCGGCCACCCCCACCTCCCCCTTTCTCCGCGCCGTCGGGTGCCGCCCGGCCCGGCTCGCGCTCACCCCGCCCGCCCTCACGCCCGCCCGAACAGCCTCTCCAGCTCTCGCAGGCCGAGGCGGGCCAGGATGGGACGGCCGTGCGGGCAGGTGTGGGGCATCTGGCAGGCAGCGAGGTCTCTCAGCAGCGCCCTGGCCTCCTCCCGGGAGAGGCTCTGGTGGGCCTTGATCGCGGCCCGGCATGCCGAGACCACCAGGGCGGCCACCTCTTCCTGGGGGCGGGCCTGGTCCCCGCGCCACTCCGACTCCCCCTCCAGCCATCGCCCGACCACGTCCCGCACCAGGGCGGGGCCAGCCTGGTCAGCCAGGCTGGAGGGGACTGCCCGGATCAGAAGCGCGCCGCCTCCAAAGGGCTCCACCTCAAAGCCCATGGCGGCTAAAACCTCCGGCCTGGCCTCCACCTGGGCCTGCTCCGCCGGCCCCAGCTCCACGGTGAACGGCACCAGAAGCGGCTGGGCAGAGCGCTCGCCGGGGCGGGAGAGGAAGGCCTCAAAGTACACCCTCTCATGGGCGGCGTGCTGGTCGAGGAGGTAGAGCCCGTCGGGACCGGCTGCCACCAGGTAGGTTCCTCCCACCTGCCCCAGGGGCTCGAGCGCCGCCAGCTCATCGCGGAGGACCGTGCCCGCGGCCCCTGCCGCCGCCGGGCGCCACCCCGGCCCCGCTGGCTCCGCCACCTCCAAGCCGGGCCCGGCCGTGCTGGCAGCAGTCGCAGCCCCACGCCCCGGCGCGCAGACGCTGCCTCCCTCCACGGCGGTCGGCGCCTCCGCCGCGTGCGGTCGGGCGGCTGCGGGCCTGCTTGAGCCCAGGAACCCCGGCGCCACGGCGAGCGCCCCGCGGGCGAGGGCGGACCCCACCGCCCGCCGCACCGCGTCCCAGACTGCCTCCTCGTCCAGAAACCGTACTTCGGCCTTGCTGGGATGGACGTTCACGTCCACCCCGCCCGGTGGAAGGTGAATATGCAACAGCGCCACAGGATGCCGACCCGAGGGGAGGAGGGAGCGGAAGCACTCTTCCAGCACCCTCCGCAGCCCCGGGTTCCTGACCGGCCGCCCGTTGACGGAGAAATGCTGCAGCGCCCGCCCCGCCCGGGCCAGCGCGGGCGGCCCCACCAGCACCTCCAGGCGCAGGGCCCCCGCCTCCATGCGAGCCTCGAGAAGGCCCCTGGCCAGCTCCGCGCCGTAGACGGCGGCCACCGTCTCCCTGAGGTCTCCCCGCCCCGGTGTCGCCAGGAGGAGCCTGGAACCGTGCCGGGCGGAAAGGGCGACGGAGGGGCGGGCCAATGCGGCCTGGGCCAGGACCTCGCTGCAGGAGGCTAGCTCCGCCGCAGCCATGCGGAGCTGGGCGCGGCGGGCGGGGGTGTTGAAGAAGAGGTCCCTGACCCACACCGTGGTCCCCGGCGTGCATCCCGCCTCGCCTACCGAGACCAGCCTCCCGCCCTCCACCACCAGGCGGGTCCCGAACAGCCCGCCCTCCTCCCCCGTCAGGATCTCCAGTTTGGACACGGCGGCGATGCTGGGGAGGGCCTCTCCCCTAAACCCCAGGGTGCCGAGCTGCCCGAGGTCGGAGATGTCCCGGATCTTGCTGGTCGCGTGGCGTTCCAGGGCCAGCCGGGCGTCGGCAGCCGACATGCCGCAGCCGTCGTCCTGGACCTGTATCAGCCGCTTTCCCCCCTCCTCCAGGAGGACCTGGACGCGCAGCGCGCCCGCATCGACCGCGTTCTCCCACAGCTCCTTGACTACCGAGGCCGGGCGTTCCACCACCTCCCCGGCAGCGATGCGCGACACCGTGGCCTGGTCCAGCACGCGGACGCGGGGCTCAGCCCTTCCCGTTCCGGCCTTCAACACCTACCGCCCCCCTGGCCCCGACTGGCCGTGGCCCTCTGATTCGCCTGGGCGACTGAGCTTCTCTTTGAGCCGGTGGAGCAGGTTGAGGGCCTCCAGCGGCGTGGTGCTGAGGATGTTGAGCGCCCGGAGCTCCTCCAGGACGGGGTGCGACTGGGGTTCGAACAGCGCTAGCTGGCGGTAGGGATGGGGCCGCCGCCCCGGGGCCGGACCCTCGCCCTGACCGGCGCCCTCCTGGGACTCCAGGCTCAGCAGCACCTCGCGGGCCCGGTGCACCACCTCGGGCGGAAGCCCGGCCAGCCGGGCCACGTGGATGCCGTAGCTGCGGTCACTGCCGCCCCGCACGATCTTGCGCAGGAAAACCACCTCGTCCCCCTTCTCCTGCACCGCCACGGAGTAGTTCTTGACTCCGGGCAGCAGCTCTTCCAGACGGCACAGTTCGTGGTAGTGGGTGGCCAGCAGCGCTTTGCACCCCAGCCGCTGGGGGTCGTGGATGTACTCGGTGACCGCCCAGGCGATGCTGAGCCCGTCAAACGTGCTGGTGCCCCGCCCCAGCTCGTCCAAGATGAGCAGGCGCGGTCGGTTCAGCAACGCGATCGCGATGCCCAAGCGTTGTTTCATCCCCAGCGAGTACTGGGATGCACGCTTGCGTTCGTCCACGTCCGCGAGACCGACGATGTGCAAGACCTCATCGATCCTAGCTTTCGGAAGGTTAAGCAAGCGGCGGTGGACCTCGAGGTTTTCGCGCCCTGTCAGGTGTCCGTACAGCGCGGGCGTCTCGATGAGGGCACCCACGCGAGCCAAGTGGGCCCGCGACCACGGTTCTCCAAACAGGCGGACTTGGCCTGACGTGGGGTGGAGGAGACCCAACAACAGCTTAAGAAGGGTAGTCTTTCCAGCGCCGTTCGGCCCCAACAGCCCGAAGACCGAACCCTCGCGAACCGTCAGATTCACCCGTTGTACCGCGTACCTGCCGCGATACGCCTTCGTCAGCTCATTCGTTTCCACGATGACGCCCATGCCGGGGTCCCTCCTTTAAATCCGCATCCGATCCCCAGTATGCATGGAGGGGCAGGGCGCCGCCTTCATGAAGTCTTACAATTCGGCGCGGCGAAGCTTACAGTTTCGTAAGGTGCCTTTCGCCCGATCCAAGCTTTTGAAGGGCACACGCGACCGGCATGCGGCCGTGGGGCATTCAAGGCTCGGTGGCCGCTGCGTAGAAT
>JAIMBG010000135.1 GCA_023511555.1 Acetobacteraceae bacterium | reverse complement strand
TCACTACTGCCTTCTAGAGCGAGCCCTCTCTTCCCTCTCTTTCAGAGGGACCTGTCCTATCCCGCCCCCCGATAAATCTTACTCACATGTTGGAGGCCGGCGTCCCGCACCTCGCCCTCGGCCATGAGGCCTCACCCTGACGGGCGCTTGCCCCGTCCGCGGCTCACCCCCACACGGTGGTCCACACAAGACACACAAGAAACGAAAAAGTAGCGAACAGACGTCCGCTACTCCTCGCCGGGCAGTCACAACCCTCCACAGACGTACCGCACCGAACGACCCGCCGGGCGCCACAGGCTCTCAGCGGCCGCCTCGGGGCCCCCGCCGGCCCCCTCGGCACCTTACCTTACGGCATGGCACCGCCGCAGGCCGCGCCTGCGCGGCTGACGCCCAAGGTAGCCACGACGGCCAGGGGCGGCCGCCGGTCAGGCCAGCTTCGCGTCCCGATCGCTCCGCTTCCGCCATGCCCTCCGCGCGCCGGCCTCCCGGCCCCGCCTCCGCTGCCTTGCCGCTGCCCCACTGGGCCGCCTGCCTGCCACACCGCCGCCCTCAGCGTTCGCCCCCGGCACCAGCCGCCGCTTGACCCGCTGCCCCCGCCCTCGCGGGCGACCGGCCGCCCGCCCACACCGCCTGCCTGAGCCTCACTGCTCCATCTGCTTGGCCAGGAACCCGGCCGCCGTCTCCGCCAGCTTGACCTCCAGGTCCCCCATCACCGCGTCGGCCTCCTTGGAGCAGAGGATCACGGCCCCGATCGGGTCCCCCTCGGCTATGATGGGGGCGATGACTGTGGCGGTGAACTCGTTCTCATCCTCCTCGTCGCCTATCACCGCTCCCCGATACTGCTTGTTCTCCGCTGGCCGGTTGAGCAGCACCGTCCGGCGCTCCTCCTGGATGCGCTCCACCACGGGGCCGATGGGTTTGTCCAAGAACTCCTTCTTGGGAGCGCCCGCCACAGCGATAACCGTGTCCCGGTCGGCGATGAGAGCGATATGTCCCACCGATTCGTGCAGCGAATCGGCGTACTCCTTGGCGAAGTCCCCCAGCTCGCCGATGGGAGAGTACTTCTTCAGGATGACCTCCCCGTCACGGTCCACGAAGATCTCCAGGGGGTCGCCCTCCCGGATGCGCAGTGTGCGCCGTATCTCCTTGGGAATCACCACCCGGCCGAGGTCGTCGATCCGCCGAACAATCCCCGTGGCTTTCATCAGCACCCCTCCTTTTTGCCTGGGCTTGGCTGTGCTTCAGGGCAGGGGTCCTTGGGCGCCAGGGGCGGTTCTCTTGCCGCACCTCTGGTCTTAGATATATACCCCCATTGACACTTTTATTCATTTTTGCCAGACCCCCAGCTCCTCCGGCCCCGCCAGCCCACAAGGACCGGACTCCTCACCCCATCAACCCCAGAAACCTTCCCACTCCCCGACGACCCTCTCCAGGGTCCCGAGAGCCTCGGAGCCCCCGCGGCCCACGCCGGACAGGGTAAGGGTGGGAGCCCGGCCCGAGCCCACCCTGACCTTGAGCGGGGCCCGGGCGGCCCACGCCGCCAGGCGGGCCGTGGGAACCCGCGCCTCCGGGGCGAACCTGATGACCGCGCGGCCCCCCGCAAGGGCCAGGCTGGAGATCCCCAGCCTCCCTGCCCTCACCCTCAGCCGGGCCACCCGAACCAGGTTCTGCGCCGGGTCGGGCAGCTCGCCGCAGCGGTCGCGCAGCTCTTCCCGGACCTCGTCCACCTCCGCGGCGCTCTCTGCAGCGGCAAGGCGCTTATAGAACTCGATTTTCTGGCGGGGGTCGGCCACGTAGGCGTCAGGCAGATACGCGTCCAGGCCCAGCTCCACCACGGCGGGCGCCGTCCTGGGAGGCTGGACCTCGCCCCTCAGCTCCCGGACCGCCTCTTCCAGCAACTGGCAGTACAGATCGAAGCCGACTGCCGTGATGAACCCATGCTGTTCCGGCCCGAGAAGGTTTCCCGCCCCGCGGATCTCCAGGTCCCGCAGGGCCACCTTGAATCCGGAGCCCAGTTCGGTGAACTCTCTGATGGCCTGGAGCCTTTTCTCCGCTGACTCCGTGAGTACTTTGTCCCTGCGGTAGGTGAAGTATGCATAGGCCAGCCGGTTGGAGCGGCCCACCCGGCCCCTAAGCTGGTAAAGCTGGGAGAGGCCGAAGCGGTCGGCATCCTCCACCACCAGGGTGTTAACGTTGCCTATGTCCAGCCCCGACTCAATGATGGTGGTGCACAGCAGAACGTCGTAGCGGCGGGCCAGAAAGTCGAGCATGACCCGCTCCAGCCGGTCCTCCCTCATCTGGCCGTGGGCCACCGCCACGCGCGCCTGGGGGACCAGGCGGCAGAGGCGCCGGTAGGCGTGGTCGATGGTCTCCACCTGGTTATACACGTAGTAGACCTGGCCCTCGCGGGACAGCTCCCGGTGTATGGCCTCCCGCACCATGTCGGGGTTGAACTCCACCACGTAGGTCTGGACGGGGTAGCGGTCTTCGGGCGGGGTCTCTATCACGCTCATATCCCTCAGCCCCACCAGGGCCATGTGCAGCGTCCGCGGTATGGGCGTGGCGCTCATTATGAGCACGTCGACGCTCTCCTTCAGCTTCTTGAGCCTCTCCTTGTGGGCCACCCCGAACCTCTGCTCCTCGTCTATGATGAGCAGGCCCAGGTCTTTGAACCGCACGTCTTTCTGGAGGAGGCGGTGGGTCCCCACCACCAGATCCACCTCCCCCGCCCCCACCCGCCGCACCACGTCCTTCTGCTCCTGCGGGCTCCTGAACCGGCTCAGCATCTCTACGTTGACCGGGTACCCGGCAAACCGCTCGGTGCAGGTGCGGAAGTGCTGGTGGGCCAGGACGGTGGTGGGGACCAGTATGGCCACCTGCTTACCGTCCATGACGGCCTTGAACGCCGCCCGCAGGGCCACCTCGGTCTTGCCGTACCCCACGTCCCCGCACAGCAACCGCTCCATGGGGCGGGGCTGTTCCAGGTCGCGCTTGATCTCCTCCGTGGCCTTGAGCTGGTCGGGCGTCTCGCCGTAGGGGAAGGCGTCCTCGAACTCGCGCTGCCAGGGCAGGTCGGGGGAAAAGGCATGGCCGGGCAGGGTCTGCCGCACCGCATAAAGATGCAAAAGCTCCCGGGCCATGGCCCGCACCGACTCCTTCACCCGGTGGCGGGCCCGCGACCACTCCACCCCGCCCAGCCGGTTCAGCCGGGGTTCGTGCCCCTCGGCCCCCACGTACTTCTGGATGAGCTCGATCTGGTCGGTGGGGACGTACAGCCTGTCAGCCCCCGCGTACCTCAGGAAGAGGTAGTCCCGCTGGACCCCCTCTATCTCCAGGGTCTTTATCCCCAGGTACCTGCCCACCCCGTGGTGCACGTGCACCACGAAGTCGCCCACCTTGAGGTCCTGGTAGGCCGCCAGCGGCCTCCCCACCTGCGGCGCCACGCGCCGGTGGCGCTTGGGCCGCATCATCACGTCGCCATCGGAGACCACCACCAGGCCCACGCCGGGCAGCTCAAAGCCCGCCGAAAGCTCCCCCGCCGCCACGGACAGCGCGTCCTCACCTAGGCCCGCGGCCTCCTCCCGCACCGGGGCCACCAGCCCCTCCTGGCGGAGGCTCAAGGCCAGCCTCTGGGCCCGCTCCGGGGTGGAGGCCAAAAGCGCCACGCGGCGGTTGCGCTCCAGCCACCTCCGGAGCTCCTCCACGAACAGCCGCCACTGGCCGTGAAAGGCAGCCACGGGCCGGGAGGGGAGCGAGACCACCAGGTCGGGACCGGGCCCCTCGGCCTGCCTCAGGAACGTGGCCAGGCCCAGGATGGGCCAGCCCTCCAGCCGGTCCCAGACCTGCGCCGCCTGGGGGAAGCCGGCCTGGCCGGGCAGGGCCTGGCCCTGCTCCACGTAGGACGCGAACCGCTCCCTGAGATCGGCCTCGACGCCCCGGGCGGCCTCGGCCACCCGGTAGGGGTCGTCCAGCACTACCAGCAGGTCGGAAGGCAGGTAGTCCAGCAGGTCGGCGGGGGGGGCGAAGTACGGCGCGTAAAGATCCAGGCCGTCCAGGGGCTCTCCCCCGGCCAGCCGCTCCAGGTGGGCCTCCACCCTGGCCTCCAGCCGGGAGGCCTCCCCTTCCCTTCCCGACCGCCGCAGGGCCCGGGCGGCGGCGGCAAGCTCGCGGCGCACCGCCTCCAGCGCCCGCTCCCTCCCGTCCGCCGGGAGCAGGAACTCCGTGGCCGGGGGCAAAAGCGCGGAGCTCAGCGCTCCGAACGACCGCTGAGTGGCGGGGTCCAGCTCCCGCAGCGACTCCACCCGGTCCCCGCAGAACTCGGCGCGCACCGAGCCGCGGCCCGTCAGCGGAAAGACGTCCAGGATGCCGCCGCGCCGGGCGAACTGGCCTGGGGCCTCCACCATCCCCATCCGCTGGTACCCCGCCTGGAGCAGGACGGCGCAGGAGTCCTCGAGGCCGGCCTCTTCTCCCACCCGCAATTCAAGGCAGCTCCGGCGGGCGAGGTCGGGGGGCGGGAGCCTGGAGAACAGCGCCGCTACGGGCGCCACCACCGCCAGCGGCTGGGGCCCCTTCACCAGTGCGGTGAGGACCCCCAGGCGCTGGCCCACCAGTTCCGGGCTCGAGGCTAGTATCTCGTAGGGAAAGACCTCGCGGTTAGGGAAGGAGGCCACTGCCCCCGGCCCCAGCCAGGCGGAAAGATCCAGCCTCGCCCGCTCCGCCTCCCCGTCCCCGGGAGTCACCACCAGCAGCGGCCTCCCCAGCGCCCGGCCGAGCGACGCCACGACGAACCCCCGCGCCGGCCCATCCAGGCCGTGGATCAGCGAACGGCGGCAGCCGTACCTTATGCCTTCGACCAGCCGAACGAACTCCGGCGACCTCCCGAGCAGGTCAAAGAATCCCGCCACCCGCGGCAAGCCCTCCTCGACCGGAGCCCTCCTGACCAAAACAGGGCCCTAGCCACAGGCTAAAGCCCCAGGACCATCCCTGGCCCTGCCTCTCCCCCGGCCCCGCCGGGCCGGCCCTCCGGGCCGTGCTCCGGCGGGGCCTCAAGGCTTATCGCCCCGGTTTAACCCTCCCCCCCGGGCCCAGGCCCGTCTTCGGCCGCGCCCCCGGGGGGGTTGAACGCAGCCATCGCCCGGCCGAAGCCCTCAGCCAGCGCCATCTCCACCGCGTCGGCGGCCCTCGCCACGCCCTGCCTGAACAGCGGCAGCTCGCCGCGCTCAAGCGGCAGGAGCACGAACTCCTCGGGCCTCACCCCCGGAGGCGGCCGCCCGATCCCCACCCGGACGCGGGGCACCTCCTCCGAGCCCACGGCCTCCAGCACCGACCGCATCCCGCGGTGGCCTCCGTCCCCGCCCTTCCAGCGCAGCCTCAGCCTGCCCGGCTCCAGATCCAGGTCGTCGTACACCACCAGGAGCCGGGGCCCCTCCGCCCTCAGCCACTCCAGGGCCCAGGCCACGGCCTCGCCGGTCCGGTTCATGTAGGTCAGGGGCAGGAGGAACACCGCGCCGGCGCTCCGGCTTCTGCCCCACAGGGCGAGCGGCGCGTGCTCCAGGGCGATCCCCTTGCGGCGGCAGACCTCGTCCACCACCAGGAACCCCAGGTTGTGGCGGGTCAAGCGGTACCGGGGGCCGGGGTTGCCCAGCCCCACCACCAGCCAGACGGGCTCGCCCACGGCTCTCGCCCCCGACCGGGCCAGCCGGCGTTCTTACTCCCTGCCCTTCTTTTCCGGGCGCTCGCCCCTCTCGGCCTTGTCACCCTTCTCCGGCTTCTGGACGGCGGCCTCGCCCTCGGCAGGAGGGGCGCCGGCCGGAGCGGCGGCCTCCTCCCTGGCGGGGGCCTCAGGCACCTCCTCCGCCTTGGGCGCCAGCACCGTCACCACGACCTCGTCGCCCGGAGAGAGCAGGCGCACCCCCGGCGGCACCTCAAGCTGCGACACCGAAACATGGTGGCCCACCCCCAGGGCCGAAACGTCCACGGTGAAGCGCTCAGGGATGTCGGTGGGGAGGCACTCCACCATTACCTCCCGCATCTGGTGCTGCACCATGCCCCCCGCCTTCTTCGCCTCCTCTTCGCCCACAAGCACCACCGGCACCGGCACATGCACCCTCTCGGTGAGCGACACCTGGTAGAAGTCGCAGTGGACCAGGGAGCCCCGGATGGGGTGTCGCTGGAGCTCCTTCAGCATGACCGTCCGCGAGGGGCCGCCCTCGCCCTTCACCTGCAGGCGGACAAGCACGCTCCTGCCGCCGGCTGATTGCACCACCCGGGCCAGCTCCTTCTGGTCGACCTTGAGGGCGACCCCGGGCACGCCGTGCCCGTAGAGGACGGCAGGGACGTACCCCTCCCGCCTCAGACGCCGGGCCTCGGACTTGCCCGTCCCCCTAACCTCAGCTACGATCTCGCGCTCTGGCATGCTCCCACTCCTCACTGGGCCCGCCTAAGCATCCATGATATCAGCGCCCCCCCGGGCCTGTCAAACTCCCTTCGGGGCGCAGGCCTCCGGGGCGCGCGCCGCCCGGCCGGCCGCCCGGGGGGGGGCGGGCGGGGGGCTGCATCACTGG
>JAIMBG010000134.1 GCA_023511555.1 Acetobacteraceae bacterium | reverse complement strand
CGCCGCGAGGCGGCGGCGAAGAAGGGTGGCAGCGCGAGGACGGTCCTCGCCCCTTTGCGGGCGGGGGTTTTTGGTTTATCCGGCCCCGGCGCGCCGACGCCGCGGGGGGCTCGGCCCGTAGGGAGCCGGGCGGCCGGCTGCCTGCCTGGGGGGGCGGCCGGGCGGGGGAGGGGGGCGGCGGCCGCCGTCCCGCTGCCGGCGGCTGATCGCAGGGAGGGAGTGCTCATGCCGGGCAGCAGGTTCTATCTCACCACCCCCATCTACTACCCTGACGCCGACCTGCACATCGGGCACGCCTACACCACGGTGGTGGCGGACGCTATCGCCAGGTTCCACCGCGCCCGGGGGCGGGAAGTCTTCTTTCTCACCGGAACCGACGAGCACGGCCAGAAGGTGCAGCGCACCGCGCTTCGCGCCGGCAGATCACCCCAGGAGTTCGTGGACGGGATGGTCCGCGGCATCCAGGCGCTCTGGGGCCGCCTCGGGATTTCGTACGACGACTTCATCCGTACCACCGAGCCCCGCCACATCCGGGTGGTCCAGGCCGTCTTCCAGCGCCTCTATGAGCAGGGGGACATCTTCAAGGCCCAGTACCAGGGGTGGTACTGCTCCCCCTGCGAGGCGTTCTGGCTGGAGCGCCAGCTCCGGGAAGGCAAGTGCCCCGACTGCGGCCGCCCCGTGGAGCTGGTGAGCGAGGAGAGCTACTTCTTCCGGGTGTCGAAGTACGCCGACCGGCTGCTAAAGCACATCGAGCAGCATCCGGATTTCATTCAGCCCCCGTCCCGGCGCAACGAGATGATAAGCTTCATCAAGGGCGGCCTGGAGGACCTCTGCGTGTCCCGGACCACGTTCGACTGGGGCGTGCCGGTGCCGTTCGACCCGGGACACGTAGTTTACGTGTGGTTCGACGCCCTGATCAACTACATCAGCGCCCTCGGCTGCCTGGATCCCGGGCCCGGGGGGGAACGCTTCCGCCGCTACTGGCCGGCGGACCTCCACCTGGTGGGCAAGGAGATCGTGCGCTTTCACACCGTGGTCTGGCCCATCATGCTCATGGCGGCGGGCTTCGAGCTTCCGCGGCAGGTATACGGCCACGGCTGGCTGGTACTGCAGGGCGAGAAGATATCCAAGTCCCGGGGCAACGTCATCGACCCCAATGTGCTCATGGACCGCTACGGTACCGACGCCATCCGCTACTTCCTCCTCCGGGAGATAGCCTTCGGGTGCGACGGCACCTACAGCGAGTCTGCCCTGGTGCAGCGGCTCAACAGCGATCTGGCTAACGACCTGGGAAACCTGCTCTATCGCACGCTCACCATGATCGAGAAGTTCAGCGGGGGCGAGGTGCCCGAGCCCGGGCCCGAGGAGGCGGTGGACGCCGAGGTGCGGGCGCTGGCGCTGGAGGCCGTGACGGCGGCCGCGGCCCGCATGGAGGGGCTGGAGGTGTCGGCGGCCCTGGGGGAGCTGTGGCGGCTGGTGTCGCGGTGCAACAAGTACATCGACGAGATGGCGCCCTGGGCCCTGGCCAGGGCGGGCCGCCGGGAGCGGCTGGGCCGGGTGCTCTATGTCCTGGCCGAGTGCCTGAGGATCCTGGCTGTGGCCCTCACCCCCTTCCTGGTTTCGACCCCGGAGAAGATGTGGGAACAGCTCGGGCTGCCGGGCAGGGTGAGGGAGCAGGGGTGGGACGCGGCGCTGAAGTGGGGCGGGGTGCCGTTTGGCTCCAAGGTGAGGCGCGGCCCGCCGCTCTTCCCCCGGGTGGAGTTCGAGGCGCAGGCCGGAGGGGAGGGGTCCCTGCCGGAGCCGGTGGAGGCGCCGGGAGGGGCGGCTGAACGCCAGGGGCGCGCCGAGGAGGCGGCGGGTGGCGGCGGGGCGGAGAGTGGCGCGGTGCTGAAGGGTGCCGGGGCGCAGGCTGGCCCGGAGCGGGCAGCATCCCTGCCCGACCGGCACGGGGAGGCGCCCCCGGCTGGGGCGCGCGGGCCAGGAGGAAAGGGGGGTGGCGCGGTGGCGGAGGAGATAAGCATTCAGGAGTTTGCGCGGCTGGACATCAGGGTGGCCCGGGTGCGGGCGGCGGAGCCGGTGCCCGGCGCCCAGCGGCTGCTGCGGCTGGAGCTGGACACCGGCAGCGGGTCAACGCAGGTGGTGGCCGGCATAGCCGAGCAGTACCGGCCCAGCGAGCTGGTGGGCAAGCAGCTCGTCCTGCTGGCGAACCTCAAGCCGGCGACGATCCGGGGGGTGGAGTCCCGGGGGATGATCCTGGCGGCGGTGGCGGGCCAAGACCTGGCGGTGCTCACCGTCGACCGACCGATACCCGACGGCTCCCGGGTCTCCTAGGCCGGGCGGCCCCGTAGCGGCGGCAGGGGGGCTTACGTCCGTAGTCGTTGCAGGCTGCCGGAGGTGGAGGGGTTGAGCCCAGCGCGAGGGGCGGAGGGGACGGGGGGGCCGGGTCCGGGGGGCCCGGGTCCGGCGCCGGTGCTGATAGACACTCACGCTCACCTGGACTCGGGCCGCTTCAGGTCGGACCTGGAGGGGGTGCTGGAGAGGGCTTTTCGGGCGGGGGTGGCCCGCATCGTGACCGTCGGGGCGGACGAGCCGTCTTCGCGCCGGGCGGTGGAGATCGCCGCCCGCCACCCCGGGGTGTTCGCCACGGTGGGCGTACACCCGCACGAAGCCGCGCGCTGGGGCCCACGATCGGCGGAGGCGCTTGAGGCCCTTGTCAGCGAGGGTCCGGTGGTGGCGGTGGGCGAGGCGGGGCTGGACTTCTACCGCGACCTTTCGCCGCGGCCTGTCCAGGAGCGGGTGTTCCGGGAGCAGGTTCGCCTGGCGCGGCGGCTGGGCCTGCCCCTGGTGGTGCACGACCGTGACGCCCACGATGACGTGCTGCGGATCCTGGCCGAGGAGCGGGCCGGCGAGACGGCGCCGGTGGTGATGCACTGCTTTTCCGGGGGGCCGGCGCTGGCACAGGTCTGCGCTCAGAGGGGCTACTACCTCTCGGTGGCGGGCCCGGTCACCTTCGCCAATGCCCGGCGGACGCTGGACACCGCCCGTGCCATCCCGCTGGAGCGGCTCCTCCTTGAGACCGACTGCCCCTACCTTGCCCCCGAGCCGCACCGCGGCGGCCGCAACGAGCCGGCGTTCCTGGTGGAGGTGGCGAGGAGGGTGGCAGAGCTCTGGGGGCTGGAGCTTTGGGAGCTGGCGAGGCTGACCACCCAAAACGCCTGCCGTGCCTTCGGGCTCCCGCAGCCCTGATCCCCGGTCCTCAAAAGGGCCCCGCCACGGATTCGCCCCCGCGCCGCAAGAAGGTTCTTCCGGGAGGGGACAATACTCCTGGGAGCGGCCGGGGGCGCATGGGGGAGGGGCGAGGGGGTCTGGGAGATGGGTCTGATGAGGTGGAGTCCGTTCGAGGAGCTGGCCGGCTACCGCCACGGGGTGGGGCGGCTGTTCCCCGAGGGGGGCTGGCCGGTGTGGGAGGGCCTGGGCTACCCGGCGGTGGACATGTACGAGACTGGGGACGAGGTGGTGCTCAGCGCCGACCTGCCGGGCTACGACCCGGCCAGGCTGCAGGTGTCGGTGAGCTCCAACCAGGTGCTGCTGAGCGGAGAGGTCGGTACGGAGCGGGAGGAGGGCCGTCCGCGCGAGGACTACCACCGCCGCGAGCGGCGCTGGGGGGCCTTCCATCGGGCCATCGGCCTCCCCGCCCGGGTCAACCCCGAGGGGGCCAGGGCTACCTACCGCCACGGGCTGCTGGAGCTGAGAATGCCCAAGCAGGAGCGGGAGCGCCCACGCCGGATCGAGATCGAGACCTGAGGCGGGCCCAACCGGGGCCGGGGCCCGGTCCCCCGGCCCCTTCAGCGGTGCCCCGGTTCGGCGCCCCCAGGCGGGGGCCAGAGGAGGTTTTTCCCAGGGAATGAGGGGTGAGGATGGGCACCCCGGTCAACCTCACTGCCGGAAGCCAGGTGAGGCGGCTGCTCGAACGCTATGGCGTGCGGCCCAGCCGGCGGCTGGGCCAGCACTTCCTGGTGGACGCGAACGTGGTCCGCCAGGTGGTTGAGGCCGCCGGCGTGGAGCCCCGGGACTGGGTGCTGGAGGTGGGGCCCGGCCTGGGGGCGCTGACCCAGGCGCTGCTGGCCCGGGCGGCAGGCGTGGTGGCGGTCGAGGTGGACCGGCGGCTGGTCCGCGCCCTGGAGGAGTCCCTGGGGCGGTCGCCCGGCCTGGTGCTGGTTCAGGGCGACGCACTGAGGGTGGACCTGGCGGCGGTTATGAGCCGGGGAGGGCCCCAGTGGAAGGCTGTCGCCAGCCCACCCTACTACCTGGTGGGGCCGCTCCTGGCCCGCCTCCTCCAGGAGGGCCGGGCGCTGAGCCGGCTGGTCCTGGTGGTGCAGCGCGAGGTCGCAGAGCGGGTGGTGGCCGGGCCGGGGTCTTCGGCCTACGGGGTGCTCTCGGTGCTGGTAGCCTACCACGCCCGGGCCCGGGTAGTGGCCAGGGTATCCCCCGCCTGCTTCTACCCCCCGCCGGCGGTGGACTCAGCCGTGGTGCGGCTGGACCGCCGTCCGGCGGGGGAGATTCCGGCGGCGGAGGCGCCGCTGCTGAGGGTGGTGCGGGCGGCCTTCGGCCAGCGGCGCAAGACGTTGCTCTCGGCGCTGGCCGGCGCCAGGGAGCTGGGAATGGGGCGGGAGGGCGCGGCGCGGGCGCTGGAGGCGGCGGGGATCGACGGGCGGCGGCGGGGGGAGACGCTGGGGCTGGAGGAGTTCTGCCGCCTGTCCGAGGCAGCTGCGGCGCTGGGCAAGACCGGCCCGGGTGGTGTATAATCGAGTTGCGGGGGGAGGGCAGGGCCGGGGGGGGCTTGCCGGGCGACGGTTGTCCCGGAAAGAGGGGGAGCGGCCGTGGAGTTCATCAGTCCCACCAAGGGCGGTTTGACCTTCGAGGCCATGTTCCGCGACATCATCGAGTTTGTGACAGAGCGGCCCGCTGGCTACCGCCTTATCATAGGCACCGACTCGCACAGCCGGGATGACACCTCGTTCGTGACCGCGGTGGTCATCCACCGGATGGGCAAGGGCGCCCGCTACTACTACCAGAAGCGGACCCAGCGGCAGATAACCAGCCTGAGGCAGAGGATCTTCTACGAGACCTCCCTCAGCCTGGGGGTGGCGGGGCGCCTGGCGGAGAAGATGGCGCAGAACGGCTACTCCGACCTGGACGTGGAGATACACCTCGACGTGGGGCCGTCCGGTGAGACCAAGGAGCTCATCCGGGAGATCGTGGGCATGGTGACCGGCAGCGGCTTTGATGCCAAGATCAAGCCCGACTCCTACGGGGCTTCGAAGGTAGCGGATAAGCACACCAAATAGGCCTCCGGGCGGCGCAGAGGCGCAGTGCTGGCACCCAGGGCGTAGCCCTGGGTTTCCTGCTGCCCCGACGGCCTCGGCCCCAATGCGGCCGGCCCGGGACTTTGGCTGCAGGCTGCCGTTCACCCCCGGGCCAGACACGAGTCCGCAGGCCGGGGAACGCCCGGGGCCCGCCTGCGCCCTTCTCCCGTCACCCCCGTCCCCCGCCCCGGCATACCGGCGTAAGGCGGCGGCCACAATCAATAGCGAAGGCAAGGGCGGGCGTGGCGGACCATGGGGAGTGGTGGGGCGTTGGGCGAAAAGGTCCGGGGCCGGCTGGTGATCATAGGCGGGCGGGAGGACACCAGGCGGGACTGCGTCATACTGCGCACCTTCCTCGGTATGGCCGGCGGGCCCCGATCGCGCATCCTTGTTCTCACCGCCGCCTCAGGCTCCCCCCAGTCGTCGGGCGAGGACTACCGGCGCATCTTCACCGCGCTGGGGGCGGGCGCGGTGGACGTCCTGCACCTGCCGGGGCGGGAGGCCGCCAGCCGCCCCGAGTCCCTGGACATGCTCGCCCGTGCCTCGGCCGTGTTCTTCACCGGGGGCGACCAGCTCCGGCTGACCAGCACGCTCGGCGGCACGGAGCTTGACAAGCTGTTGCACCGCCGCTACGCCGAGGGCCTGCTGGTGGCCGGCACCAGTGCCGGCGCCTCGGCCATGAGCGACACCATGATCGTGGCCGGGAAGGACGAGGACCCGCCCAAGAAGTGCACCACTAAGATGGCCCCGGGCCTGGGCCTGCTGGAGGAGGTGGTCATCGACCAGCACTTCGCCGAGCGGGGACGTCTGGGGCGGCTGCTCTCCGCCGTGGCCCAGAACCCCTTCGTCCTGGGGGTGGGCATCGACGAGGACACCGCCCTGGTGGTGACCCCAGACGCCCGCTTCTTGGTAGTGGGCTCCCAGACCGTCACCGTGCTGGATGGAGGCGGCATCAGCCTGACCAACGCCTCGGAGCAGTCGCCCGACGAGCCCCTGGCCCTGGCCGACGTGCGCCTGCACGTGCTTCCGGCGGGCTACGGCTTCGACCTCAAGCGCCGCCGCCCGCTGCGCCGGGCGGGCGGGGGCCTGGCAGGAGGCTAGGCTCAGCCAGCGCCCGCCCCCGCCGGCTTGCTCGGCGACCCTGGCCCCTCCCGGGCTCCCGCCGTCCGGCTTCCCTCCCCCCCCCGGTTCCGCACCTCGTGCCATCCCCCCTATCCTCGGGTCCCCGCCCCTGACC
>JAIMBG010000133.1 GCA_023511555.1 Acetobacteraceae bacterium | reverse complement strand
CCGCAGGCTGCGCGCTCCAAGAGCAAGCTTCACTGCCTCAGCATCATCGGCCAGATAGAGGGCCACCTGGTGTTGCCGTCTCAGAACAAGACCACCAAGTATGAGCACCTCATTCCGCAGCTCGTGGCCATCGAGCAGAACCCGGACATCGAGGGCCTGCTGGTGATCCTCAACACCGTGGGCGGGGACGTGGAGGCAGGGCTGGCCATCGCCGAGATGATCGCCAGCCTGTCCAAGCCCACCGTGTCGCTGGTGCTGGGCGGCGGGCACTCCATCGGCGTCCCCATCGCTGTCTCCTGCGACTACTCGTTCATCGCCACCACCGCCACGATGACCATCCACCCCATCAGGCTCACCGGGCTGGTGATCGGAGTCCCCCAGACGTACGAGTACCTGGACAAGATGCAGGATCGGGTGGTAAAGTTCGTGGTGGCCAACTCCCGCATCACTGAGGAAGGCTATCGGGAGCTGATGTTCCGCACAGGCGAGTTGGCGAGGGACATAGGCACGGTGCTGGTGGGCCGCGACGCCGTGAAGGTCGGGCTCATAGACGAAGTAGGGGGGTTGGCCAAGGCGGTGAGGAAGCTGGAGGAGCTGGTGGCCCAGAGGGAGAAGGGGTTCAGGGAGGCTTCAAGACGCAAGGCCACGCAGAAGGGCCGCGGACCCGCGCGCAAGAAGCGGCCGGCGGCGGGCAGGCCGCGCCGGGAGCCGGCGCGAGCGGCGCAGGCGGGCGGCGGCCCGGCTGAGGGCCGGGGCGGCACCGTAATCGAGGAGGAGAGCCCCGGGGCCGGAGAGGGGCCGCCCCCACCCCGGCAAAGAGGGGGGACCCCAGGATGATCTACCTCCCCGCCCACATGATGAACCAGGGCCTAGACGACGGCAGCGGCGCGGTCGTGGAGGTGGAGTACGACGGCCGCAGGCTTCTGGTGCAGCCCATATCCGGCGTCGAGGGGCGCATCGTGAGGCTCATCAGCACTGACCCCGCGGACTACCTCAACCCAGCGTGGCAGCCAGGGCAGCCCATCCGGTTCGTGCCGGGGGCGGGTCACACTTAGGCCTCCCTCCCCGGCGAATCCTCAGGCCCCGTGCTCCGGTTTCACCCGCGTCTACCCCGCCTCCGGCCGGTTGGCCAGGTATACCCCCGCGATGACCAGCACTCCTCCGGCCGCGGTGTGAACCCCCAGCCCCTCCCCCAGCACGAAGTAGGCCATGACCGCCGTCATAGGGGGCTGGAGGTAGAGGAAGCTGGCCACCGCCGCGGTGGGGATCCTGGCCAGCGCCCGGTACCACAGGCTGTAGCCCGCCACCGAGCAGAGCAGCCCCAGGTAGCCGACGGCGAGCAGCGCCGGCACCGAGGCCCCCAGCCGGGTGAGCGCCGCAAAGTCTCCCGTCACGGCCAGGATGGGGGCCATCATGGCCGTCCCTAGAATAGCAATCCAGGCGGTGGCGAACAGCGGCGGGTAGCGCGCCACTGCACGGCGGCCGAGGGCGGTGAACGCCCCCCAGGCGGCGGCATTGACCAGGCCCAGCCCCACGCCCAAAGCGTCGGGCCACCCCCGGCTCAGGTCGGGAACCATGCGGCCCCCCGTGGCTACCAGCGCCGCCCCCAGCAGTGCCACGGCGATCCCCGCCCCGGTCAGCCGCCCTATGGGCTCGAACAGGACCAGGCGCCCCACCAGCGCCGCGAACACCGGGCTGGTGGCGACCGCCAGGCCGACGTTGATGGCGGTGGTGTACCGGAGCGCGGTGTACTGCACCCAAAAGTAGCTGGTCACGCCCAAGAACGCGAGTGGCGCCAGCGCCTTCACGTCCCGCTGTCCCAGATGATGGCCGCGCCTGCGGTATACAGCCACCACCGGGGCAAAGGCCAGGGACGCCAGGGCGAAGCGGGCAAAGGCGACCGCCAGGGGCGTCAGGTCGCGGAGCGCCACCTTGGAGGCCACGAACGAGCCCGACCAGAGCGCGGCGACGAAGAGCAGCGCCGCCGCGCCGCCGTGCGAGGCTGCTGAGGTGCGGCTGCGGCGAGTTTCCCTGTCCACAGGGTTATTCTACGCCCGCCGGCGCGGCGGGTCAAGCCCCGGGCCGGTTCCGCTGCCCGTCTTCTCTCTCCCCCCGACCCATGGTATAATATCCCCGCCGGGCGAAAGAGGGAAGGCCGCAGCACCGGGCCAGGCGAGACGCGGCCAGGAAGGCGAGGGAAGGGGGCGACCGAGATGACCTGGGTGGAAGGGGCGGTCCTGGGACTGGTTCAGGGGCTCACCGAGTTCCTGCCCGTGTCAAGCTCGGGGCACCTGGTCCTGGCCCAGACCCTCCTGGGGGTAAACCCCCCCGGCCTCACCCTGGAAATCACGGTTCACCTGGCCACCATGGCGGCGGTGGCGGCCGCGTTTTGGCGCGACCTGGCCCGCATCGTCGCCGCGGCCTTTCGCGCCCTGGCTCCCCGTGGGAGGGTGGCCCCCTCCCCGGGGGAACCCGCAGGGCGGCCGGGCGGCCGGAGGGCGGCGCCCCCTCGAGGCTGGTCGGACCCCTCCCTGAGGCTTCTCGTCTGGCTGGCGGCGGGAACGGTTCCGGCGGCGTTGGCCGGCCTGGCGTTCGAAGACTGGTTTGCCGCGCTTTTCTCTTCCCCGAGGGCAGTGGGCTGGGCCCTCATGGTCACCGGCCTGCTGCTGGTCCTGCCGGGGCGCAAGGGGCGGGAGGGCCGCGGGCTGGACCGGCTCGGGGTGCGCGACGCCCTGGTGGTGGGGGTGCTCCAGGCCGCCGCCCTGGCGCCGGGGCTTTCCCGCTCCGGTGCCACCATTGCGGGGGGGTTGCTGTCGGGGCTCGATCGCGACGCGTCGGTACGCTTTTCCTTTCTGCTGTCGGTTCCCGCGGTCCTGGGTGCCGGCCTGCTGGACCTGACGGGCTGGCTCAGCGGCGGGGCCTCTGGGGCCACCGCCCTCGCCGGCGTCTCAGATCCCCGGCTTCTCCTGTCTGCCGCCGGTGCGGCGGCGCTTTCCGGCTACGCGGCGATCCGGCTGGTGGTGGCCAGCGTCCGCGCCGGGCGTCTGGGCTGGTTCGCCCTTTACTGCTGGGCGCTGGGGGCGGCCGCTCTGGGGCTGGGACGGTTCTAGCCGAGGGCGCCCCTGCGGGCAGCCGCGGCGGCCTGGCCAGCGCGTCCCTGCAGCGCCCCGCGCCTCGGCCCCATTCAAAGGATTTCAGCCCCCCCCGTAGAATCTAGGCGGGTGAGGTGATGGGGATGGCTGGGCCCGGGTCTCCCCCTGAGGAAGACGGCAAGGGCGGGGGCCTTAGGTTCGAGCTTTGGGGCCTGCTGTCTTTGGCCTTTGGGGCTCTCTGCCTTTTGAGCCTGTTTTTCCCCGCCAGCGCCGGGGCGGTGGGCTACGCCCTGGACCGCGCCCTGCGCCTGCTCCTGGGCCAGGCGGCGGCGCTGGTGGCCCTGACCCTGGCCGGCCTGGGCGGTGCCATGGTGTTCAGGCGCCGGGGGGTTTTGTCACGCAGCCGCATCGCAGGCCTGGGCCTGGCCGTAATGGTGGTGGCGGGCCTGATGCACCTCAGGGTCGCCCCCGGCCTCGAGCTTGAGGCAGGCCTGGCGGGCGCGTATGGCGGCGTCCTGGGGGGGTTCTCTGCTTGGGTCCTGCGCCAGGGGTTCGGCGAGGCGGGGGGCGTCCTGGTGCTGGCGGCCTGCGGCGCCGTGGCGGCCATCCTGATCACGGGGCTGTCGCTTATCGCCGCTGCCTCGGCCCTGGTGCGCCGGTCGGCCAGGCTGGGCCGGCTGGCCCTGCGCTGGATCGGCCGCCGCCCTGGGCGGAGGCCGGCGCCCCGGATGGAGGAGCAGGTGGCCGCGGCCCGGCCTGGGCCGGAGGAGCCGGGGACGGAGGCCGGGACGTTGCCCGGGGCGCCGGAGCCGGGGCGGCGGCAGGGGCGGGACCGGGTTTCTGCCGGGCAGAGGGGTGCCCTGCCCCGCGCCGGGGCCGGTCTCGGGCCGGGCTACGCTGGGGCGATGCCTGGGACCGGTGTCCCGGGGGCGCGGCCGGGGCCGCCGGCCGCCGGGCCAGGCGGGGGCTTTGAGCAGATCTCCCTTGACAGCCGCGTACTCTACCAGCTTCCACCGCTCACGCTGCTTGCCCGTCCCGTCCCGCGGCCGCCCGCGGCGCGGCGGGACGCGGCGGAGAAGGCCCGGATGCTCGAGGAGATACTTGACAGCTTTGGAGTCCGGGCGAAGGTGGTGGCCATCAGCCGCGGCCCGGTGGTGACCCGGTTCGAGCTGCAGCCGGCCCCCGGGGTGAAGGTGAGCCGCATCGTGAGCCTGGCCAGCGACATCGCCCTGGGGCTTGCCGCCCCCGACGTCCGCATCGAGGCCCCCATCCCGGGGAAGGCGGCGGTGGGGGTGGAGGTTCCCAATCGCGAGGTAGCGGTGGTCTGGCTGCGGGAGGTGCTGGAGTCGGAGGACTTCGGCTCACACCCGTCGAGGCTGGCCGTGGCCCTGGGCAAGGACATCGCGGGGCGGGCGGTGGTGGGGGACCTGGAGCAGATGGTCCACCTCCTGATCGCCGGCGCCACCGGGTCGGGGAAGAGTGTCTGCCTCAACTGCATTATCGCGAGCTTGCTGTTCAAGGCCAGTCCTGAGCAGGTGCGGCTCCTGCTCATCGACCCCAAGGTGGTGGAGCTCTCCAACTTCAACGGCATACCGCACCTCCTGGCGCCGGTGGTCACCGAGCCGCGGCAGGCGGCGAGCTGCCTTAAGTGGCTGGTCCACGAGATGGAGCGCCGCTACGAGCTCTTTGCCGCGGCGGGGGCGAAAGACATCGCCCGGTTCAACCGGCTGGTCGAGGGGACGGCGACCGCCGGCCCAGGGCCCACTCCTGCTGCTCCTGCCCCTCCGGGAGGCGAAGCCGCGCCGCAGCCCGCACCGGACGCTCGACAGAGGGCGGAGACGGGCGGACTGACCGGGGAGGGGGGGTCGAGGTCGGCGGCCGGGCAGGCGCCGCCGGACGCGGCACTCCCGCCCGGCCCTCCTCCGGCAGCCTGTCCTCTGCCCTACCTGGTGGTGGTGATCGACGAGCTGGCCGACCTGATGATGGTCTCGCCGGTGGAGGTAGAGGACGCCATCCACCGCCTGGCCCAGATGGCGCGGGCGGCAGGCATCCACCTGGTGGTGGCCACCCAGCGGCCCTCGGTGGACGTCATCACCGGCGTGATAAAAGCCAACATCCCCTCGCGCATCGCCTTTGCCGTGTCCTCTCAGGTGGACTCCCGCACCATCCTGGACACGCCGGGGGCGGAAAGGCTCCTGGGCCGGGGTGACATGCTCTACCTGCCGGCGGGGAGCTCCAAGCCGCTGCGGGTGCAAGGCGCCTACATATCCGACCGCGAGGTCGAGGACGTGGTGGCCTTCGTAAAGCGGCAGGGGCGGCCCGCGTACCTTCCCGAACTGGGGGTGCTGGCCCCCGAGGCTGCCGAAGAGCGTGCCTCCCGCCAGGACCCTCTCCTGGGCCGGGCGGCCCGCGTGGTTCTTGAGCAGGGGCAGGCCTCGGTGTCGCTGCTCCAGCGCAAGCTCCGGGTGGGTTACGCGCGCGCGGCCCGGATGCTCGACGAGCTGGAAGAGAGGGGCTACGTGGGCCGCTACGATGGCAGCCGCGCCCGCGAGGTCAGGATTACCCGGGAGGAGCTGAGGCGGGCATTCGGGGAGGAAGAGTGAGGCGGCAGCAGGGGCGCCGGGCTTTGGGCCGGGACCCGGTCAGGCCGGGGGTTTGGAGCGCACGCCGTGGAGTCCGGCCTGGGGCCCGAAGGCCTGCGGGGGCAAGGCCCGCTCCAGCGGATCCTCACGGAGCAGCAGGGAGGGGTCGATGGCCACTGGCCCCACGGTGGTGCTCCAGTGCAGGTGCGGCCCGGTGGCGAAGCCGGTGGAGCCTGCCAGCCCCAGCACCTCTCCGGCCTCGACCGTCTCCCCGACGCTCGCCAGGCGGCGAGACAGATGGCAGTACGACGAGAACAGGCCCATGCCGTGGTCCAAGATCACGGTCTCCCCGGTGATGTTGAGGGTGGCAGACAGGGCCACCACCCCCCGGGCCGCCGCGCGCACGGGCGTACCCTCCTCGCAGGCCAGGTCGAGGCCGGAGTGCTGTCCCTCGACCCGGCCATTCACGTAGCGGAGGAGCCCGTAGGCGGAGGTGACCTCACCCTCCACCGGCAACTGAAACGGCCCGGTCCACAGCGGCCGGGAGGCGGAGCGGGACTTGGCCGCTCTCACCCGGGCGAGGTCCTGATCCCACAGCGTGTCGTCGGACGCCAGCACCTCCCGGTCCCGGTCCACCCAGAGGTGCTGGCTGGGGAACAAGCGGGCGGTCACGGTGACGGTCAGGGCGACCTGGCTCACGAGGCCCCGGGAGTCCCAGCCCTCGACCACCACCGGGTGCTGGCCGGCAGGGTCGCTGCAGTCGATGCCGATTAGGGCCACCCAGGCGTTGCCGCGGCGCCAGAACCGGAGCGGGGTATCAAGGAACTCGCCGGTCACCGATCGGAGCGACGAGGGTTGGCTGCGGGTCACGGTCAGCACGGCCAGGCCGCCTTGGGGCACCTGAGCCGGGGTGACCTGCACCGACCAGCCCCGGGA
>JAIMBG010000132.1 GCA_023511555.1 Acetobacteraceae bacterium | reverse complement strand
ATCACGATGATGCCCTCGTTCACCCCGAACCCGTCCATCTCCACCAAAAGCTGGTTCAGCGTCTGCTCGCGCTCGTCGTGGCCGCCGCCGTATCCCGCGCCGCGCTGGCGGCCGACGGCGTCTATCTCGTCCACAAAGACGATGCAGGGGGAATTCTTCTTGGCCTGATCGAACAGGTCCCTCACCCGGGCGGCGCCCACGCCCACGAACATCTCCACGAAGTCGGAACCGCTGATGCTGAAGAACGGCACCCCGGCCTCGCCCGCCACCGCCCGGGCCACCAGGGTCTTACCCGTCCCCGGCGCACCGAACAGCAGCACGCCCTTGGGGATGCGGGCCCCCAGCTCCATGTACTTGCGGGGGTGCTTGAGGTAGTCTACGATCTCCTGGAGCTCTTCGACCACCTCGTCCACCCCGGCCACGTCCTTAAACGTGACGCGCTTGCCGTCGCTGGCCGAGTGCAGCCGGGCCCGGCTCTTGCCGAACTGCATGACCCGGTTGCCGCCGCCCTGGGTCTGCTGCATGATGATGAAGAACGCCCCCACCACCAGAAGGACGGGGAGGACGGTGGAGAGCAGGGTGGTCCACCAGGGGGCCTGGGCCGGAAGCTGGAAGGAGGTCGGGACCTTCTTGTCGCGGAGCACGGCGTAGATCGAGGGGTCGTTCGGCAGTACGGTCACGAACTCCGTGCCGTCCTTGAGCTTCCCGGAGACGCTGTTGCCCGACTGCTCGGTGACCACTGTCACCTCGGCCACCTGGTCCTTATTGAGGTAGTCCATGAATTGGATGTAGTTTATCTTCTGCTCCGTGTGCCTCTGCTCGGCGATAAACTGTGCCACGGACACGGTGAGGAACAGGAGCAGAAGGTAGAACACCACGCTGCCGAACAGCCTTCGCACCCGCTCCCCCCCTCTCCGATGGCGGCCGACTGGCTGATTAATTGTATCACATTTCGGCCTGGTTGACAACAAAGCCGCGGCTCAGTTGCCGCCCCCGACGCCGCTGCGGCGCACCACCAGCCGAAGCACCCGGGTGGTGGCAGGCGTGACCTTCAGCCGCTCGTCCATGTGAACCCCTACCACCCAGGCCGGGTCGGGGCCGTCGGCGACGACCGGCACGGCCTGCCGCTGCCGCCGGGGGACCTTGCGGTCCACCAGCAGGTCGTGGAGTTTCCTGGAACCCCCCAGGCCGAGCGGTCGCATCCGGTCCCCGGGACGGGTAAACCTGAGCATCAGCGGCCCCCTGAGCCGATCCGCGTCCAGCCACGCCCTCCCCAGCTCCGCCGCGGCGTCGGGGCCAACCCCCGCCTCGTCCGAAGCGGCCCGGCCCACCCCGGCCTCGCCGGGCGGGAGCAACTGGGCCTCGACCTCCAGGCCCTCCGCGGGGAGCCGGGTCAGGCCCGGGACCTCGAGGGGGTAGCACCGATCACCGCCCGGCACCCCGCCGCCCGCCGACGGCTGCGCCTCCGCCGCGCCCTCCGGCGAGACCACCACCCAGCCCGCCTCCAGGCGGCAGCGCACGCCCCGGGGCAGCGAGAGCTCCTTTCCCCCTGCCCCCCGCTCGGCGAGGGCGCGCACCGCCTCCACGTGGCGGAACTCAGGGGCCCAGGGCCGGCCGCTGGCCCGGCGGAACGCCTCGCGGACCACCCGCCTCTGGACGGCGCGGTGGAGCCGCAGGAACCCTTGACGGTCCAGGACTATTCCCCGGCCGTCCTGCCGGGCCACCTCCTGCCAGGCAAGCTCCGCCTGCCGGGAGAGCAGCTCGGCGTCGTCCCTCATCTGTTCCGCCAGGGCGGCCAGCGCCTCCACCAGGGCGGGGTTGTACCGGCGTACCAGTTGGGGCAGGAGCTCCAGCCTCAGACGGTTGCGCAGGTACACGGTCCTGAGGTTGCTGGGGTCCCGGCAGGCCACGACGCCCCGCCGCGCGAGGAAGGCCTCGATCTCCGCCCGCGGCGTCTCCAGCAGCGGGCGGACGTAGCGGCCGTCCCGGACGGGCAGAATGCCGGCCAGGCCCTCGACCCCCGCCCCGCGCAGAAAGCGCATGAGGACGGTCTCGGCCTGATCCTCCAGGTTCTGGCCCAGGGCCACCCGGTTCGCCCCCACCAGGCTGCACAGGCGCTCGAACATCTCCATCCGGGCCCGGCGGGCCGCCTCCTGCAGCGAGAGCCGCAAGCTCAAGGCCAGGCCGCGGACATCGGCCTCCTCCACGGTGGCGGGCACCCCGAGCCGCGCCGCCAGTCCGGCCACGAAGCGGGCGTCGTCCTCCGCCTCCCGACCCCTGAGGCGGTGGTTCAGGTGCGCCACATGCAGCGAGATGGAGTAGTGCTCCCTGAGCTCGCCGAGACCCAGAAGAAGCGCCACGGAGTCGGGGCCCCCGGACACGCCGACGAGAACGAGGTCCCCCGCTGAGACCATCCCATACTTGTCAATCGTGCCCCGCAGGCGTTTCAGAAAGGGGTCGGAGGCCGCCATGCGCATCACCCGATTACATTGTAAACCCTGGCAGCGCGGAGGGCAAATGGCCCCTGGCGTGGGTGTGTGTCAACAAGTTCGTGGGTGTGTGTCAACAAGTTCGTGGGGAGCATCCCTTCGGGCTCGTTCCTGGGGGTTTTCCGGGCCGGTCAGGAGGGTGCCCTGGGCCGGCCGGAGGCCAGGCAGAAGCCCCTTGAGTGCCGGGGGCTGGGGCTGCAGCTCCCCGTCAAGGCCGGTCGGGGCATCGTCCAGGGTGCCGTCGAACCGCCGGTCAAGCAGGGCCGCCTCTCCAGCAACGCCTGCCCAATCGCTGAAGGAGTTTCCCTGCCTCCCGCCGAATTCCTTTGATGACCTCCCGCACCATGTACAGGGCCAGGTTGCGAAACGTCAGTTCCCCCCGGTCAAAACGCTCCTCCAACCGCTCGATTGACAGGTCCGTCATGGGAAGAGAGGCCTCCTCGCCCTGGGGTTTTGGTGCTCAACCACCCCTTCAAGAGTGAGCCCTCTCTTCCCTCTTTCTTTCTCCCCCTGGGGCTCCCCCCGCAGAGGCCCGCGGGGGCTGACAGGGTTGCCGCCAAGGGCCGAGAAGGTGAAAAAGGGGGGTGTGGCTTCCGCCACACCCGTGGATAGGGTTGGGGAGAGGACTGGGTTTCGTTTGTTCTGATCCCGGTCACCGGTCTACCGGGACAGGAACCGCACCGCAACGGCACTGGCGTCGTCCCGCAGCCCGCCTGCCGACCGTTCCTGCGCCCTCTGCAAGAGGGCGGAGACCAGCCTCTTTGGCGGTAGGGTCCAGTTGTCGGCCAGAAAGTCCCGGATCCAGCGGGCGTCTCCCGCCTGGCTCCCCAGGGCTCCGTCCGTGACCAGGAGCAGGACGTCGCCGGGTCCCACCGTCCGCACGCCGGTGTCGGGCACCGCCTCCTCCGCGCCGCCCACGGGCGGCGCGGTCGAGGCCAGGGTCTCGATGCGGCCGCCGCGTCTCAAGCACCCCGGCGGGGCGCCAAACTTTACGTACTCGGCCTGACCGCTGACCAGGTCCACCCACCACAGGTCCAGGGTGGCCAGGGCCTCCGACCCGGGTCGCAGCAGCATCGCCGCGTTCAGCGCGGCCACGACCGGCTGGAGCCCCAGGCCCGCAGCCAGCAACCTCCCTAAGAGGCCCAGCAGGGTGCGGGCCAGCTCCCGGGCCCGGCTGCCGTGGCCCACCCCGTCGCTGAGCGCCACCAGCAGCCTGCCACCGGGGAACTCGCGCACCAGGAAGGCATCCCCGGAGGGCTCGGGCCCCAGCGCGACGCCCTCCGCCCCGCCCTCCCACCTGAGGCGCACCCCGCCGCCCTCCGGCCTCGATGCCCAAACAGCGGGGGCCGCGCCCACCTCCCTGGCCAGGTCGAGCAGGATGCGCGACACACCCTCAAGCTGCCCCCTGGCGACGCCGGCGGCCGGGCACTGGCGGCAGCCTGCGGGCACCGCCGCAGGCCCGACGGCGCCCGCGCTGGGCGAAGGCGCCGGGGGAGGCCAGGCATCTGGCCCGGGGCGGGCGAGCCGGGCCAGCTCCCTAAGCGCCGAGCCCACCTCCTCCAGCGCCGCCGCTGCCGCCCGGCCGGCGCTCCCCGCCGCCCCGCCCCAGCCCAGGGCCGAGCCCACCAGCCTGGGGAGGGCCCCCGTTCTGACCAGGGCGCGCCGGGGGACCAGGAGCATCGCCCCACCCGCTAACACCGCCTGGGCGGCCGGTACTGGGAGCCCCGAGAGGGGGACCTCGGCCAGGGACAGGAGGCTGAGGCCGGCAAGGAAAGCGAGCGCCGACAGGGCTCGTCCGCCTCTCCGCCCCGCCCCGGCCAGGACTCCGCCTAGGGCGTAGGCCCCCACCGTCCCCGCGTCCAGAGGGCCACTAAGGCTGGCCAGGCAGCTCAGCACCACCCCTGCCAGCGCGCCCCACGCCGGTCCACCCAGGCAACCAGCCAACATCACCAGAAAGTCCAGCACCAACCTCTGCGCATCGAGCACACTGGCGGCCGCCGGCCAGCCCGCTTCGACCAGCCTGCCCGGCAGCCCGGAGGTCAGCGCCGCTCCCAGCCCTCCCAGACCACCCAGGGCGAGACCGACCAGGAGCAGCAGCCCCGCCACCGGCAAGGGCTTGGCCACCTGGGGAACGGCCCGATGCCTCGATCCCAGCCAGGCCAGGGCGGGCTGGAAGAGCACGGTCCCCCCGAACGCCACCAGCGCCTGCACGCCCGCAACCACGATCCCGGCCGGGCCCTGCCCCCAGGCCAGGACCGCCGACGTGCCCCCACCCAGGACCAGGGCGGCCCAGCCTGCGGCCAGCCAGGGCGCCCGGCCCTGCCCCAGGCGCAGCAGCCGGTGGCACAGCACGAGCGCTATGGTAACACCGGCCGTCTCGAGCGCCATCGCCAGCCCATGGCGCCCGGCGCCCACCGCCAGGGCGACCGCCACCGCCCAGTCCTGCTGAGGTGACGCCAGCCCAGCGGCGGAGGTCATCGCCGCCGCAAGCCCGAGCGGCGTCAGGCCCAGGGGGGACGCCCCCCCCAACATCCAGGCCAGCACCAACAGGACCCAGTCCAGCCGAAACTCCGGGGCCCGTCCTCCCCAGGACAGCCGCGCTGCCCGGGTCGGCCCGGGCCGGGGGATCGGTACCCTGCGCCGGGGCTGCTTCGCGCGGCCGCTTCCGGCCATCCGGACGCCCGCCACGGTTCAAACTTCCCCCTCTACCCCGGCGCCCGGGCCCAACCATCCCGGGCTGCTTTCACACCCGTATTGTACACGCAGATCGGTGCGAGGCTTGTCGGTTCATAGGGAGCCGCGTTCAACTTAATATGACATTTTGCGTTACCGGTCGCCCCTAAATCGTCGGTAGAGGCAAGGACAGGGAGGGGGAGGATGGAAGCAACTGGAGGGGAGGGAGGAAGGGGGGGCCGGGATGACGCAGCGGCGGGGGGCGGGGCGCCCAAGGGCAGCGGTAAGCGCGGGGAGCCGAGGGGGCCGGTCGACAAACTGGGCGCGAGGGTCGACAGCAGGGGCCCCGAGACCGGCCGTTTAAGGCGCGCTTTGGGCCGAGGGCAGGCGTGAACGCCACGACCGGATCTCTCCGCAATCGGGGGCCAGATGTCACACGTGGCCGGGGGAGGAGAGGCGGCCGCCTGGCTCGATGAGCGGCTCGAGGGCGAGGCTCAGAAAGACGGATTTCCGCAGGATCGGCGCAATACGGTCGGGTCCCATTCCCCACAAGACACCAGGAGCCGCGGTCCCTCGCGGCTCCTTCGTTTCCCTGGTGGGCCATGGAGGACTCGAACCTCCAGCCGTCCGATTAAGAGTCGGATGCTCTACCATTGAGCTAATGGCCCGCTGTGCCGCTCCAGTCTTGATTCGACCCTGGGAGCCCCCGGGGGCCCCCTGCGTCGCCCGACCGCCCCGTCCACTCCAGCCGCTCTCCGCCGCTTCCTCCTCGCCTTCGCCCCCCCACCGTTAAAGGCCGGGGCCCGCCCGGGCCCTACGGGCCCTTGCTGCTCCGGCCGCGTACGCCTGGTAGCGGCGGCTGGATTCGAACCAGCGACACTACGGGTATGAACCGTATGCTCTAACCATCTGAGCTACGCCGCCACCGTCTGAGTCTGTGCCGTCGCAACCCCATTATACACTACCGCCCGGCGGTTTTCAACCGCCGTCGGTCGCTCAACGACCTCACCCACCTGCGGCCGCCACCGCTCCGGAGCCGCCGCCGCCCTACTGCAGTTACACCCGGCCCAGAGGACACGCGCCCCCCGCGGCTGCCTCGCCCCGGGACCGCCCCACGGCAGCCCCGCCCCCGCCGCGCCGGGCCCCCTCCGCCAAACCCAACACCGGCCCCCCCGGGGGAGCCGGTGCCGCTCGGGGAAAAGTGGTGCCGGGGACCGGGATCGAACCGGTAAGGGCTAAGCCCGGGGGATTTTAAGTCCCCTGCGTTTGCCAGTTTCGCCACCCCGGCCAATCCGCCCGCACCAGGCCCTGCCCGAGGACCAGAAAGCGGCGGGGGGCTCGGCCTACTACGGCGAGATCGTCGGCATCGACCGGGCGATGGGCCGGCTGCGGAGCGAGCTGCGCAAGCTGGGCGTGGCCGACAACACCCTCCTCTTCTTCTGCAGCGACAACGGCGCCACCGGACCCGGCTCGACCGGCGGACTGCGGGGCCGGAAGGGCAGCGTCTGGGAAGGCGGCCTGCGCGTTCCCGGCATCATCGAGTGGCCCGCACGCATCCCCTAACCCCGCGTCACCGATGTCCCCGCCTGCACCAGCGACCTCTACCCC
>JAIMBG010000131.1 GCA_023511555.1 Acetobacteraceae bacterium | reverse complement strand
AGGCCCGGGGGTGGTGCGCGTGAGGCGTGGCGATTTGTGGCGGACCCTGGCGGGCAGGTGGGGACGGACGCTGGCGGCGGTCTTCCTGGCCGCTCTGGTGCTGGCCGGTGCGGCTCAGTACTGGGTGGCCCGGGCAGAGCGAGCCTACACCTCGCATAACCTCATACGCCTTCACGTCGTGGCCGACGGCGATGAGCCGCAGGACGCGGCGCTGAAGGCCCGGGTGAGGGAGGTGGTGGTGGCGGCGCTCGGGCCGCTCTTCGCCGGCGTGGGCGACGCCTCCCAGGCTAGGGCGCTGATCGAGCAGAACCTGGACGAACTGAAGCGGCTGGTGGCCCAGGAGGTCAGGCGCGCCGGGCTGGACTACCCCGTGCGCCTGGAGCTGGGCCGCTACCCGTTTCCGGCACGTCGCTACGGTACGCTGGCGCTGCCCGCCGGAAGCTACGAGGCCCTGAGGGTGGTGTTGGGCCGGGGGGCCGGCTCCAACTGGTGGTGCGTCCTGTTCCCGCCGCTCTGCATGCTGGAACTGGGCGTGGTCCCGGTCCTGGACCAGGCCGGGGCCTGGCCGGGGGGCGGGGCTGACGCCATCCCGGTGTTTGCTCCGGCCGAAGGCCCAGCCGCAGACCCGGCCCCTGCCGCGGCCGCCGGGTCGGCGGGCCAGGGCTGCCTGGCCGGGGGGCTGGACGGGGCGAGGTTTGAGGTGGGGTTCCTGTGCCTGGAGTGGCTGAGGGACCTGGGGGCGAGGTTCGGCGACTGGTGGGAGAGGGCTTCAGCGGCGAGGACTCCGGCTCCCCAGGAGGCGGTCCGGGGGGGTTCCCCGGCGGGCGGCGCGGGGTCGGACTAGGGCGCCGCCCCGGCCTGGGGCGGGGGCTGCCCTGGGGGGAGGCCGGGCCGAGGGGCGGCGGGGGCCGCTTTGCAGCCGCTGGGTTACACGGCTCCAGCGGGCCGGCGCCAGGGCGGGGGCGCCGGCCCGCATCTTTCTGCCCGTCCACATTAGACTATTATGGGGGTCCTGAGCCCCGGAGGGCCCCGGGGAGGGTGCGGAGTGACCAAGTCGTCGGACCTCAAGGTGCGCGACGTGGTGAACATCGTGGATGGCCGCCGGCTGGGCACCATGAGCGACGTGGAGGTGGACCTGGAGACGGGGAAGGTTACGGCCATCATCGTGCCCGGGCCGGCGCGGCTGTGGGGGCTGCTGGGCCGGCAGTGCGACTACGTGATTCCCTGGGAAAGGGTCAAGAAGATCGGGCCGGATGTGATCCTGGTCGACATGCCGCAGTATGAGATGCGGGAGTAGCCCAGGCCGTCCCCCGGCAGGAAAGCCGGCGCCAGGGTCGAATCCTGCCACAGGTGATGGTCGTGAGGGCGGTGGCGGGAGAGGGAACCGGTGGGGGAGGGGATGGCGGCGGGCGCGGCGCAGGGTCCTCCGGGCCGGCGCGTGCCCTGGTGTTTTTGGCCCACAACCGGGGACTGGCTTTGGTCTGCGGGGCCGAGGCGCTGCTTTCATTGGGCGACAACGTCGCCTTTATTGCCATATCCTGGCTGGTGCTTAAGCTCACCGGACTCTCCCTGGCCATGGCGGGCATTCTGGTGTGCATGACGCTCCCGGGGCTGGTCCTGCTCTCGGTGGGCGGCCTGGCCAGCGACCGGCTGGCGCGGCGGGCGGTGATGGTCTCCGCCCTGCTGGTGAAGGCCCCGTTCTACCTGGCCGCCGCTATAGCGGTGTTGGCGGGCCGGCAGGCCATGGGCTGGGTCTTCGCCCTGGCCCTGGCCCACGGGGTGTGCAACGCCTTCTACCTCCCGGCGTCGCGGGCGCTGATAGCCGACATGGTGCCGCCGGCCGGGCTGATGAGGGCCAACAGCCTGCTCGAGGTGGCAAAGGGCACCATGTCGCCCCTGGGCTCGCTCCTGGGCGGGGCGCTGGTCGGTACCCTGGGGACGGGGTCCGCCTTCCTCCTGGACGGGGTGGCGCTGGCCTGCGCGGCGGCCCTGCTGGCGCTGCTGCCGCCGGCCAGGCGGGCGGCGGAGGCGGCGCGGGCCAGGCGGCCGGGGCTGCTGGCCCAGATGAGGGAGGGTCTGGCCTGCGCCGGCCGGGACATCCGGCTGGTGCTGCTGTTCCTGCTTATGGCCCTGTGCAACTTCTCCCTGGGCGGGCCGGTGGACGCGGTCCTGCCCCGGCTGGCCCAGGAGGTGCTGGGCTCCGGCCCCGAGGGGTACGCGGGCCTGTACTCCGCCCTGGGGTTCGGATCTTTGGGTGCGGCCCTGGGGCTGTCCGCCGTCGGCCAGAGGGTGCGGAGGCGGGGCCTTGTGGCGCTGTTCAGCGTGACAGTGATGGGCCTGGGGGTGGCGCTGCTGCCGGTCTCGGGGTCGGTGGCGGCGGGCGTGGCGCTGATGGCCGTGGTGGGCGTCACGGTGGTGGTGGTCCGGGTGGCCGCCGTGACCTTCATTCAGACCCTGGTGGACGAGGGCCTGAGGGGGCGGGTGCTGGGCCTGATGTACACCGCCGCCGTCACGCTCTCTCCCGCAGCCTACCCCGCGTTCGCGGCCCTGTCCGACGCGCTGAGCCCCTCCCTGGCCTTTGTGGCAGGCGGGGCCATTATGACTCTTTACGGCTTGGGCGGCCTGGCGGTGCCGGCCATTCGCCGCCTGGACTGATGAGGGGGTGGATCGGGCGGCCTGCGGGTTTGAGTGGGAGGAGCGTGGCGGCCTGGAGCTCTATCGGGCCCGGTCGCTGCAGGCCGCCGGGCCGGTGCTGGCCGCCGTCACCTCCCGGCGCGGAGGGGTGAGCTCGGGCCCCTACGCCACCCTGAACCTGGGCCTGGGCGTGGGCGACGACCCTTCCTGCGTCCGGGAGAACCGGGACCGCCTGGCCAGGGCGCTGGGGGCGCCGCCCTCTCGCATCGTGTCGGCCCCCCAGGTTCACGGCGACGGGGTGGCGGTGGTGGAGTCCGGCCGCCTCGTCCCCCCGGGCCCCGCCGACGCCCTGATCACCCGGGATACCGGCCTGTTCCTGGCCGGGTACTTCGCCGACTGCGTCCCGGTGTTCCTCTACGACCCCGACTCGGGGGCGGTGGCCCTGGCCCACGCCGGCTGGAGGGGGACCGTCCTCAAGGTGGCCGCGGCGGCCCTGGGCGCCATGGGGGCGCGCTTCGGCACCCGGCCCGGCCGGGTGTGGGCCGCCCTGGGGCCGGCCATCGGCCCCTGCTGCTACCGGGTGGGGGAGGAGGTGCTCCAGCCCCTCCGTCGCGCCTTTTCGGGGTGGGAGGGGCTGGTCGGGGACGGTCCGCCGGCCGGCGCGCGGGGGGAGGATAGGGGGAAGGACGGGGGGGCGGACCCTGGGTCCGACCAGCCCCGGCGGCCGCTGGACCTGGTACGGGCCAACCTGGCCTGCCTGGAGGCGGCGGGGGTGGACCCGGCGCGCATCTCCGTGGCGGGGCTGTGCACCGCGTGTCATCCTGAGCGGTTCTTCTCCCACCGGAGGGATGGGGGCCGGACGGGTAGGATGGCTGCCCTGATAGGGCTTCTGCCCTGACGGCGCTCCGGTGTGGGCAGGGCTTTTGTGCCGCCGCCGGGCCGGGCTCGGCCCCGTCTGGGCCGCGGCTGGGCCCGGGCCAGGAGGCGGCCGGCCAGGGGGCCGCGGGGGAGGGGGGCGGGCGATTGACCCTGACGCGGCGGGCGCTGGGGCCCTTCGTGGCCTTCGGTCGCTGGGTTGTGGGGCTCCCCGGCAACCGGGCCATGCTGATGCCTCTGATACTGGTCAATCTGGGAGGGTCGGTGTACGGCTTCTTGTGGTACCGGGTCCAGCTCGCCGGCACGCCTCCCCGGCTGTGGGTGCTCGTGCCCGACTCACCGCTTTCCACGCTCATATTCAGCCTGGTCCTCATCCTTTACGGCCTGAGGCTGAGGTGCCCCCCGCTCGAGGGCATAGCCTACGTCAGCACGGTGAAGTACGGGCTGTGGACGGCGCTGGTCCTGGGCCAGTACTGCCTGGCTTACAGGGCCGTGGCTTTTGAGGACTTCCACCTCACCGCCTCCCACCTGGCGATGGTGACGGAGGCCCTGGTGTTCTGCCGCTTCTTCCGGCTCAGGCCGGCCTGGCTGGCCTGCGGCCTGCTGTGGAACCTGGTCAACGACGCCGCGGACTACGTGGGGGGCCTGCACGCCTACCTGCCCGCGCCCGAGTACACCTGGTTCGCGGCCGCCTCGGCCCTGGCGCTCACCCTGGCCGCCCCCGCCCTGCTCTGGGCGGTGGGGCGGACGGGGCCCCGGGATGGCCCGGCCCCGCCGGCGCCACACTAGGTGGAGGATGGCGGCGCCGGTCCCCTGGGCCGGCCGGACACGTCCCGAAGCTGACACCCGAGGGGGCGGGGAACACATGGAGGGAAAGGGGTCGTTCGCGCGGCGGACGCTGCTGCTCGCCGTCACCGGCATGGTCTGCGCCGGCTGCTCCTCTCGGGTCGAGGAGGCGCTCCGCCGCGTCCCCGGCGTGGAGGAAGCGGCGGTGAACCTGGCCACGGCCCGTGCCAGGGTCACCTACGACCCCTCGCGGGCCGGGCCCGGCGACCTGGTGCGGGCGGTAGAGCGGGCCGGCTACGGGGCCGAGCCCCTGGATGGGGAGGAGGGCCCGGGAGCGGGGCCCAGGCCGCCCGGCAGCCCCGGCCCCGGCCGCCCCCGGCTCGAGGCCGGGCGGGCCGAGGCGGCCCGGGACCGCGAGGAAAGGGCCCGGGCCGCGGAGCAGGCCGGCCTGCGCCGGCGGCTTCTGCTCAGCGCCCCGCTCACCGCCCTCATCCTCTTGGGCAGCTTCCCCCGCCTGGCCCAGGCGCTGCCCGCCTGGATGGGCGACCCGCTGTGGCTTCTGGCCCTGGCCACGCCGGTGCAGTTCGCCGCCGGCGGCGGGTTCTACCGGGCCGCCTTCGCCGCCCTGCTTCACGGCGGCGCGGACATGAACCTCTTGGTGGTGGCGGGCACCACCGCCGCCTACGGGTACAGCGCCGCCCAGGCGCTCGCCCCCCATTTCTTTGCCGCCCGGGGGGTGCCGCTTGCCGGCTACTTCGACACCTCGGCGGTCATCATCACCCTCATCCTCCTGGGGCGGCTGCTGGAGGCCCGGGCTCGGGGCCGCGCGTCCGGGGCCATCCGCCGCCTGATGGAGCTTTCCCCGCCCACCGCCCGACTGCTGATCGACGGCGGGGAGCGGGAGGTGGAGCTGGGTGAGGTGCGAGTGGGGGACCGGCTCCTGGTCCGCCCCGGCGAGCGGGTGCCGGTGGACGGGGTCATCCTGGAGGGCGCCTCCTCCCTCGACGAGTCGATGGTGTCGGGGGAGAGCCTTCCTGTGGACCGGGGCCCGGGCGAGCCGGTGGTGGGGGCCACCCTCAACCTCACCGGGGCGTTCGTGATGAGGGCGGAGAGGGTGGGGGGCGAGACGTTTCTGGCGCGGGTGGTGCGGCTGGTGGAGGAGGCCCAGGCGTCCAAGGCCCCGGTCCAGCGCCTGGCCGACCGGGTGGCGGGCCGGTTCGTGCCCGTGGTTCTGGCCGTCTCTGCGATCACCTTCGCCGCCTGGCTGGCGCTGGGCCCCCCGCCCCGCCTGGTGCCGGCGCTGGTCAGTTCTGTGGCGGTGCTGGTGGTGGCCTGCCCGTGCGCCCTGGGTCTGGCCACCCCCGCCGCTGTGGCCGTGGGCACCGGCCGGGGGGCGGAGCTGGGCATCCTCATCCGCAGCGGGGAGTCGCTGGAGGCGGCCGGACGGGTCCGGGCGGTGGTGTTCGACAAGACCGGCACGCTCACCTGGGGGCGGCCGGTGGTGACGGTGGTGGAGCCGGCACCGGGGTGGGAGGGGCCCCCCGGCCCTCCTGCGGAGCCCGTTCAGAGGCTGCTCTACCTCGCGGCCTCGGCCGAGCTTCCCTCGGAGCACCCCCTGGGCAGGGCGGTGGTGGAGGCCGCCCGGGGACGGGGGCTTTCACCCCGCCGCCCCGAGGAGTTCCGGGCGCTGCCGGGCCTGGGGGTGGAGGCCCGGGTGGGGGAGGCCTGGGTGCTCGCGGGCAGCGCCCGGCTCATGGAGTCCCGCGGGGTGGAGCTGGGCCCCCTGCTCGAGCGCTCCCGGGCCCTGGTGGGCCAGGGCCGCACCGCGACGTTCGTGGCGGTGGGCCGCCCCGGCGGGGAGGGGTTCTGCGTCGCGGGGCTGCTGGCGGTGGAGGACGAGGTGAAGCCCGGCTCCCGCGCGGCGGTGGCGGAGCTGAGGGACCTGGGGCTGGAGGCGGTGATGATCACCGGCGACAGCCGGGAGGCCGCCCGGGCGGTGGGCGAAAGGGTGGGCATCTCAAAGGTGATTGCGGAGGTGCTGCCCCACCAGAAGGCCGAGGCGGTGCGGGCGCTGAGGCGGGAGCACCGGGCCGTGGCCATGGTGGGGGACGGCATCAACGACGCCCCCGCCCTGGCCGAGGCCGATGTGGGCATCGCGCTGGGCACCGGCACTGACGTGGCTATGGAGGCGGCCGGCATCACTCTGGCGTCGGGCGACCCCCGGGGGGCGGCCGCCGCCGTGGCGCTGAGCCGGCGGACGCTCCAGGTGGTGAGGCAGAACCTTTTCTGGGCGTTCTTCTACAATATCCTGGCCATACCCGTGGCCGCGGGGGCCCTGGTCCCCGTCTGGGGCATCAGGCTGGACCCCATGTTCGCCGCCGCCGCCATGAGCCTGAGTTCGCTGTCCGTGGTGCTCAACTCGCTGAGGCTGCGGGGCTTTGCGCCACGCCGGTCCCCGACCGGCGGCCGGCCGTGAGGCGCGCCCGGCGCCCCGGCCGCGCGGCGCTGAGGCTACGGGCCCCCCCGC
>JAIMBG010000130.1 GCA_023511555.1 Acetobacteraceae bacterium | reverse complement strand
TTTTTAAATGATCCGGCGACCACCGAGATCTACCCCGTCTAATGCGGCGGCCGCGTCCGATGTGTATACGCGCCCGGGGCGGGGGCGGGCGGCAGCGGGGCGTGGGGGGGCGCCATATTGTCCAGGCGTGGCTCGGCGGAGCCGCAGGCCACGGAGACGATCATCGGCAAGGAAACGGAGTTCAAGGGCGTCATACGGTCCCACGGGCTGCTGCGGGTAGACGGGAGGCTCGAGGGTGAGGTGATGCATCAGGGCGATCTGGTGGTGGGGGAGCAGGGCTCAGTGGTGGCGACCATAAAGGCCCAGAACGTGACGGTGGCTGGGGAGGTGAAGGGCAACGTGGATGCCGACGGGAGACTGGAGATGCTCCCGTCGGGCCGGCTGTTTGGGGACATCCGGGTCGGCTACCTGGTGGTGGCGGAGGGCGCGATCTTCCAGGGCATGAGCCAGATGAAGGGCGAGGAGCGCCCCGTGCCCCGCGTGGAGCCCAAGCCGCCCCCGGCGCCGCCCCGCTGAGCCGGGGGGGCGAAGCACCCAGGCTCGCAGCGGCCGGTGGCTGGGGGTCTTAGGGGGAGGGACTTGGTGGATACCAGGTTCATAGTGAACCCCGTCGCCGGCCAAGGGCGGGGGAGGCGGGTCTGGGCCGCTCTCAGGCCCTGGCTGGAGGAAAGGCTCGGATCGGTTGAGGTGGACTTCACCACCGGCCCCCGCACCGGGACGGAAGTGGCGCGGCGCGCCCTGGAGAAAGGGTGTCGCCGCCTGATCGTTGTTGGAGGGGACGGGACCATTCACGAGGTGGCCAACGCTATGGCCGGCTCCGATGCCGTGATGGGGCTGATCTCGGTCGGCACCGGCAACGACCTATCCCGCAGCCTGGGGCTGCCCCGCCGCCCCCAGGACGCGGCGCGGGTGGCCCTGGAGGGGAGGCCGCGCCGAGTCGACCTGGGGCGGGTGAACGGCGACTACTTTGTAAACGTTTCGGGGCTGGGGTTCGACGCCGAGGTCTCGAAGGAGGCCAACCGCCACAGCAAGATCCTGGGGCGCCTGGGGGCAACGCTGCCCTTCGTGGTGGCGCTGTTCAAGATGCTGTTCCGCTACCAAAACGCTCCGGCACGCATCCGCATCGACGATAAGGAGTTGGAAGGGCGCATCCTGCTGGTGGCGGTGGGAAACGGGGAATTCTACGCGGGAGGCATGAAGATCGCCCCCGGGGCACTGCTAGACGACGGCTGGCTGGACGTCGTGGTGGCCTGGGACCTGACCCGCCTCGAGACGGTGCTGGCCCTGCTGCGCGTCTATAAGGGTACCCACCTGGCTCTACCCAAGGTGTGCCACTACCGGGCCAGGCGGGTGGAGGTGAGCAGCCCCCGGCTGCTCTCGGTTCAGTCCGACGGTGAGGTCGTGTCCCAGGTGCCGGCCACCTTTGAGGTGGTGCCGGGGGCGCTGTGGGTGGCGGTGCCCGCAGGCGGCACAACGCAGGGGGATGGGAGCCATGCTGTTCGGTGACCGCCGCGACGCGGGACGGCGCCTGGCCGCGGCGCTCCAGGCCTACTGCGGCCCAGACACCCTGGTCCTGGGGGTGCCCCGGGGGGGTGTGGTGGTGGCTGCCGAGGTGGCCCGGGCGCTGAATGCCCCCCTCGACGTGGTGGTACCGCGGAAGATAGGGGCGCCCTGCAACCCGGAACTGGCTGTGGGTGCCCTGGGCCCCGACGGGGTGGCTACATTCGACCCCAATCTGCTGCGCTACTTCGGCCTGACGCCTGAAGACCTCGAGGATGAGGTGGAAAGAGAGCGGGCGGAGCAGGGCCGCCGTCTGCGGCTGTATCGGGGTGACCGCCCGCCCCTGCAGGTGGCCGGCCGGGTGGTGGTGGTGGTGGACGACGGCATCGCCACCGGGTTCACCATCCGGGCGGCCCTACAGGCGCTCCGGCGCGCCCAGCCTGCCCGTCTGGTGCTCGCCGTCCCCGTCGCCCCGGCCGACACCCTCCGCCGCCTGCGGCCCGAGGCCGACGACTTAGTGTGCCTGTACACCCCTGAGCCGTTCTATGCCGTGGGCCAGTTCTACCTGCACTTCGACCAAACGGGAGACGACGAGGTGGTGGAGCTTCTCCGCCACGCCGGGCCGGCCCCCGCCGGGCCCCCGCCCCGGGGAGGCCCGGCCGGTTGCAATGCGCATGGCCCCTCCTCCCCCGGGGAATAATTGCCCCGGGCCGCCAGGGGCTGCGGCGGGGGAGGTGCGGGGATGGCCAGGGTGGTGGCTGTCGAGGATGGGTTGGGGCCGCTGGCCCGCGCCCTTTCTGAGGCGGGCTACAAAGTGGTGGGAATCGACAGGAGCGGGCTGCGGGAGGCGGAGCTGGTTCTGGTGAGCGGCCAGGATCAGGACCTCATGGGGAGCGAGGACGTGCTCACGCGGGCCCCGGTTCTGTGCGTAGCCGGTCAGGACCCGGAGGCGGTGCTGGGCGAGGTGGAGCGGCGCCTGGGGCCGGGAGGGGCCTGACGGGAGGGGGCTGAGAGGTGGGGCTATGCCGGGTCGACGGCCTCCACGACGGGGGGCGCGCTGGCGCGGCAGGCTGCGGCCAGGCGGACCCCGCCCACGAGCGGCGCGGTCCTGGGGCCCTCATCCACCGCGGCATTACCTGCCTCCAGGGCCAGGAGCACCCCGGCGGCGATCACCCGCGCCATGGATACCACCAGGTTCAGCCTGGTATTCTGCAGGACGAGGTACTCCATGAACCCTCCCACGTTCACCGTTCCGGTGATGTAGAGGTCTCCCACCTGCGTGAGGTTTTTGTTCACCCCTGCTCCGGGCCGGAGCGGTCCCCGGCCCACTGCGATCGAGCCCACGTTGTCCAGGCGGCCCAGGCAGGCATCGACGGCGAGCACCAGGCTGTGCTCGCCCCCTCGGGTAGCCCGGCTCAGGACCTCTTCCAGGTTGGCGGCGTGGACCGGCCGGTCCAGGGTTCCGTAGACCGCCACCCGCTGAAGGGGGGGTGCCCAGGCCGCGGCACCCCCCGGCGCCCCGCCCTCGCACAGCCCCTGCTCGATCAGCAGAGATCCCACCAGCGGGCCCAGCGCGTCTCCAGTGGAGCGATCCGTGCCGATGCACATTACCACCAGGCGGCGGCGTTCCGGGCTCTCTAGTTCGGCCAGGTGGCGGCTCAGGCAGCGGGCCAGGCGCACTGTGGCCGCGCCGTCGGCCGCCGGGATCCTTTCCTCCCGAGCGGGGGCTGGGGCCGGCGCCCGAGGTCCCGTCCACGTCCCTTGCACCCCTTCACCCCCCACAGCGTCTGCCCTGCCCCCGCCCCGACGGCCGCGCCGGGTGCGGTTGGGCACTAGAAGTATATGGCAGCCTGCGCCGCCTTATGCGCCCGCGCCCGGCAGGACATCGGGCGGCTTCGCCGAAGTACCTAGCAAGGCTGCAGGGCCCGTCGGGGACGGCAGCACACGCTGCGCCGAAGGGGAGCCGGTCTTGGACGGAGCAGGGCCAGAGGGCCGTAACGGCCAGGGACGGGAGGATATCCAGGCAAGGGTGGAGGGCCACTGGGAGCGGGGCAACACCCTCCTTCATGAGGGCAAGCTCGACCAGGCCCTGGCCGAGTTCGAGCGCGTCCTGGCGCTCGATCCTCGGCACGCCCCCGCTCACAACCGCGTGGGCGTGGTCCACGCCCAGAGGGGCGACCTGGCGCAGGCCAGGGCCTGGTTTGAAAAGGCCCTCGACATCGACCCCCGATACGCCCCCGCCCACAGCAACCTGGGCAACGTGCTGTATACCGAGGGGCGTCTGGAAGAGGCCATCCAGTCGTACCGCCGGGCGATAGCCATCGATCCCGGCTACGCCCTCGCCTACCACAATCTGGCAGCCGCCTACAAGAAGGCGGGCAAGATCGCCCAGGCCATCGAGTGCCTGAAGAAGTCCCAGTCGCTCAAACGCAGGGAGTGGGATCAGGACCTCAGGCGGGACTTGAAACGGATGAGGGGCAAGCTGGGATGCGCTTTGGGGGCCTTGGTGATCCTGGCGTTCGTGGTCGGGGGGCTGGCCCTGTAGCCGCCCGGCGCCCCCCGCCCCCGGCGGGCCGTGGCTGGAGGGGTGCCGCGTCGCTTCTGGCCCTCGTCCTCGTCATCCTGGTGCAGGCGACGCCGGCTCGCCCAGGGACTGTCACCCACCCCGTCCCCCAGCCCGTTGTCTGGTCGCGCCGGGCGATCCGCGCGCCTGCGGAGGCGGCGGCCGTCCTGGTGCCGGGGAGGGGAGCGTGCCTGGTGGAACCCGGAGGGGGCGGGGGCACGGGGCTGGCGTTTTTCGAGCCTGCCCTGCCGGGCGGTGAGTCAGCGGCCGGGCCGGCCTCAACCGCTGAGGCGCGCGTGTTCTGTCCCCTACCGGGGGCGCGCCCGGTGGGGTCGACGCCCCAGGGCCCGTTACTGCTTTCGGCCGACGGCCGGCTGGCGGCCTGGGGGTGGAGGGCAGGCGCGCGCTGGACGTGGTCTCCCCCCCAGGGCCGGACGCAGTGGGCAGCGGCGGCCCCGGACGGGGGCGCGCTGGCCCTGGTCACGGGGGGGTCCGGGCTTGTGCCGGACCGCCTCTACGCCCTGGCCTCGGACGGTCTGGAGCTCTGGTGCCTGGACTTCGAAGGTGTCACCCCTGTGCTGGGGGCGGCGGCCTCGGGGGGAAGGGCGGCGGTGGCGGTGTTACAGGCCACGGCCGAGGGCCTGGCCGCGGAGTTGTGCTTTGTGGGCACGGGTGGCGGATGGTGCGGCCGGTCGGCCTGGGGCCCGGCGCCGCCCCACCTGCTGGGCTTCGGCCCCGACTCCCGGCTTCTTGCTGTCTCCGAGGACCGGTGGCGGCTTTACTCCTGGCCGGCACGCCTCGAGCGTGAGGGCCCTGCGGCAGGCCTGGCCGCGGCTGCGGCGGCCGGGCCCGAAGGCCAGGCCGCCGTGGCGGCGGAGGTAGGAGGGGGGGCGCGGCTGTTCGCCGCCGGGCCCGAGGGCGGGCTCCGTCCCAGGGATCCCAGGGCTGCCGGGCCGCCGCTAGCCCTGGGGTACTGGGGAGATAACCTGGTGGTGGCAGGCCGGGACGGCCTGACCGTCCTCTCCCCGCGCTGGCGCCCGCTGATGGAGGTGCGGTTCGGCACCCGCGCGGTCGGGGCGTCCGTGGCCGGGGACCTGGTGCTGGTGGACCTGGGGGGCGGGCGCATGGACCTCTTCCAGCTTGCCCCCGCTGGAGGCGACCGGCGGTGAGGGCAGCGCGGTGGGCGCCTTACCTGCTGACGGGCCTCGTGGCGGTGGCGCTGGCGGCGGGGGTAGCGTCGTGGCTGCAGCGCTACGCCTGGCTCCCCCTCTGGGCGCAGTCCCTGGCGATCTTTGCGGCGGTGAAGGTGGGCGGCGACCTGGCCTGGATGGGTCTGTGCCGGAGGCACGAGCTGCTGTTCTTCTACGAAGACTTCCTCAGAGAGCTGGTGGCTTTCCTCTTGCTGGGTGGGCTGGCGGCCCTAGCCATAGCCTTCGCCCGCCGTTACATTGGGGCCGGCGTCAGCCCGGCGGTGCCGGCTGTGGGTGCCTATCTAACGCTACTCCTGGTCCCTGCCAGGAGGAGGCCTTGATCACCCGCCCTGCCGCCATATGCGTCGCGGCGCCGCCAGCCCCGGGGGGGAGGGTTTGCCGGTGACCTGGCTGGACTGGGTGTGTGTGGGGGTCCTGAGCGCAGGGGCGCTCTCCGGCTTCTTCGGCGGGTTCTGGCGATCGTGTCTCCGCGTGGCGGCGTTCTTTGCCGCCGTCTTCCTCGCAGGACTGGTCTGGCGCAGTCTCCTGGCCCTGGTGCAGCGGTGGGAGGTGGTGGGCCGCGTCACTCCAGCAATCGCCAGGGGCCTCGGCGATGCCCTCGGGTCAGGGGCCGTCGGGCCAGGGTGGGCGGAGGTGCTGGGGGTCCCGGGCCCTCTGGCTGGCGTGGTCGAGGCCCGCGTCCCCGCCTGGTTGCCGCCGGGCGGCGAACCGGATGCTGCCGCCCTGGGGCTGGGCCTGGCCCACCTGATCTGCGCGGCTGTGGTGGCGCTGGTCATGTATGGGGTGATGCGCTGCCTGGTGGAGTTAGTGGTGGGGCTGCTGGGCAGGCGGGTGACCGGGGGTCTGTTGCTGCGGCCGTTGGGAGCCGTGCTGGGCGTGGCCGACAGTGCCCTGTGGCTCATGCTGGTGGTGGCCCTCCTCGCCCCGCTGCTCGCCCTCCCTTCGGCGGGGCCTGTCAACGGCGCCCTCCTAAAGGCCCGCTGGGGAGGGCACCTGATGGAATGGTCGGCCGCCCTCTGGAGGCTAGTGCTGGGACGGTGGGGTCTGCCGTGACTTCCGCGGGGCACGGAGAGCGACGTTTGGGGCGGGCTCATGGGGGGAAGGTGTCTTGGTGAGGGCGAGGCAGGAGGAAGAGGCGGCGATGCAGCGCGGCGAAGACCTGGTAGTCCCGGTCAAGGAGGAGGTCCCGGAGGTGGGGGAGGATCTCTTCGAGCGGGGCGACGTGGTCGTCGTCCTGTCTTCCGACCGGCTGGGGGAGGGAGACCCCGGCCTGGGGGAGCTCCTGGTCAGGAACCTGTTCTACGCCCTGGCGGAGAGCGTGGCGGCGCCCCGGGCAGTCGTGCTGCTCAATCGAGCCGTGCTGCTGGCCAGCCCGGGCTCCCCGGTGCTGGAGAGCCTGCGTCTGCTCGAGGGGCAGGGCGTGGAGGTTCTCTGCTGTTCGACCTCCCTGGAGCACTACGGGGTGTCGGGGCAGGCAGGGACCCGGGCCGACATGTACCGGATCCTGGAGCTGCTGTTTGAGGCCAGGAAAACGATCGTATTCTCGCCGGGGCAGGGCGGGGGCGGCCCTGGGGGGCGGGAGACCGAGGGGCACCGGTGCCGCAGTTCTCGGTGGGGGACAGGGTGACGC
>JAIMBG010000129.1 GCA_023511555.1 Acetobacteraceae bacterium | reverse complement strand
AGAAGAGGCGTCTGGTCCCCATCTGGGGCCAGCCGCCCGACCTCATCGCCCCTCCCGCGGGTTGCCGCTTCAACCCCAGGTGCGACTGGGCCATGAAGGTGTGCCTTGAGGAGCCGCCACCGTTCTACCAGGTGGGGCCGTCTCACAGGGTGGCCTGCTGGCTCATGCATCCCATGGCCCCGAAGACGGTCGGGCCGCGAAAGGGGGCGGCGCAGTGAGCGGCGACAACCTGGTGGTGGTAGACCGCCTCAAGAAGTACTTCGCAGTCAAGAAAGGGACGCTGTTCGCCAAGACCACGGGCTACGTCCAGGCGGTCGACGGCATCAGTTTCTCGATAGCAAAGGGCGAGACGCTGGGTCTGGTGGGGGAGTCGGGCTGCGGCAAGACGACGGTGGGCAGGACCATGATCCGTCTCTACGAGCCCACCGGAGGGGCCGTCTACTTCGAGGGCCGCAACATATACGAGCTGGAAGAGGACGAGCTGCTGGCGGCGCGGCGAAAGATGCAGATGATATTCCAGGACCCCTACGCCTCGCTTAATCCCCGCATGACCGTGGGTGACATAGTCGGCGAGGCGCTGGACATCCATCACCTGGTGCGCAGCCACAGTGAGCGCCGGGAGCGGGTGCACGAGCTCCTGCGCCTGGTGGGGCTGAGCGAGGAGCACGCCAGCCGCTATCCGCACGAGTTCTCCGGCGGCCAGCGGCAGCGCATCGGCGTGGCCCGCTCGCTGGCCGTGGACCCCAGCTTCCTGGTTCTGGACGAACCAATCTCGGCCCTGGACGTGTCCATCCAGGCCCAGGTGGTGAACCTGTTCGAGGACCTTCAGGCCAAGATGGGGCTGACCTACCTGTTCATCGCCCACGACCTGTCCATGGTCAAACACCTGTCGCAGAGGGTGGCGGTGATGTACCTGGGTAAGATCGTGGAGATCGCGCCCAGTGCCGAACTGTATGACAAGCCGCTGCATCCTTACACCCGGGCGCTGCTGTCCGCCATCCCCATTCCCGACCCGGACGTGGAGGCCGAGCGGCGCCGCATCATCCTCACCGGCGACGTGCCCAGCCCCATCAACCCGCCCAGCGGCTGCCGGTTCCGGACCCGCTGTCAGCAGGTGATGAACCGCTGCAAGGAGGAGGAGCCGGGGCTCAAAGAGGTGTCGTCGGGCCACCAGGCGGCCTGCCACCTGTACTAGCTGGTCGGCCTCGGGGAAGGGGAGGAACGGCTTTCAGCCCGGGGAGCGCGCGGGTCCGCTCCCCGGCTCGTTTACGCCGCCGGGGCGGGCGCCCGGTGCGGTCCGCCCAGGGGGAACCGCGCCCCCTCCTGGGTCACCCCGTCGCCGACCCCTTGGTCAGGGCCCGCAAAAGGGCCGGGCTCAGGTTGCCCGGCTCCGGGCCGGCGTGGTATAATGTCGCGGGCGGGGGTGGGAGCGTGGCGGTGTCGAGGGAGACGGTGGAGCACATCGCGGTCTTGGCCCGGCTCGGCCTGGATCCGGCCGAGGCGGGGGAGATGGAGCGCCAGCTCGGAGCCATCCTGGCTTACGTGGGCAAGCTTCGGGAGCTGGACACGGAGGGGGTGGAGCCCACCTTTCACGTCCTGGGCCGGCTGCTACCATCCCTCCCCCTCCGCCCTGACGAGCCGCTTCCGCCGCTGAGTCCCGGGGCGGCCCTGGCGAACGCCCCCGCCTCTGAACGGGGATGCTTTCTGGTCCCCCCCGTAATCCCGGAGGAGGCGGAGAAGGGCGGGGGAGGAGGGTAGACGGTGGAGGAAGGGCTGTGGTACCTCCCCGCCTACGTCCTGGCGGCCAGGGTGGCGCGGCGCGAGGTGTCGGCCGCGGAGGTGGCGGAGGTCCACCTCAGGAGACTGGAGCGCCTCGAACCGCTGCTCCAGGCCTTCATCACCACCACCCCTGAGGCGGCGCTTGAGGCGGCGAGGCGGGTTGACCTGGCCCTCGGCCGGGGGGACCCGGTCGGACCGCTGGCCGGGGTGCCGGCGGCGGTAAAGGACAACCTCTGCACGCTGGGGGTCAGGACAACGGCGGGCTCTCGCATCCTAGAGCGGTTCGTGCCTCCGTACGAGTCCACTGCTACCGCCCGGCTGTGGCGGGCCGGCGCGGTCCCGCTGGGCAAGACCAACCTGGACGAGTTCGCCATGGGGTCCTCCACTGAGAACTCTGCCTTCTTTCCTACCCGCAATCCCTGGGACCTGGGGCGGGTGCCGGGAGGCTCCAGCGGCGGCTCGGCGGCGGCGGTGGCGGCCGGCCTGGCCGCCGCCGCCCTGGGCTCGGACACGGGGGGCTCGGTGCGCCAGCCGGCGGCGCTCTGCGGGGTGGTGGGGCTCAAGCCGACCTACGGGCTGGTGTCGCGCTTCGGGCTGATAGCGTTCGCGTCCTCCCTCGATCAGGTGGGCGTGATCGCCCGCACCGTCCGGGACGCGGCCCTGGTGCTTGCGGCCATAGCCGGCCACGACCCGCTGGACTCCACCTCCGCCCCCGTGGGCCCCCCGGACTGCGAGAGCGCCCTCGACGGCGAGGTGGAGGGGCTTCGCCTGGGGGTGCCGCGGGAGTACTGGCTGGAGGGACTGGAGGAGGGCGTGAGGCGGAAGGTGGCGGAGGCGATAGAGGTGCTGGCCTCTCTGGGGATGAAGGTCGAGGAGTGCTCCCTTCCCCACACGGAGTACGCCCTTCCGGCGTACTACATCCTGGCCCCGGCGGAGGCCTCCTCCAACCTGGCCCGCTACGACGGGGTGCGCTACGGCCACCGGGCCTCGGGTGCTTCGGATCTCAACGACATGTACTGCCGCTCCCGGCGGGAGGGCTTTGGGGCGGAGGTCAAGCGGCGCGTGATGTTGGGCACCTACGCCCTGTCCTCGGGCTACTACGACGCATACTACCTCAAGGCCCAAAAGGTGCGAACGCTCATCAGGCGCGAGTTCGAGCAGGCCTTTGAGCGGTTCGACGTGCTGGCCACCCCGACCTCGCCCACCACGGCCTTTCCCCTGGGGGAGCGGGTCGCCGACCCCCTGAAAATGTACCTCTCCGACGTGCTGACCGTTCCGGTCAGCCTTGCCGGCCTGCCGGCCGTCTCGGTCCCCTGCGGGCTCAGCGGGGGGCTGCCGGTGGGGCTGCAGCTCATCGCGCCCCCGCTGGCCGAGGCCAGGCTGCTGCGGGCGGCGTCCGCGTTCGAGCAAGCGACCGGGCACCACCGGGCCCGGCCGGCCCTGGACGGGGGGGTGGACCGGCGATGACGTCTGAGTTTGAGCCGGTGATCGGCCTGGAGGTCCACGTTGAGCTTTCCACGCGGACCAAGGCGTTCTGCGGCTGCCCGGCGACCTTCGGCGCCCCGCCCAACACCCAGGTCTGCCCGGTGTGCCTGGGGCTCCCCGGCAGCCTGCCGGTTCTCAACCTCAAGGCGGTGGAGTATGCCATCCGTGCCGCGCTGGCCCTGGGCTGCCAGGTCGCCCGGGTGTGCAAGTTCGACCGCAAGAACTACTTCTACCCCGACCTGCCCAAGTCATATCAGATCTCCCAGTACGACCTGCCGCTGGCCACCGGCGGGGCGGTGGAGTTTCTGACCCCGGGGGGCAGGAAGAGGGTGGGCATAAGGCGGCTCCACCTGGAGGAGGACACGGGGAAGCTGCTCCACGAGGGGGTTGAGTCCGGCTCCCTGGTGGACTTCAACCGCTGCGGCGTGCCTCTGCTCGAGATCGTGTCCGAGCCGGAGCTTGCCTCCCCCGAGGACGCCAGGCTGTACCTCACGGCGCTGCGCAGCCTGATCCAGTTCACCGGGGTCTCGGACTGCCGCATGGAGCGGGGGTCGCTGCGCTGCGACGCCAACGTGTCGCTCAGGCCTCGGGGCAGCCGGGAGTGGGGGGCGCTGGTGGAGGTCAAGAACATGAACTCCTTCCGCTCCGTCAAGGCAGCGCTGGAGTTCGAGGTTTCCCGCCAGGCCCGGGTGCTCTCCGCGGGCGGGCGGGTGGCCAGGGAAACGCGGCACTGGGACGAGGCCAGGGGCGTGACATTCCCTTCCCGCAGCAAGGAGGAGGCCCACGACTATCGCTACTTCCCCGAGCCAGACCTTCCGCCGCTCCGGATCGAGCCGGAGTGGGTGGAGGAAATCCGGGCCGGGCTCCCCGAGCTGCCCGAGGCCCGCCGCCGGCGCCTGGTGTCGGGGCTGGGGCTGCCGGAGTACAACGCCTGGGTGCTCACGTCCTCCCCTGCCCTGGCCCGCCTCTTCGACGAGACGCTCCGGCTCTACCCCGACCCCAGGGAGGTGTCGAACTGGGTTATGGGGGACGTGCTCCGGGTGCTCAACGCCCGCCGCCTGGAGCTCGAGGAGTCGAAGCTCACCGCCGAGGGACTGGCCGGCATGCTCCGGCTGATCGACCGGGGGCTGATCAGCGGGCGGGCTGCCAAGGCCCTCCTCGAAGCCCTGGTGGTGGACGGCGGCGAGCCCGCCCGCCTGGTTGAGGAGCTGGGACTGACCCAGGTCAGCGACCCCGCCGCCCTGGCCGGGGTGGTCCGGGAGGTTGTGGCCCAGAATCCCTCCACCGTGGCCGACTACCTCTCGGGAAAGGAGAAGGCGCTCACCTTCCTCATGGGCCAGGTCATGAAGCGGACCTCCGGTCGGGCCAACCCCGAGGTCGCCGCCAGGTTGCTGCGGGACGCTATGGCTGGGGAGGGCCGGGCCGGCTCTGGGGCAGGCCCTGACTCGGGCGGGGAGGCGGGCGGCAGGTGACCGCGCAGGGCGAGGGAGAGGCCGCCCCCGCCGTGCCCCCGGTCAGGGTGGGACAGGAGATCCGCGTGCCGGTGACCGGCCTGAGCAGCGCCGGCGACGGCGTGGCAAGATGCCATGGGCTGGCGGTGTTTGTTCCCTTCGCCATCCCCGGCGAGCTGGTGGCTGCCCGGGTCACGGCCGTGGCCCGCTCCTACGCCCGGGCCCGGCTGGTCGAGGTGCTCGAGGCCTCCCCCCACCGGGTCGCCCCGCCCTGCCCCGTGTACCACCGCTGCGGGGGCTGCCAGCTTCAGCACGTGGAGTACGCCGCCCAACTGGAGCTTAAGCGCCGGACGCTGGAGGACGCCCTGGCCCGGATCGGCAGGGTTTCCTGCCCCGTGCCCCCTACGCTGGAGGCGCCGTCACCCTGGCACTATCGCAGCAAGCTGCAGTCGCCGGTGCGGACCCACCCCACCCGCCCCGGCCGGCTGGCCGGGGGGTGCTTCGCCCCCTTCAGCCACCGCCTGGTGCCCGCCGACTCCTGCCTCATCCAGCACCCCCAGAACAACCGGCTGTTGCGGGCGGCGCTGGAGGCCGCCGCCGAGGCCGGGGTGCCCCCGTACCGGGAGGAGGACGGGTCCGGGGTGCTGAGGCACGTGGTGGGCCGGGTGGCTGCGGCCACGGGCCGGGTGCTGGCGGGGCTGGTGACCAACGGGCCCATGCTGCCGGGGGCCGGTCGCGTTGTGGCCCGCCTGAGGAAGCGGGTGCCGGGCCTGGTGGGGGTGGTTCAGAACCTCAACCCCCGCCGCACCAACGTCATACTCGGGCCGTCCCAGAGGGTGCTGTGGGGGGAGGGGTGGATCGACGACCGCCTGGGCGGGCTCAGTTTCCGCGTCTCGCTCGCTTCCTTCTTCCAGGTCAACCCCGCCCAGGCCGAGCGTCTCTTTGCCTGCGCCCTGAAGCTGGCCGGGCTGCAGGGCGGGGAGACGGTGCTCGACGTTTACTGCGGCACCGGGGCGCTCGGGCTCCTGGCGGCCGGGGCCGCAAGGCGCGTGGTGGGCGTGGAGTCCGAGCCTTCGGCGGTGGAGGATGCCCGGCGCAACGCCGCCATCAACGGGGTTGCCAACCTGGAGCTCTTGGCCGGAGAGGCCGAGCGGGTCCTGCCCGCGCTGGCCCGGTCGGGGTTTTCCGCCCAGGTGGCCTTCCTCGATCCGCCCCGCCAGGGCTGCCGGCCCGAGGCCCTCGCCGCCTTGGCCCATATCGCCCCCCGGCGCGTAGTCTACATCTCCTGCTCCCCCGCCACCTTCGCCCGCGACATCGGCCTGATGGGCGCGGCCGGCTATCGGCCGGTTCTGGCCCGGCCCGTGGACATGTTCCCGCAGACCTGCCACGTGGAGTGCGTGGCGCTGCTGGAGAGGGCATGATCGGAACGATTGGGTGGCTGTGCGGCCCCGCCGGGTACCGCGCGGGCCTAGCGGGTCCCGCCTCCCATTGTTCCCCCCCCCCCCCCCCCCCCCCCCCCCCCCCCCCCGCCCCCGCCCCCCCCCCCCCCCCCCCCCCCCCCCCCCGCCCCCCCCCCCCCCCCCCCCCCCCACCCCCCCCCCCCCCACCCCCCCCCCCCCCCCGCCCCCCCCCCCCCCCCCCCCCCCCCCCCCCCCCCCGCCCCCCCCCCCCCCCCCCCCCACCCCCCCCCCCCCCCACCCCGCCTCCAGCGCCCGCCCCGCCGCCCGTCCCCGCGTCAGCCCCCGCTCCGCCTGCGGCCCCCGTGCCCCGCTGCACGATCGCCATCACCTGCCGCTTGGTGGCATCCTCGATGGCCTTGGTGATACGAGGAGAGGTCATGAGCTTCTCCAGTTCCTTTGCCAGGGTCTTCTGGGACTGGGGCGTGGACAGCGCCTCCTGGAGGAACTCGTGGAGCCGCCGCTGCGTCTCCGGGGACTCGATCTGGGCGGTTATTGCGGGGGCGAGGGCCACCTCCTCCGCCGCCTGTCGGATGAGCCTCCTGCCCTCCGGGGAGTGGAGCTCGGTGCGGATGAGCCCCCTTATCTCCTCGGGGGACGGGGGGCGGGCGCCCAGCCGCGCCCGGGGCAGGGTGGCCACCAGCACCGTGGCCCCCAGCAGGCCCACGGCCAGGGCCAGGGTGAGTCCGACAAGTCTGAGCCGCAACCTCCTATCCCCCCTCTGGACTAGGTTGCCCCCTACGTGTGATTCCAATCTCCCCCGACGGTCCGTTCCGGGTGCCGAGGGCCGGCCGTCGGGAGG
>JAIMBG010000128.1 GCA_023511555.1 Acetobacteraceae bacterium | reverse complement strand
CTCACGACCACAGCCGCATGCTGGTCTTGTTGAAGGTCAATGCGGTGGATCTGCCCGTTCCCACGCCGGTGCTCAAGGAAGAAATCCAGGTCGGGCAGTGGGCTATCGCTTTGGGCCGCACTTCAGACCCTGACATCGAACATCCTCCGTCGATGAGCATCGGTATCATCAGCGCCCTCAACCGAATCCACGGCAAGGCGATCCAGACGGATGCCAAGACATCGCCGGTGAACTACGGCGGGCCGCTAGTCGCTGTCGATGGCCGCGTCTTTGGCGTGATCGTTCCTATGTCCAGCCGCGCCGAAGGAGAAACCGCCGGGGTGGAATGGTATGACTCCGGGATTGGCTTCGCCGTACCGCTGGAAGACATCCTGCGGGTATTGCCGCGCATGAAGCAAGGCCAAGACCTCCGCCGCGGCCTGCTAGGCATTACACCCCAAACCACCGATCTCTACAACGCTCCGCCGACGATCGGTTCGATCCTGCCAGATTCGGCAGCGGCCCGGGCCGGGGCCGGGCGGCGCTGAAGTATTTCATCTTCACCCACCTGGGGGCGGTGTGCATCCTGGTGGCGATCCTCTACCTGTACGGGCGCACCCGCACCAGTGACCTGTACGCCCTGCCCTCCATCCTGGCCAAGGTGCCGGCTGAGTGGCTGGTCCCGCTCGTCGCCCTGTTCGTGGCCGGGTTCGGGGTGAAGCTGGCGCTGTTCCCGGTCCACACCTGGCTGCCCGACGCCTACGCCGAGGCGCCGCTTCCGGTGGCGGTGGCCATGGCCGGCGCCATGATGAGCGCAGGGATATACGGCCTGGTGAGGTTCGTTCTCACCCCCTTCCCCCAGGAGGCGCTGAGGCCGTTCGTGCTGCCGCTGCTGATCGTGGCGGTGGTCACCCAGTACTACGGCGCGGCCATGGCCCTGGCCCAAAAGCAGCTCCGGCGCATCGTGGCCTACTCCAGCATGAGCCAGATGGGCTACGTGCTGTTCGGGGTAGCGACTATGGCGGCCCTGGGGGTGGGCGGCTCGGTGCTCCACCTCCTCAACCACGGCGTGGCCAAGGCCCTGCTGTTCATGGCTGTGGGCGCGGTGGTGCTGAGCACCGGGGGGGAGAGCCTGGACGAGGTGGGCGGCCTGGCGAGGCGGATGCCGTACACCGCCATCGCCTGCAGCGCGGCCGCGCTGTCCCTGGCCGGAGCCCCGCCTCTCGGCGGGTTTGCCAGCGAGTGGATGATCCTCGCCGGGGGGTTCGGCTCGGGCCAGGCGGTCCTCAGCATCATCGCCGTGGCCGGCAGCGTGCTCACCGCCTGGTACGCGCTGTGGCTGGTGAAGCGGGTGTTCTTCGGCCCGCTGCCGGAGGGGCTTGGGGGCGTCAGGGAGGCCGGGGCCAGCCAAATGGTGCCTATGATCCTCCTCGCCGTCGTTGCCCTGGCGGTGGGCGTCTACCCCGCCCCCTTCGTGGACTGGGTCAGGGGAGCGCTCAAGCTCCTGGCCCTCAAGATGTAGGAGGTGAGGGGCTGTGAGCGGACTGACGCTGGTGCTGATCCTGGCCCTCCTCCTGGCGGGGGCGCTGGTCACCTACCTGTGCGGGCGCATCACCCGGCCCGCACTGGGGGTGGAGGGCTCGGGCAAGGTAGCGGGGATTGTGGCGGCGGCCATCCTGGCCTCCGCGCTTTACAGGTTCTGGCCGCTGGCCGTGGCGGTGGTGCGCTGGGGCCAGGTCCCGGAGATCACCCTGGGGCCGTCCAGCTCCGCGTTCTCCATAACCCTCGCCGTCGACGCGCTGGCCATCGTCATGGGGTTCACCATCCTGGGGCTGGCGCTGATGGTGGCGATCTACTCCGTGGCCTACATGGACCGCGATGTGGGCGTGGAGAAGTTCCACGCGCTGCTGCTGCTCATGGTGGCAGGCATGCTGGGGCTGGTGGCGTCTGCCGACCTCTTCAACATGTACGTCTTCTTCGAGCTCATGGCCATAGCCTCCTACGTGCTGGTGGCCTTCAGGAACCAGCAGTGGGAGCCGGTGGAGGCGGGGATCAAGTACGTTGTCATGAGCGCCGTGGGATCGCTGCTGGCGCTCCTCGGCATCGCCCTGCTTTTCAGCTACACCGGGGAGCTGGGGTTCGCGGCCCTGGCCAAGCGGCTGTCGGCCGTGCCGCGGCTGCCCATGCTGGTCATAACCACCCTGTTCATCTGCGGCTTTGGGGTAAAGGCGGCGGTGGTGCCGCTGCACACCTGGCTGCCCGACGCCCACGCCGCCGCCCCCAGCGGCATAAGCGCCATGCTGTCGGGGGTGGTCATCCAGACCGGCCTGTTCGCCATGCTGAGGGTGCTCATGGCCTGCTTCCTCGGCAGCCTGGTCCCGTTCGGGCTGGCGCTGGCCATGTTCGCCATCCTCACCATGTTCGTGGGGAACCTCTTGGCCCTGGTCCAGTCGGATCTCAAGCGCATGCTGGCGTTCTCCAGCATCGCCCAGATGGGCTACATCCTGCTGGGCCTGGGCCTGGGCTCGTACTACCGCTACTCCGTCTCGGGCCTGAGCGGCGGCCTGTTCCACATCATGACCCACGCCTTCATGAAGGGCCTGGCGTTCCTCTGCGCCGGGGTCATCATCCACCAGCTCGGCACCCGGGACGTCGAGGACATGCGGGGCCTGGGCCGAAGGATGCCGTTTACCGCTGCCTGCTTCACGGTGGCGGGCCTGGCCCTGGCGGGGGTGCCGCCGTTCAGCGGGTTCATGTCCAAGTGGCTGATCTACAAGGCCGGCCTCGACGCAGGCACCTGGGCGGGATACACCTGCGCCGCCCTGGCCATACTCAACAGCATCATCTCCCTGGGATACTACCTCCCCGTAATCAACAGGTTCTACAGCAAGGAGGCGTCGCCAAAGGTGGCCGCCCTGCACGAGGCCTCGCCGTGGAGCGCCGTGCCCATGGGAGCCCTGGCCCTGGCCACCATCTTCCTGGGCGTCTACCCGCAAGTGGCGCTGAACGCGGTGGTGCCGGCCATGCATGTGATGCTGAGAGCGCTGGGAGGTTGGTAGCATGAAGGGCGCGATACTGCTGCTTCCGCCGGTAGCCTTCGGGGTCTTCCTGGCCCTGGCCTGTCTGCTGCTGCTCTGGGGCCGGGTCATGGCCCCGGGCCGCCGGCCCACGCCGGAGAAGGTGGAGCCCTACGCCTGCGGCGAGGCCCTCTCCTGGGGGCCGCTGCAGTTGGGCTACAGCCAGTTCTTCGCCGTGGCGGTGCTGTTCACCGTGCTGCACGTGGCGGTGCTGGTGGTGGCCACCATGCCCGGGGGGCCGGCGGCGCTCTTCGCCGTCGCCTACCTGGTGGTGATGCTGTTCGCCGCCGCGGCGCTCCTGGGCGAGCTCAAGACCATCTAGGGGGGAGGAGGTGGCCGGTTTGTTCGAGCGGCTGAAGCGCTGGGCCAGGGTGAAATCGCCCTGGATCGTGCACTTTAACAGCGGGGCTTGCAACGCCTGCGACATAGAGGTCCTGGCCGCGCTCACCCCCCGCTTCGACGTGGAACGCTTCGGGCTCCTGCTGCGCGGCAGCCCCCGGCACGGCGACGTGCTGGTGTGCACCGGGCCGGTCACGCGGCAGGTCAAGAAGCGGCTCCAGCGCATCTACGAGCAGATGCCCGAGCCCCGGTTCGTGGTGGCGGTGGGCTCCTGCGCCTGCTCCGGCGGGTGCTTCAGGGGCTGCTACAACGTGGAGGGCGGGGTGGACGCGGTCGTGCCCGTGGCGGCATACGTGCCCGGCTGCCCGGCCCGACCCGACGCCATCATCGACGGGGTGGTCAAGCTTCTGGGCAAACTCAAGGCCCTGAAGGCCGGGTAGGGGGCGGTCACGATGACGGAGGCTTGTGCCCCGGCCGGGGCGGTGGAGGGGCTTTTGGCCGAGCTCAGGGAGGGCTGGGGGGGCGGTGTGCTGGAGACCCAGGCCCCAAGGGCCCGGCGGGCTTTCATCGCGGTGGACGCGAAGGACGTAAGGTCGCTGGTCCAGTGGATGAAGGAGAAGTGGGGAGGGCTCCACCTCTCCACCATCACGGGGCGGGACACCGGGGCGGGATTCGAGGTGCTGTACCACTTCTTCGTCCGGGGGACGGTGGTGACGGTGCGGGCCGCCGTGCCCGCGGCAAGCCCTGAGATCCCCAGCATCACCGACCTTGTCCCCGGGGCGGTGTTCTATGAACGGGAGGTCCATGACCTGCTGGGAATCAAGCCGGTCGGTCACCCGGCGCTCCTGCCCCTGGTGCTGCCCGAGGACTGGCCGGCCGGCCAGCACCCCCTCCGCAAGGACTGGGCGCCGGCCGGGGGAGGTGAGCGGTGATGGCCAGGGTCAAGATACCGGTGGGTCCGCAGCACCCAGCGCTCAAGGAGCCCGCCCTCTTCATGTTCGACGTCGACGGCGAGGTGGTGGTGGACGCGCAGGTGCGGCTAGGCTACAACCACCGGGGCATCGAGAAGGCCTGCGAGTCCAGGTCTTACCTGCGCTGCATCTACCTCATAGAGCGCATCTGCGGCATCTGCTCCCACTCCCACACCACCTGCTTCTGCCAGGGCGTGGAGGAGCTCCTGGGGCTGGAGATCCCACCCCGGGCCCGGTTCATCCGCACCGTGGTGGCGGAGCTGGAGCGTATCCACAGCCACCTCCTGTGGCTGGGCGTCGCCGGCCACGAGGTGGGGTTCGACACCCTGTTCATGTACACCTGGCGCGACCGCGAGCTGGTCCAGGACGTCCTGGAGATGATCTCCGGCAACCGGGTGAACTACGCCATCAACACCGTCGGCGGGGTGAGAAGGGATCTCGACCCCAGCGTCGTCGAAAAGACGCTCCGGGCCATCGACCTGCTGGAGGAGCGCACCCACTACTACCAGAAGGTCGCCACCGGGGAGACCACGTTCATGGCCCGCATGCGCGGCGTGGGTAAGCTCTCCCGGGAGAAGGCCCTGGAGCTCTGCGCCGTGGGCCCGTTCGCGCGGGCCTCGGGGGTCGACATCGACGTGCGCCGGGACGACCCCTACGCGGCCTACAACGAAATCCCCTTCCAGGTCATCGTCCTTGACTGGGGCGACGTCCTGGCCCGCGCAGTGGTGCGGGTGTTGGAGCTGTACCAGAGCTACAACATCGTACGCTACGCGCTGAAGTCGCTGCCCGACGGGCCGGTGGCGGTGAAGGCGCCGCGCAAGGTGCCTCCGGGAGAGGTCGTGAGCCGTTATGAGGCACCGCGGGGCGAAGACATCCACTACATCCGCTCCAACGGCACGGAGATGCCGGAGCGGGTCAAGGTTCGGGCGCCCACCCTGGGCAACCTGCCGGCGGTGGTGGAGAGCCTGAAGGGGGGCTACGTGGCCGACATCCCCATCACCGTGGCCTCGATAGACCCCTGCTTGAGCTGCACCGACCGCATCGTGGAGCTCCGGGACCTCTCCAGCGGCAGAGAGCAGCGGATGACGTGGCAGGAGCTCCAAAGCTATGGGGCGAGGTGGCACGGCCGATGAACGCGCTTATGCAGGCAGTGTGGGTCCTGGTCTTCCCCGGGTTCCTGTTCCTCTTCGTCTACGCCCTGTTCTGCGAGTGGCTGGACCGCAAGCTTTACGCCCGGCTGCAGAACCGGGTAGGGCCGCCGTGGTTCCAGCCGTTCGCAGACTTCGTGAAACTTCTGGCTAAGGAGGACGTGGTGCCGAAGGGCGCCAGCCGCGGGTTCTTCCTGGCCCTGCCGCCGCTTGCCGTGGCGGCCGTTGCCTCGGCCTTCCTCTACGTGCCGGTCTACGCGGAGCGGGCGCCTTACTGGTTTCAGGGCGACATCATCGTGGTGGCCTATCTCCTGAGCCTCCCAACGCTCATCTTCTTCCTGGCGGGCTGGTACTCCAACAACCCGTTCTCCTCGATAGGCGCCACGCGGGCGGTGACCCAGCTCCTGGCCTACGAGGTGCCGCTGCTCCTGGTGATCCTGGGGCCGGCGCTCATCTCCGGTGAGTGGAGTGTGTCGGGGGCGTCGGCCTACATGCGCTCCCACCCCGCGCTCATCCCCGTGCAGCTCCTGGGGCTGGCGGTGGCGGTGGTAGCCCTGCAGGGCAAGCTGGAGCGGGTGCCGTTCGACATCCCTGAGGCTGAGACCGAGATCGTGGCCGGCACCTTCACCGAGTTCGGCGGCCGCCGCCTGGCTCTGTTCCGGCTGGCCACCGATATGGAGATGGTGGTCGGAGCGGCGCTGCTCGGCAGCCTGTTCCTGGGCGGGTACGGCCCCGTCGGACCCGTGCCAGGGTTCGTCTTCTTCCTGCTCAAGACCCTGTTCATCGTGTTCCTGCTCTGCTGCCTCCGGGCGGTCTCCGCCCGCATCCGCATCGATCAGATGGTGGGGTTCTGCTTCCGGTGGCTGATACCGGCGGCGGTGGCCCAGGTGCTGATCCTGGTGGCCCTTAAGGGGTGGTGGCTGCCTTGAGAACTGCAGGACGCATGCTTCCCGAAACCCTGAGGCACGTGGCGAAGAAGCCGGCCACGGTGCTGTACCCGTTTGAGCGTCTGGAGCTGCCCCCGGGCTTCCGGGGCCGGCCCGTGCTGGACACGGAGAAGTGCTCCGGCTGCAAGATCTGCGAGCGCGACTGCCCCGCCGGGGCCATCGAGGTGGTGACCCTGGCCCCCAAGGTGCTGCGGCCCGGCTTCTACTACGACCGCTGCGCGTTCTGCGGGCAGTGCGCCGAATCCTGCCCCCGCGACGCCATCGCCATGACGGCCGAGTGTTCGCTCTATTGTACGAGCCGGATTAGAACCGTAGAACGGTGTGACGGGGATCAGGCCAGGGTCCCTCGCAGCCACCTGCGCACGTCGTCGGACGGCGTGGTGTCCGCGGGGCTCGCCTCCAGGCGCGCTGCCACAGGCCGGTCCCATCGCCACAGGACACCGAGCGGGAACGGATGCGCCTCCAAAAGCTGAACGAACTCGGCGCCCGAACGGGCGGGCGTCTGCTGGTAGAATACCGAGCGCCGGTAGAATGCGTAGTCATTCGTCTTGTTGAACACCACGCACGGGCTGAACACGTTGAC
>JAIMBG010000127.1 GCA_023511555.1 Acetobacteraceae bacterium | reverse complement strand
GTCACGCCCCGGCGGTGGACATGGCGCCGGGCACCCCCGCTGCGAGCTCAAGCGCCCGCTCCAGGATGGCCCGGCCCTTGCGTTCTACGGAAGCGAAGTCCATGTGGGGAATGTAGCGGGCCTCCAGGCGGTCGTGTGCCGCCTTGGCTCGGGCCAGAAACTCCACGGCCTGGCTCAGGGCCGACCAGTACAGCTCCTCAGCGCTTCGGAGGTCCGGCTCGACCCTCCGGAGCACCGCCGGCGAAAGCAGCTCCGCCGTGTCGACCACCCTGTCCTGGGGCCCCGGCCGGTACTGGTGCGGCGGCGACGCGCTCAGCACCGCCACCCCTGCCCCCGGCAGAACCAGGTGGTCCACCCGGTCCGGGTCCAGGGAGCAGTGGTACGCCTCCATCGCCAGGCCGGCCTCCCTCGCGGCCTCAACGGCCGCCCGCACCAGACGGAGGCGGCCGGCACCGGGGGGCCCCAGCAGCACCCAGCGGCGGCTCACCCCGCCGGCCAGGCGGGGAAGGTAGCCCACCATGCCCCCGGGGGTGATGGCGGTGGCGAAGAGGCGCCTCTCCCAGCCGCCCGCCGGCTCCGGGCCGGCGCCGGCGTCCTTGGCCCCGGCCGCCCCCGCCGACCGCACCTCCCCGGCCAGCTCCCGGGCCAGCGCGTCCAGCCGTGCCCGACCGGACCCCAGGGCCTCTTCGACCAGCCCCTCCCAGCACTCCAGGGCCGACAGCGCGCAGGCCAGGCGCCGGTATGCGTGGCTGAACGCCCGGGCCACCTCGCCGGTCAGCTCCACTATCGCCTCCCTGTCCCGGTACAGCGCGTCCCGGTCCCAGCACTCCCCCAGGTTGACCAGCTCCTCGACCGCCCCGGGGCAGGCGGGATCGAGCACGTGGGGGGGCGTGCCGTCCAGCACCGCCACCCCCAAAGCCGGGGCGTACAGCCCGTCCAGAGACTCGTTGTCCGACGAGCAGCAGTGCTCCTCCACCTCCAGGCCCCGGCGCTCCAGTTCCTCAGCCAGCGCCCGGATGAGGGTCGACTTGCCCACCCCCGGCCCGCCCTTGAGGATGAACACCCGGGACGCCAGGGGAACCGCCGCGTACCTGTGCAGTGAGAAGAACCCCCTGGCGGTGTTGGCCCCGGGAAACACCCTCCTCCTCTCCGCTCCCTCCGTCACCTTGCCTCACTTCCCGTGGAAAAGTTAATTGGGGCCGCAGGCCGACCCACGGCCCCATGCCATAGTAGCCCTCCAGGAGAAACTGGTGCCTGTCCGCCTACGCCTGGGTATCCGGCCTCCTGCGCCGGCGCGGCGGGTGCCTGCCCTCCGGCGGCTCGGGGCCGGGCTGGCTCAGGTCGACCCCCAGCTCACCCGCTACCTCCTCCTGGAACCTCCGGCGACTAAACCGCTCCCCGGCCTCGGCCCTGCGGCCGGCAGGCTCAGGGCCGGCCGCAGCCCCAGCCCTCGCCCGGCGGCCTGCGGCCCCCTGGCCGGCTGCGGCTGGGCCCCTGTCGCCGGCCTCCGCCTTGCGCCCCTCCTCTTCCGTGGTCACCTTTCCACCCCCGAGCCCTGCCCCCGTGACGGCGCGCCCCCGGCCTCCCGGGGTAAGTGTGCCCCGGTTGCCGGGGGCTCAGCTTGCCAATTTGAGCCGCACCGCCGGCCGGGGCTAAGTCCCGCTCACCACCAGGGCCTTCACCCGGAAGGAGGGCGAGCCCCAGAACCCCTCCAGGGGCAGGAACTGCAGGTCGTCGCCTACTGCGTCCACGCCCCGGAGCAGCTCCCCCAGGCTGCCGGAGACGGTCACCTCGCGCACCGGCCGCTCCAGCCTCCCCCGGCGTATCCATCTTCCGCCGGCGGCCACCGAGAGGTCCCCCGTGGCAGGGTTGGCACCGCCTACGCTGAGGCCGGTAAGGTCCATGAGGTACAGGCCCTCTTCCACCCCGGCCACCATGCTCCGGGGGTCGTCGCGGCCCGGGGCCAGGTAGAAGTTGGTGGAGGAGGGGTCGGGCCAGTCGCGGAAGCTGGTGCGCCGCGAGTTCCCGGTGGACGGACGCCCTGCGCGCCTGCCCGACCGGGTGTCATAGAGCAGGGAGGCGAGCACGCCCTCCTTCACCACCTCCACCCGCCCGCAGGGCACGCCCTCCGCGTCATGGGGCGCAGAGCGGTGGCCCTGGGGCAGAAGGCCGTCGTCGACCAGGGTAACAAGCGGAGACGCCACCTGGGCGCCGGGCGTGGCGGGCAAGAAGGAGCGCCGCTTGTACACCGCCTCCGCGGTCGCAGCCCGGGCGATGACCGACAGCAGCAAGGCGCCCGCCCGGGGCGAGAACACCACTGGCACACGGGCGGAGGGCACCGGACACCCGCCCAGCATCGCCGAGGCCTCGTCGCGGGCCTGGGCCACCACCCCTCTAAGGTCGAGGTCGGCGGGGGCGCGGGCGTAGCCGTAGCCGTTCCCGGTCTGCACCTGGTCGCCGTCGCCCATCACCAGGCTGAGCTGGAGGGCGGCCTCAGAGGTCCGGTACTCCACGCCAACCCCCCGGGAGTTGGCCACCACCACCCGGCGGTCGGTGTCGCTGTAAAGCACCCGAGTGACGTTGCGGACCCGCGGGTCGGAGCTGAGAGCCATCCTCTCCAACTCCAGGGCCATCTCCACCTTCCGCTCCATCGGGGTCCCGGCCAAAGCGGGGCTGTAGAACGCGTCGGGTTCCACCCCCGCCGGCCCGGGGTCGGGGAGGGCCAGGTAGGGGTCGGGGGGCAGCAGCCGCGCGTTGGCCAGGGCCTCCTCCACCGCCGCCAGTACCCCCTGGACCTCCAGGTCGGTGGTGTAGGCGAAGCCGGGCCTGCCTCCGGCCACCACCCTCACCCCCAGGCCCCTTGCCCGCACCTCCGACAGGCTCTCCGGCCGGCCCCCGAAGACCTGGAACTCCCTGTCCACCGTGGCCTCGAAGAACAGCTCCGCCTCGTCCGCGCCTCGGGCGCGGGCCTGCCGGAGCACCGCCTCCACGTCAAAGCCCATCCCCGTCATGCCCTGCCGCCTCCCTGCTCGGTGCCGCCGACGATGAGCTCCGAGACCCGAAGCGTGGGCTGGCCGCACGATGCCGGGACGGACTGACCGTCCTTGCCGCACAGCCCCGAGGCGAACGAGAGGTCCTTCCCCACCCGGTCGATGCGCCGCAGCACCTCGGGGCCGTTGCCCACCAGCGCCGCACCCCGCACCGGCTCGGCTATGCGACCGTTGCGGATCATGTAGCCCTCGGACACGTGGAAGACGAAGTCCCCGGTGGCGGGGTTCACCTGCCCGCCCCTGAGGTCGCGGGCAAAGAACCCGTTCCTGGTGTCGGCCACTATCTCCTCCGGATCGCTGTCGCCGGGGGCGATGAAGGTGTTGCTCATCCGGGGAAGGGGGAGGTAGTGGTACGACTGACGCCTGCCGTTGGCAGCCCAGGGGTGCCCGAGTAGCCGGGCGGTGCGCCGGTTGAACATGTAGCCCCTCAGCACCCCCTTCTCGATGAGCACCGTGGGCCTTGCCGGGGCCCCCTCGTCGTCCATGGCGTACGAGCCCCACTCTCCGGGGATGGTAGGGTCGTCGATGGCGGTCACCAGAGGGGAGGCCACCTGCTGGCCGAGCCGGCCCGCGTACACCGAGGCCTTCTTCAGCACCGCGTCCGCCTCCAGGCCGTGCCCGCACGCCTCGTGGAACATCACCCCTCCCCAGCCCCCGGCCACCACCACCGGCATGGGTCCGGAGGGGGCCGGCGCGGCCTCCAGGTTGACCAGGGCCTGGCGGGCCGCCTCCCCTCCCAGTGTCTCAGGCCCCGCCCTCTCCAGGGACTCGAAGCCCTGCAGCTTGCCCCAGGTGGCGGTCCCCGTCTGGACCTCCCCGTTGCGGGCCGCCACCACGTGCACCGCCATGCGCACGTATACCCTGTCCTCCTCCGACCACAGCCCCTCGGAGTTGGCCACCAGCAGGCGGCTGGAGGTGTCCCGGTAGACCACCAGCACCTGCTTTACCCGGGGGTCGCTGGCTCTGGCCGCCCGGTCCACCCGCCTCAGCACCTCCGCCTTCCTGTCCCGGGGACAGTCCAGCGGCGGCTGCTCCACGCGGGCCGCCGGCTCCAGCCGGTTCCGGTCGAGCCTGGCACAGCGCGACACCCCCGGCCCCGCGGCGGCCCGGGCCGCCGTGGAGGCCGCCTCGAGGAGCGCTTCGGGGCGGACGTCGTCGCTGGTGACGAAAAACTCTGCGTCCCCGCGGGCCACCCTTATCCCCACCCCGGCTTCCCGTCCGGTCATGGCCTTCTCCAGCCGGCCGTCGTCCAGGATGAGGGTGGACTGCGCGGAGTCCTCCACGTATACCTCCGCAAACTCGGCGCCCTGGGAAAGCGCGGCCTCCAGCACCTTCTCCAGGGTCCAGCGGTCAAGGAGGCCCAACCGTCTCACCCTCCTTTCCAGGCCATGGAATAGTTCTCGCCCCCCGCGCCAATACCCTCCTGCCCCGGTATAGTATGCCCCGGGGAATAATGTGGAAGGGACCGGGAAGGGGTTTGGCCGGCCCCCGGAGAAACTGACCCTGCGGCGCCGCCGGCCGGGGGGCCGCGCCGAAACGGAGCGAGCGGGGAGAGGATAGATGGACTTCGTCATCTTCGCGCTGAGCCTGGCCATCGTGCTGGCCTCGGCGGAGCTCTTCACCAACGGAGTGGAGTGGCTGGGCAAGAACTGGCGGCTCTCGGAGGGGGCGGTGGGAAGCCTGCTCGCGGCGGTGGGCACGGCCCTGCCCGAGACCATGATCCCCGTCATCGCGATTCTGCTGAGGCCGGGGGAGGCGGCGGAGGAGATCGGGGAGGGCGCGATACTGGGTGCCCCCTTCATGCTATCCACCCTGGCCCTGTTCGTCACGGGGCTGACGGCCGTGCTGACACCGTACTGCGGCCGGTTCCGGGACCGCATGCTCATCACCCCGCAGGTCATCGAGCGCGACCTCGCCTTCTTCCTGGCCAGCTACGTCCTGGCCCTGGGGGCGGCCTTCCTGGGCCCCGGGTGGGCCAGGCAGGCCGTTGCGGCCCTGCTGGTGGCCGGCTACGGGGTTTACGCCTGCCAGACGGTGCGCAGCGGCAAGAGCCTGGAGGCGGAGGACCCCGCCCCCCTTTACCTGGGCCGCGCCCGCTCGCGGCCGCACACCGCCCTGGTCCTGCTGCAGGTAGCCCTGGCCCTGGGCGGCATCGTCGGGGGGGCGAGGCTGTTCGTGTCCGCGGTGGAGAGGCTGTCGCTCAGGCTCGGGGTCCCGGCGTTCGTGCTGTCGCTCATCATCGCCCCCGCGGCGACCGAGCTCCCCGAGAAGTTCAACAGCGTCATCTGGGTGAGAAAGGGCAAGGACACGCTGGCCCTGGGGAACATCACCGGCGCCATGGTGTTTCAGAGCTCGCTGCTCCCGGCCCTGGGCATACTGCTTACCCCCTGGAGGCTGAAGGGCTTGGGCCTGCTCAGCGCCGGGCTGGCCCTGGCGTCCGCGGCCGCCGCGCTCGGCGCGCTGCGGATCACCCGCCGCCTGTCCCCGGCCCAGCTCCTGCTGGGCGGGCTGCTATACGGACTGTTCGTCGCCCACATCTTCGCCGAGGCCCGGGCGGCCCCCTGGGCCTACGCCCTCCTGGCGCTCTACCTCCCCCTCCACCTCTGGGCCCTGCGCCGGCGCGGCCGGCCGTCCCGGCACCCGGCGGAGGGCGGCGGCGGCCCCGGCGGCGGGCCGGCTCGCCAATAAGGAGAGGGCTGGGACAGCCCCGGCCTGGCCCGGCGCGGGTGAGGAGGAGGGGCAAGTCCCCGGGCCCCGCGCCCCCTTGAAGGAACAAAGGCGCCCCGGCGGCCCTGCCGCCGGGGCGAGCCCGTCCCTCCCGAGTATCAGGCCGGCCCTTTCTCGCTCCTCAGCCCCGGCATGAACTGGACGCTCACCCCCACCACCACCGTGAGCGCCCCAGCCAGCGCCAGCACCCGGCCGACGCCGAAGGCGTCGGCCAGAAACCCGGCGGCGCCCGAAATGAACATGGCCAGCTTCACCAGCACGTCGCGGATGGAGAGCACCCGGCCCCGCAACTCGAAGGGCGTGACCTCCTGCACCCAGGTGAGCATGGGAACCAGGAACATGACGTTGCCCAGCCCCAGAGTGAAGTAACAGGCGAGCGAGACCCAAAACGCCTTGACCAGGGCGAACACCGCGACCGACAGCCCCACCACGCTCACGCCCACCGTGATCAACCAGCCCTTGTTGGCCTGGGCCAGGAAGTTCCCCATGAAAAAGCCCCCCATCAGCATGGCCACGCCCTGGGTCGAGAGCAGAAGCCCCCACGTCCCCGTGGGCAACCCCAGGAGCTTCGTCACCGCCGCGGGGGTAAGGCAGTTTATGGCCCCGAACATCAGGGAGCCCAGGCACACCACCACAAGAAGGGACCGCACCACCGCGTTGCGGCCGTGGTACGCCACGCCCTCCTTAAAGGCCCGGACGAACGACTGCAGGTCGAGCCCCAGGCCCGCGGCGGGCGCCATACGGGCCCTGGTGGCGGCGATCAGCAGGGCTGAAACGCAGTAGCTCAAGGCGTCCAACCAAAACGCCGGGCCGCAGCCGGCGGCGGTGACCACCACCGCCGCCAGGGCGGCGCCCAGGATGTCTACCAGCGACCAGGTGGTCTGGCTCAGGGAGTTGGCCACGATGAGCTCGCGGCGGGTCACGGTCTCCGGCACCGAAGCCATGTAGCAGGGCATGAACAGCGCGCCGAAGCTCTCCATCAGGAAGGCCACCAGGAACATGTACCAGAGGCGGGGGACCAGCGGCACGCTCGCGATCAGAAGCGCCCGGGCGATATCGCAGATGATCATGGCCTTCTTGCGGTCCACCCGATCCGCCAGCACCCCCAGCCCCCACCCGAAGAGGAAGTGAGGGGCGTAGGAGCACATCAGCACCCCCGCGAACGACATGGCGGCGTTGCCTGTGAGGTCGAGGGCGAACGCGGCGAGGGCCACCTGGGTGAACCTGTCGCCCGTCCGCGAGATGGACTTCGCCGACCACAGCGCAAAGAAGCTGGGGCGGGCTAGGGTCTAAAGCCAAGGCGTTTTGAGGTTCCACCGTGGAGAAGAAAACCGTTTCG
>JAIMBG010000126.1 GCA_023511555.1 Acetobacteraceae bacterium | reverse complement strand
TAGAGCGAGCCCTCTCTTCCCTCTCTTTCAGAGGGACCTGTCCTATCCCGCCCCCCGATAAATTTTACTCACATGCCAATTCCGGCCCGGTGCCCCCCCACGATGCCGAGGGCGGGTCCTGTCCCGCTTGCGCCGCTCCAGCCCTAACGCGGCCGCCCCGAAGAGAGGGGTCCAAAAGCAAAGACGCGGGCACCGACATGAACCCGCGTCTCTGACTAGCCGGAAGCTAAGGGAGCAAGCTCACGTGGCGCCGAAAGGGGCCCCCACCCTACCTCTTGGCTACAAGCTCCTTCAGAGGCTTACCCGCCTTGAACACCGGGACCTTGCGGGCCGGGATGGTGATCTCCTTGCCGGTCTGGGGGTTCCGCCCCTTCCTGCGCTCCCGACGCCGGACCGAGAAGGTGCCAAAGCCCACTAGAGAGACCTTTTCTCCGTCAGCCAGGCTGGCGGTAATGGCGTCGAAGAGAGCGTCCACGGCCTTCCCGGAGTCCTTCTTGGTGAAGCCGGTCTTGTCGGCCACCTTTTCGATAAGTTCGGCCTTGGTCATACCCTTTCACCCCCTTCCTGAGGCTGCTCGGAGAACGGTCTATATAAAAGCCGCCCGGCCACGTCACATTTATTTCTTCACAGTACCTAGATTTCCTGCTTAGCGCTGCGTCATACAAAGAAAAAAAAGGGCCCCCAGGCCGGGGGGCCGGCCCTGTCGGCCCTCTCTACTCAAGGACTGGAGGGGGCGGGGACCGGAACCGGGGCGCCCCTGCGCCCCCGTGGCGCAGCGGCCGGAACGGCGGGCGCGCTAGATGATGATACAGATCAGCCCGCCCGATCCTTCGTTCACTATCCGCTGCAGCGTCTCCTGGAGCTTCTGCTGGGCGTTTTCCGGCATCCGGTAGAGCTTGGTCTGGATTCCTTCCCGGATGAGGTCGTGGATAGGCTTGCCGAAGATGTCCGAGTCCCAGATCTTCCTGGGATCGTCCTGGAACTGGTCCATCAGGTAGCGCACCAGCTCCTCGGACTGCTTCTCCGTGCCTATGATGGGGGTGACCTCGGTCTCGATGTCCGCCCGGATGAAGTGAAGGGACGGCGCCCTGGCCTTGAGCCTCACCCCGAACTGGTTGCCCCTGCGGACCAGCTCCGGCTCGTCGAAGACCATGTCGGACACCTGGGGCAGGACGATGCCGTAGCCGGTCTGCCTCACCTCCCGCAGGCCTCCGGCCACCCGGTCATACTCCCTCTTGGCGAAGGCCAGCTCCCGCATGAGCCGGATCAGGCCGGGCCGTCCCTCCACGGACACCCCGCACATCTCCCCCAGCACCAGGAAGAACTGGTCGTCGCGGGCGGTCATGTCCACTACGGCCAGGCCACTGCCCAGGTCCATGCTGCTGAGGACGGCCTCCTCGACAAAGTCGAGGCTGGACAGTCGCTCCATGGCCTGATTGACGTCCCTCAGCCGGCGGATGTCCTTTACCGTCTCCTCGATGGCCCCCTCGAACCGCTCCCTCAGCCAGTGGCCCGGCTCAAGCTCCTCCACCCAGGCGGGGAGGTTCACCTTGACCTCCTTGACCGGGAACTCATACAGCACCTGCTCCAGGATGAGATAGATGTCGTTTAGCGTAAGCCCCAGACAGTCGACCGGCACCACGGGCACGTCGTACTTGGCCTCCAGCGAAGACGCCAGCTCCACCGTCTCCGGCTCATAGGGGTGGGCGCTGTTGAGCACAACCACATAGGGCTTCCCCAGCTCGGCTATCTCGCGGATGACCCTCTCCTCGGCGGGTACGTAGTTGGCCCTGGGGATGTCGGTGATGCTGCCGTCGGTGGTGACCACCAGGCCGATGGTGCAGTGCTCGGTAAGCACCCGGCGCGTCCCCGTCTCCGCCGCCTCCTGGAAGGGTATCTCGTAGTCGAACCAGGGAGTCCGCACCATGCGCGGGCCTTCCTCCTCCTGGTAGCCCAGGGCCCCCTCCACCGTGTAGCCCACGCAGTCCACCATCCGGACCCGGAGCCTGATGTTCTCCTTGATGACCACCTGGACCCCCTCTTCAGGGATGAACTTGGGCTCGGTGGTCATGATGGTGCGTCCCACGCTGCTCTGAGGCAGCTCGTCTATGGCCCGCTGCCGCTCGTTGGGGTCCTGGATGTTGGGCAGGACCAGGAGCTCCATGAACCTCTTTATGAAGGTGGACTTCCCGGTGCGCACCGGCCCGACGACGCCGACGTATATGTCCCCGCCGGTCCGTTCGGCGATGTCCCGGAATACGTCAAACTTTTCCATCCCCATCCCTCCCTCCCGGGCCCGAACTCCCCCGCCCCGCCGCGGCCCCGCGTCCAGACGGCGGCCTGGCCCACGCCTAGTAAATTATATGTGGGGGGCATGGCCCTATTACCAGTCCTGTCAACTTCTTCGGAAAACAAAGCCGCCCCCCGCCGTGGCGCGAGGGGCCGCGACAGTCCTCTTTACGGGGATTGGGGCCCGCTTCAGGCCCCGGGGTCGGCGGGCCAAGAGGCCCGCTGCCTCGCCACCTCCTCCAGAAGCCGCTGGGGCTGGCCGCGAAACTCTTCCCGGCCAACCCTGCCCTGGAACATGCCGTCGAGCACCCGGAACAGGGCAGCGTTCACCGGGGCCCTAAGCCCCAGCTCCCTCGCCTTCCGGGCGATGGCGCCGTTGAGGAAGCCCACTTCAGAGCGCCGCTTCGCCGCCCGGATGTCGATCAGGAGCGAGGGAAGCTTGGCGCCGCGGCCGGCCGCCCCCCGCCGGGCCATGAGCCGGCGGAGGAGCGGGCCGGGAAGGCTGCTCAGGGCAGCAAGGAGCCTCAGGGGCCCCCCGGGGAAGTCGAATCTCTGGGCGCCGAGCCGGCGCATCACCCTGAGTCCCTCCCGGAAGGCCTCCCTCTCCAGGGCAAAAACCCTGGGATGGAAAAACACCTGGGAGGGAGAAAGGTCCAGTATGGCGCAGGTGGCGTTGGTCCAGAGGTTGAGCATGAGCTTGGACCACTTCAGCGTGAGGTGGTCGGGGGCCAGGCGCACCCTGAAGCCCGCCGTCCCCAGGTGCCCCGCGAGCACGGCCAGATCCGGCCCGGCGGGGCAGCCCCGCATGGGGGCCAGCGCCAGGCCTCCCCGGGTGTGCTGCACCACGACCCCTGGCTCAGGGAGGGTGGTGCTCGCAGTGAGGGCCCCGGCGAGCACCCGGTCCCGCCCCACCGCCTGGGACACGACTTCCTCGTGGCCCACGCCGTTGGCCATCACCAGCACCCACGGCAGGCCGGCCGGGCCGCCCCCGCCCCCCTTCGCCCCCGCACCCCCGGGAAGCAGGGCCGACAGCGCCCGCGCCAGTTCCCCGGCCGCCGCCGGGACGTCGTAGCCCTTTACCGTGAACAGGACCAGGTCCGGCCGCCCCAGGGCCTGGAGCGCCCGCGCCGGGTCGGCCTCCGCGCCGGGCCGCGCCCGGAGCACCTCGTCACCCGGGCCCCGGATCTCCAGGCCGCGGTCGCTTACGGCCCGGGCGTGGGGAGCCCGGGCCAGGAGGACCACCTGGTGGCCGGACGCGGCCAGGCGGCCGCCCAGGAGCGAGCCCACCGCCCCGGCCCCAAAGGCGAGGACCCTCAAGACCTGTCACCGCCCTGGCCCTGGCCCTCGCCCTGGGTCCGCGCGACGCTGGGCCCCGCCTTGTGGTCGATGCGCAGCTCCTTGCCGGCGATCAGGCGCTTGATATTGCTCTTGTGGCGGTACAGAACCATGGCTGCCGCCGCCGCGGCGAAGACTATGTACTCCAGCCCGACCCCCCGGCCGGCCATCACCAGCGGAACCACGCAGGAGCCGACCATGGAGCCCAGAGAGGAGTACCGGGTGATGCCCGCCATGGTCACCCACGCCAGGAGGAACACCAGCGCAGACCAGGGGTCCAAAGCCGCGACCGCGCCGACCGTGGCGGCTACGCCCTTGCCGCCCCCGAACCTCAAGAACACAGACCAGTTATGGCCGACGATGGCGGCGCCGGCGCCCAGGACCTGAGCCAGCGGGCCCAGCCCCGCCGCCTTCGCCACCGCCACGGGCACCGCCCCTTTGAAGAAGTCGACTATCCCCACTACGGCCGCCGGCAGCAGGCCGGCGGTGCGGTAGACGTTCATCGCTCCCACGTTCCCGCTGCCGCAGCGGCGGACGTCGACCCCCTTTACCGCCCGGACCACCAGGAAGCCTGCCGGGATGGAGCCAAGAAGGTAGCTCAGGATGACGAGGAGAACCACCCACCAGATCAAACCATCCTCCCCCTTCTCTGGCTTGTACCTTTGCGGACCTATTCTTCACCCGGGTTGCAACTCCTTCCCACGCCGCCTGCCCCGGGGAAGAATGATCAGGGGCGTGCCCTCAAAATCGAACAACTCCCGAAACCGGCACTCCAGAAAGCGGCGGTAGGGCTCGTCCACCAGTTCGGGGAGATTAACGAACAGGCAGATGGCGGGGGGCCTCACCCCCACCTGGGTGGCGTAGTGGACCTTGAGCAGCCTTCCGCCTCGGGACGGCAGCGGCGCCCCGGTGAGCGCCCGCTCCAGGGCGCGGTTCAGCGGGCCGGTGGGAAGGCGGCGGGAGTGGTTTTCCGCCACCCGGTCCAGTGTGGGCAGCAGGCGGTCCAGGCCCTGGCCGGTGACGGAAGAGCAGGCCAGGACGGGGGCGAAGGCCAGGAAGGGCAGAGAGGCCTGAATGGCCTCCCGCCACTCCCGCGGGTCCGCCCGGCCGGCGCCGGCCACCAGGTCCCACTTGCTTACGACTATCAGCGCCGCCCTGCCTGCCCGCAGGATGTAGCCGGCGATCCGTCTCTCCTGTTCTGCCACCCCCAGGGCGGGGTCGACCATCAGCACCGCCACCTGGCAGCGCCTCACCGCCGCCAGGGCCCGCGCCACGCTGAACCGCTCCAGCCCCGGCGCCACCCTCCCCGGCCTTCTCAGCCCGGCAGTGTCGGTGAACAGGTAGCCCGGCCCGGGCCCCGGCCGCCACAGCACGTCCACGGCGTCCCGGGTGGTGCCCGGCGACGGCGTGACGATCACCCTCTCCTGCCCGATGAGTGCATTGATCAGCGAGGACTTGCCCACGTTGGGCCGCCCCACCACCGCCACGCGCAGGGGCTCATGCTCCGCGGGGGCTTCAGCCTGGGGAAGCGCGGCGGCCAGCCTGTCCAGAAGTTCGCCGGTTCCCTGGCCGTGCTCGGCGGAGACGGGGATCGGCTCGCCCAGGCCCAGGGCCCAGAACTCCAGGGCGGCCTGCCGCGTTTCCGGGGTTTCGGCCTTGTTGGCCACCACGAGCACTGGCTTGCCCGCCCGCCGCAGGAAGCCCGCCACCTCCCGGTCGGCGGGGAGGAGCCCCTCACGAGAGTCCACCAGGAGGAGAACCAGGTCGGCCTCGGCCACCGCGCGGGCGGCCTGCTCCTGCATCAGGCGCCCCAGGTCAGGCTCCTGGTCCCACCCTACGCCGCCGGTGTCAACCAGGGCGAACCGCCGCCCCGCCCAGGCGGCCTCGCCGTAGAGCCGGTCCCGGGTGACCCCGGGGGTGGGGTGCACCAGGGCCCGCCTCTGCCCCAGGATGCGGTTGAACAGGGTGGACTTGCCCACGTTGGGCCGGCCCACCAGGGCCACGACCGGAAGCCTCACCGCCCTTCCCTCCCCGGGCCAACAAGCGCCTCAGCCAGCGCCGCCGCGGTGGGCTCGACCGCCCTCACCGGCACGCCCAGCCGGCGCTGAAGATCCTGGAGCTTCATCCCGTCAAGGAACCGGGCGCGGCCCAGGGCAGCACCCGCAGCCCTCCCTCCCCCGCGTCCCGAAGGCCGGGACGCGGCGCCGTCCAGGGCCACGGCAGGAAGGAGCACCTCGCAGAGATCGCGCCGCCCCGCCAGGGCCCGCTCCAGGTCGGAGCCACAGAGCAGGCCGGCCACGGTCACGGTCTCCCCCAGCAGCCTGTTTTCCACCCCGACCAGCTCCAACTCAGTCCCCGCCGGGCGGGAGGCGGCGCCCAGCGCCTCCACCACCGGGGCCAGCACCGGGGCGGCAAGCGGGGCGGTCACCACGGCAACCCGCCGGCTGCGGCCGGCGGCCGGGGGGACAGCTCCGGCGACCGGGCCCGCGCACCGCCGATAGGCCGACCATCCGTCGAGGAAGCGGCGGACAAGCCCCACGCCGTTCTCCACCTGAGGGTAAAGCCCGTAGTGGCGGGCCGGGGGCACGGCAAGGCCGGCAAGGCAGTAGAGCTCGTCCGAGGCCCACACCCGGCCGCGGACGCCCCTGCGCCGCCAGATCCGGGCCCACCGCTCCACCTGGTGAATGGCGGCCTCCGCCGCCCGGGCGTCGAAGGGCTTCAACGGGTAAAGGCCGGAACGGTGGCGGGTGAGCCCCACCGGGACCACCGCCACCGACAGAAGGCGTGGGCCTATGCGGCCCAGGTCGTCGAGCGTGCGGTCCAGCTCCCGCCCGTCGTTCAGGCCTGGGCAGAGCACGACCTGGAGGTGGAGGTCGATGCCCGCCCGATCCAGCCGGGCCAGGTGCTCGAAGAGGCGGGCGGCCCGCGGATTGCCCAGGAGCCTGGCCCTCAGGCTGGGGCTGGTGGTGTGGACCGAGACGTAAAGCGGGCTGAGCCGGAGCCTCTCCAGCCTTGACCAGTCGGCCGGCCGGAGGTTGGTGAGCGTGATGAAGGTGGAGTTCAAGAACGAGAGGCGGTAGTCGTCGTCTTTTACATAGAGCGAGTCCCGGAGCCCCGGGGGCAGCTGGTCGACGAAGCAGAACAGGCAGCGGTTGGAGCACCGGCGGATGGGGCCGAACACCGGTCGATCGAAGTCCAGGCCCAGATCCTCCCCCGGCTCCCGGCGAAGCCTCACGCGGCGCACCGCCCCCCCGGCGTCGCAGATCTCCAGTTCCGCGCGGGGCTCAGCCGTGAGGTAGCGGTAGTCGATGAGGTCGGTTACCGGAAAGCCGTTCACGGACAGCACGCACTCTCCCCGCCGCACGCCCGCGCGCCCGGCGGGGCTGCCGGGGACAACCCACCTTATCCGCCCCCCCATCCGTCCCCCGACCCGTCCCCCGGCCACGGCCTTTCACCCCCGCCCGTCCTTCCTTTCATTATCCTACAGGCGGGCGCCGGGGTCAACCCGACCCGGGTGGGGGTTGTGATCGGTCTGTGATATTGTCACCCTGGAATCGGTCTGAGAAAATGTCACCATGAGAGGGGATGTTTTCTTGAG
>JAIMBG010000125.1 GCA_023511555.1 Acetobacteraceae bacterium | reverse complement strand
GAATTCGTCCCTCAGGAGCGGGTGATGAACCTGATCGAGTCGGCGCGAGAACTCGGCGTCCCCGTGAAAATCAACTCCGTCGTGCATGGGGGCTCGCACGCCCAGCCACCCGCGACGTTCGGGACGGAGGGCTTCCGCTCCGTTCTGACCGCGTCGGGAAGAGGGCGGGCGGTGGCCGAAGCCGACCCTCTAGACGGCGGCCCCACGACCGCTGCCTGCCCGGTCAACGGCCCGTTCATAACTACGGCCGGGGAGGCGGTGGCCTGCTGCGGCCCGCTTTGCTCCAGCGAGCGACGCACGCCGGTACACCTCGGCCACGTCGGCCAAGAGGGCCTCAGCGCCGTGAAGGAGCGCTTCGACCGGAGCACTGTGGTTCTGGCAATGAGGCTCATGGGGCCAGCGGAGCTCGCCCGCCTGGTGGCGGAGCACGGTGGGCCGGACGTCGTGGGCCGTGGAACGTTCGCCTCCGGATCAGCCTGCGAGGTTTGCACGCGGCTGATGGAGGACCCGGAGGCGGCCGCGGCAAGCGTCGCTTTGACGAACGAGGCCGGGCTGCGCCGCCGGCTGAGGACGTTGGAGCTTCTGACCGGCCTGGGGACCTCGATGGTCTACGAGCCTTGAACCGGAACAGGGGGAAGAGCATGGCCGAACGCAGTGTATGGGACGCCGCAGCCGTTCCCCCCGGCCCCACCGAAGGGGACCAGCGAGGCCTGTGGGGATCGCTGCTCGAACGGGTCGACATAGCCAGGTACCGCCCCAGGCGGGTCGAGGGCTACGAGATGTCGGAGGTCACGGAGGGCGGGACGACATACTACGTTCTGAAGAACCCGCGGCTCAGGACGTACGTCCGGCTGACAGCGGAAGACAAGTTCCTCTGGGACCAGATGGACGGCCAAAACTCTGTACGCGATCTGGTGTTGAGCTCGTTCCTCGAGTTCGGAGGCTTGAAGGTCGGACGCATACTGGGGCTGGTGGCCAACCTCCAGGACAAGGGGCTGCTGGACACGCCGCCCGCGCGCTTGTACGATGGCCTCATCAGGCGGCTGCGCCAACGCACCCTGGTCGGCTGGCTGAACCGCCTTTGGGCGGCCTTTCTGCAGAAGGAACTGCCCCTCCGCAACATCGACGGCCTGCTGTCGCGGGTTATCCCCGTCTTTCGCCCTTTCCTCAGCGTTCCGGCGAGGATCGTATACGGGGTCATAGCCCTCGTGGGTGTGGTTGCGTTCATACTGCTTCTCCGGAGCGGAAATCTCAGCCTTTTGGCGTTCGGCAGATCGTTTGGGGTCGGCTTTGCCGTGCTGTACGTTTCGCAGCTCGCCATCGTGTTCGTGCACGAGGCGTCGCACGCCCTGATGTGCAAGTACTATGGCTGCACGGTTCCCAAGGGTGGGGCCATGCTGTACATGGGCAACCTCGCCTTCTACATAGACACCACCGACGTGTGGACGAAGCCCCGCGCCGCCCGCATCATGGTCTCGCTGGCCGGGCCTGGCTCGGGGGCCGTCATCGGCGGGATCTGCGCCCTCGTGGCCCTGGCCGCCGGAGAGGGTACAGTCGCCGAACTCTCCTTTAAGCTGGCGACGGTGGGGTTCGCCGGCGCCGTTTTCAACCTCAACCCCCTGCTGGAGCTGGACGGTTACTACTTGCTGATGGACCTCGTAGGCATACCGGGCCTGAGGCGCAAGGCGTTGGCCTTTCTGACCCGCGGTCTGAAAGAGAAGCTGGCCCGGAGGGAAAGACTCCACCGCAGCGAGCTTACCCTCGCGATGTTCGGCCTGCTGTGCGGGGGATGGACGGTTTTCATCATCTTCATGGTCATCCTGGGCTATAAGAACGTCATCCTCAATCTGAGCGCGAGGCTGTTTATGCCGTCGGCCTGGTGGAGCAGGGTACTGGTAGGCCTTGCCCTGGTCCTTATGGCAGTCCCGCTGTCACTTGCCCTCCTGGGCAGGTTCCTGGCCACGGCGGTGGGGATTGCTGAGGCCCTCGACCGCCGGTTGAAAGTGGGCGCGCGCCTGCGGCGCAGGAAAGCGGCCGCTGCCGGGCGGGGGAGGCGGCGCCGTGAGCGGTAGGGGAGTCTCACCGGGCCCCCACGGGGGGCGCCCGCGCCGCTACAGGCTGGCAGGGGGCCTGCGGGTGATCGTGCTCTCCCGCAGGTGGACCCCCACTACGGCCGCCCGCCTCATCGTGGGGGCCGGCAGCGTCGATGACGGCGACGAGACGTCCGGATTGGCCCACATGGCTGAACACCTCGTCCTGTGCAGGCGCGACGGCGACAACGGCCTCGAACGGGCCGTCAGGGCGGTGGGTGGACACCTGAGCGGCGGTACAACGCGGGAGTATACCGCCTTCGACCTGGTATGCGCCTCTCCGGCTTTCGGCCGCGTGCTGCCGGCCTTCGCCGGCCTGACCGCCAGCGCTGCCACCGACCGCCTGGCGACCGAGCGAAAGGTCGTAATAGAAGAGATCCGTCACCGGCGGGACGGCCTGGGACTGCTGTGGGACGCCTTCTACCAGGCGCTGTGGGCGGGCCACCCGCTCGGCCGCCCCGTCCTGGGGCGCGAACCAAGCGTCGCCCGCTTGACCGAGGGGGACGTACAGGCGTTCCATGACCGTCACTACCTGGCTGGCAATATGGTCCTGGCCATCTCCGGTGCGGTTCCCCCGGGCCGCGTAGCGGAGGAGTGGTTGCCGCCTTTCGCGTCCGCGGCCGCCCCCGGCCCTCCACCGGCCCGGTGCCGGCCGCCCGTCGAGTACCCCCGGGAGCGGCGGCGGGTGATCGTCCGCCGCGACATCGGGCAGTGTCACCTGATCGTCGGCTACCCCGGCCCCACCATGGACGAGCCCTCCCGTCATGCCCTCAAGCTCCTCAACCTGGTCCTGGGGGGCCGCGAGGGTGGGCGCCTGTACCGCCGGCTGCGGGTTCAAAAAGGGTTGGTCTACTCGGTCGCCACATACGCGGCGTGCCTTAAAGACGCAGGGCTGCTCGCCGTGTCGACGTCCTGCGCCCCTTCTCAAGTGGACAGGGTGGTCGGCATGGTCCGCTCCGAGCTGGAAGCCATCGCGGCCAGGGGCGTGCCCGAGGCCGAACTTAGGGACGCAAAGGGCTTCTACCGCGGGCAGCTCGCGGTGAGCTTCGAGACGAACGCCTCGCTGGCCAACGTGGCAGCCATCGAGGAGCTGCTGGGCAGGTACGTGCCCCTGGAGGAAAGCGCCGCCCTGGTGGAGGCGGTGGACGCCGCCGAAGTGCGCGGCCAGGCGGAGCGGCTGCTTTCGCGTGGGTTTGAGGTGTGCGTGATTTGCGGAGACCCACCCGCGGTCGCAGGGAGAGGGGGATGACCTGGACATGGGGACGGACCGAAAGCAGGTTCCGGGCGAACGCGACATCAACCGGTTTCCCTGGCGGTTTCCGCTGAAAGGGCGGCCTCCGCTCGGCGGCCCTGATCCCCTGGGTGAACTGATGCGCCGGCTTCTCGATGCAGTTCAAGAAAACGCTGAACTGGTTGCCGCCGGGAGGCCGGTCAGGGTAGACGGTTTCCGCCTGCTGTGCGGCAGAGAAGTGACCCCCCTGCGGGGCCTGAGTGAACAACCGGTCCAGGACCCCAGCCACACATTGTCGTTGTTTGTCCGCTCTGAGCCGCGCATGGCGCTGCTCCACGAGCTGGTGGAGACTCTGCTGCAGATCATAACCTTCACCTGGGGGGAAGAGGAAATACAGCCTGACGGCTACCGGCTGCGTGAGCTTTCCGCCTGGGCGAAATATCCGGTGGGCGGCCAACTGTTTGACAACTTAGTGCCGCTGACGTACGGATGCAACTGCCGGTGTAACTTCTGCTTCGCCACCTTTTATCTGACACACCGGGTCGGGCCGCTGCAATACATGAAGAGTGCCGCCGAGGTTGAGGCCAGGTTCAAATACTACGACCCCGAGCGTTCCGTGGGCCTTCCGGCGACGGGCGTCCCGACCGTTCCCTGGGAGCCCTGCTTGCACCCGGGATTCGCCGATTTGGTGGTGGAGGCGGCCAGGCGGGACCCCAAGGGACACATACACTTCGACACCAACGGGAGCCTGCTCACCGAGGAGACGGTTTCCCGGCTGGCCGAAGCCAGGGACCGCATATTCCTGTTCCTGTCGCTGAACAGCGCCGACCCAGCCAACCGGCGCAGGCTGATGGGAGACCGGCACCCCGAGAGAGCCCTGGAGAGCATGCGGCTGCTGGAAAAGTACCGCTTCCCAAAGTGGTGCTCCAGTGTCGTGCCCCACCCTCGCCTGGTAGGGATGGAGGATATCGAGGCTACCCTTCGCGCGGCGGACAGACACTCCCCCCTGTTCCACCGCGTCTTCCTGCCCACGTGGACCAACGTTTCACCGCCCGAAAACCGCTACTCGGATGAGGAGTGGCTGGAGATCGTGGCCATGTGCCGCCGACTGCGGAGAGAGTTGACCCGTCCGCTCCTGATCTGGCCGGGCCTGTTCGGCACCCCCGTGGACGCCGTGGAGATCCAGGGCGTGCTACCGGGCTCGCTGGCCGAACTCGCCGGGCTGCGTACGCACGACACTGTGCTGTCGGTGGACGGGAAGGTGCCGCTGAACCGGTCGCACTGCCGGTCCCTGCTGTTCGACCTCTTCCTCCGGTTGGGGCAGTCGCTCAGCCAGGTCCGGCTTTTGAGGCGGATGGGGCTGGCGGAGGAGGCCCTGGACCTTCTGAGAAGGGCATCCGCCCAGGTGGTGGTGCGTCGTGAAGGCGGCTCAACCGTAACGCTGGATCTGGCCGCGCCTCTATACGACGCCACGCTGCTCAGGCGCCTTGACGAGGAACCCGGGTTCTTGCGGCAGCTCCTGCCCGGAAGCGTTGAAAGCCTAGGGCCTTCGGGTATCTACCTGCCCCAGGACTTCGCGCCCCACTACCTGGAGCTCCTTCGGGATGCCGTGGTGAAGGCGGAGGCGGTGCGACCGCTGGCAGTCGCAAGCCGCCTTGCCCGGCCCCACCTGGATGCCCTGGTCCAGAAGACGAGCTTCGTGGAGAGCCTGCCTAAGGGCGTCACATGGAACGTGTGCACCGCCGTCAGCGAGTACTTCGGCGGGAACATCATGATCGCTGGCCTGCTTACCAATCAGGACTTCATCAATTCAGTGCGGGAGTTCGTAAGGCAAACCGGCGTCCAGCCGGACTTGATACTCATACCGAGAAGCCCTTACTCCAGATGGGGCCGCGACCTCACCGGCAGGCCATACACGGAGCTGGGCCCGCGGCTCGGCGTCCCGGTACAGGTAATAGACCTCGCTCCCCCCCCGTGGTAGCAGCCGAGAGACGGCGTGACGCCGCTGGTCCCTCCCAAGCACCGGTGGCGGACGCCTCTTCTCCGGGCGGAAAGTTACCCGGTGAGTAAGATTCTTTGGCGGTGCGCAGGGCGGTGGGTGGTGGCGACGCGGCGGGTTTAAGCGAGAGGGACACCGGCCCACGTCGGACCCTGGGCCGCCGGTTAGCCCTGATGGCCGATGGGCGGACAACAGGAAAGACTGAGCGTTCCCGGGGGTCTAGACCCCCGGAAATGCTCAGTGGGGCCAAGGTTCACGTTCGGCCCCAGCGGGGGCTGGTCATGCTCGCGGTCCGGCGCTCGCGCCCCAACGGGCATGTGCGAGCAGGAACTGGCGAAAAGGGGGAGAAGGATACCCACGCCTGGCGATCCAGGCTCATCGCCAGCGCCGTTCCGACGTCCTTTGCCCCCGGCGCACTTGTGAGCCGTCACCCTGGTCGTTGCGCAACTCGCCGCCCGCCCAGTACCCCGGCCGGCCCTGCGGGGTCGACTGCGACCGCAAGGGAGGTGCCTTGATGATAGCCTCCTGGGGCAGGCGCCCGAAGGCGAGCGTCAGGCTCGACTTCGCCCGGCAGTTCGCGGCGGGGCCGCTGCTCCGCCGGGCGCTCCGCTTCGTGGGTCGCGACCCCGCCCGCAACCTGACCCGCCTGCTGGAGCTGGGCGAACGCCTGGCCCCCTCGGAGGAGCAAAGGCTGAAGGTGCGCGGTGCCCGGCAGGCCCTGGCCTCAAGCGCGGTGCTCCAGACTTACGTGCACGGCCTCGTGACCGGCACCCACCCCCACGTTCAGCGCCGGCTGGGCTTCAACTGGTTCCTCAACGCCGTGCTGTTCGGCACCCGCCAGCAGAGGCGGATGTCGGAAGAATTGGGGGTCCACGTCCCCGCCCTCATCCTGGTCGACCCCACCAGCGCCTGCAACCTGAGCTGTGCGGGGTGCGAGGCCGGCAGGTACGACAGGGGCGACACGCTGCCGTTCGAGCGGCTGGACCGTCTGGCCGAGGAGGCCAAGGAGCTGGGCATATACTGGTTCATGCTCTCGGGCGGGGAGCCGCTGCTCTACCCCAGGCTGTTCGAGTTCTGCGAAAAGCACCACGACATGGCGTTCATGGTGTACACCAACGGCACGCTGATCGACGAGGACGCGGCGGACCGCATGCTCGCATGCGGGAACATCAGCCCCGCCATCAGCCTCGAAGGCCCGCGGGAGTTCACCGACGCCCGCCGCGGGAGCGGCGTCTTCGAGAGGGTGTCGCAGGCCATGGACCTCCTGCGCCAGCGCGGCGTGCCCTTCGGGTTTTCGCTCATGCTGACCCGCCACAACTGCCGCGAGGTGATGTCGGACGGCTTCATCGACTGGCTCATCGAAAAGGGTTGCCGCTACGGGTGGACCATCCACTACGTGCCCATCGGGGCCGGGGTCGACACCGATCTGCTGGTCACCCTGGAGCAGCGCGCCTGGCTGGTAAAGCGCGTGCCCGAGATACGGGCCACCAGGCCGCTGCTCTTCGCCGACTCGGCCACCGACGAGCAGTTCACCCAGGGCTGCGTCGCCGGGGGCCGCCGCTACCTCCACGTCACCGCCCGGGGCGACGTGCAGCCCTGCGGCCTGGTCCACTTCGCCACCGACAATATCAACCGTGTGTCGCTGGTTCAGGCTTTGAAGTCGCCGCTATTCCTGTCGTATCAGAGGCGGCAGCCCTTCAGCGACAACCTGCTCCGCCCCTGCCCGGTCTTCGATGTTCCCCAGGCACTGCGCGACATCGTGGAGGAAACCGGGGCGCGCCCCACCCACCCGGGGGCAGACGACGTGATCCGCGACCGGGAGCTGCGCCGCGGTGGTCGGCTGGAAGACGCGTTTGCAGTAGGCGCGCACGGTCGAGGGATAGTCCGCCTGATAGTGGCGGTAGGTCTCCTGGAAAGCACCCCGGTTGAACTGGCTCGTCGGGACATTGCCCGACACCGCGAGAAAGGGCACGGAATCGAAA
>JAIMBG010000124.1 GCA_023511555.1 Acetobacteraceae bacterium | reverse complement strand
AGCCTTGCGCGGTAAGCGTAGCCCTGTACCTCGCACAACGCCACGGGAGCGGTGACCGTCCTGCCGTTTCTGTGCCGGACGCCTTCGCCCGAATCCTTCCAGCCCTGGTTCAGAAGCCCGCCCGGGGCCGACGGGGCATACTCGATGAACCCGTCCGCGTCCTTGTCTCCATACCTGTCCAGCCACAGCAGCGCCTTTCGGAGCGCGGGGAGCAGCTCGCGCAGGGTCCCGGAGTCGCCTGTCCACGCGTGGTAGCTGCACGCAAGCATGATGAAGAGAGGCGTGGCGTCGACCGATCCGTAGTAGCACGCGAACGGGGTTTCACCGAGGCGGGCCATCTCGCCCCGGACGTAACTTGCGTAGGCGGGGACTTCGGCGGCGCAGGCGGTGAGTGTGCAGGCGAGTGCGAGGGTGATGATGGGTTTCATGGTTTTCTCCTTTTATATCGAAAAGGTCGTCTGAAACCTGATGTAGGGTTTCAGACGACCTTTTTTGCATAATATTTCATGTTCGACACCCGATAAAGAAACTTTCAGACGACCTCTCCGACTTATTTAATATAGTGGATTAAATTTAAATCAGGACAAGGCGACGAAGCCGCAGACAGTACAGATAGTACGGAACCGATTCACTTGGTGCTTCAGCACCTTAGAGAATCGTTCTCTTTGAGCTAAGGCGAGGCAACGCCGTACTGGTTTATAGTTAATCCACTATAAAATATTGTCATGATTGAATTGTCAGTCAGCCCTTGTGCCGTTATGATTGAGCCTGTCCCACCCGAATCTTAAGGAATCTATATGACTACTTGGTTTATCGTTGCCGCCGCCGTCCTGGTGACGGCGGTCATCGGGCCTGCCCTGGCGGGCGTGCCCGGGCAGGCGGCCAGGGGCACGGCCGCGCTCGTGTTCTACGACCGGCACCTGAACCCGACGGTGCTGGCGGAGAAGGTGGGCGTGACCGTGGTGGAGGACTACGGCTCCTTTGGGCTCTGCACACTGACCCCTACCCAGCGCGGGCGGCTCGAGGCGGCGGGCGCGACCCTGCTGGAGGTGCCGGGGCTCATCCGGCTGAGGGCGGCGGAGTTCGACCCGCTCCGTGGCGGGCCGGCGGTGGAGGCTTCGCTCCAGGCGTCCTACGGGGACGGGGCCGGGTACTACCTGGTCCAGTTCATCGGGCCCATCAAGGCCGAGTGGCGCGAGCGGCTGGCCGCGGTCGGTGAGATCGCGTATTACATCCCCGAGTACGCCTACCTGGTGAAGCTGGATGCGGCCGCCCGGGCGGAGGTGAGCGGATGGCGCGAGGTCCGCTGGGTCGGGGCCTACCACCCGGCCTACCGGCTGGCCCCCGGCGTGCTGGAGGCGACCGCCGGCGACTTCGTCGTCGACTTCTTCCCCGGCGCCTCGGGGGTCAAGGCTCTTGAGGCCCTGGGGCTCGAGGTGAAGACTGCCAGCCCCGTCCGCGCCGTGGTCTCCGGAGCCCCCGGCCTGCTCAAGGCCGCCGCGGTGCGGGACGAGGTGATGTGGATCGCGCCGTACAGCGCCCCCAGGCTGTACAACAACGTGGCCCGCACCGTGATCAAGTCGGACGTGTGTCACACGAAGGGGGTGCTGGCGGACGGCCAGGTCGTCGCCATCACCGACACCGGCATCTGGACGGCGCACGAGGTGTTCAGCGAGGCCGGCAAGGTCAAGGCGTTCATCGACATCGTGGGCGACAGCGCCAGCTCCGGCGGCGACGGCCACGGCCACGGCACGCACTGCTCGGGCAGCGTGCTCGGCGACGCCCCGGCCTACCACACCTACAACGGCTACGACGGCCAGGGCCTGGCGGCACAGGCGGTGGCGGTCAAGGTGTTCGACAACAGCGGGTACTGGGGCGGCGGCTCCGACTACTACGGCTTCTGGGACCAGGCCTACGCCCAGGGCGCGAGGGTCAACAGCAACTCCTGGGGCTCCGACTCCGGCGGCTACTACGATGACTCCTGCCACGACGCCGACCGGATAACCTGGGACCACCGCGACTACGTGCTGTCGATCGCGGCCGGCAACTCCGGGAGCTACGGCTCCAACACCGTGGGCGCCCCCGCCTCGGCGAAGAACATCATGACCGTGGGCGCCACGGAGACGGCCGCGCCGGAGAACGTCGCCTACTTCTCCTCCCGCGGCCCCACGGACGACAACCGCATCAAGCCGGACGTCATGGCCCCGGGCAGCTACATCCGCTCCGCCCAGCGGGGCGTGGTGGACGGCTACGTAGACATGCAGGGCACCTCGATGGCCACCCCGCAGAACGCGGGCGCGGCTGCCCTGGTGCGCGACTACTTCATGCAGGGCTTCTACCCCACCGGCACCGCCACCCCGGCCGATGCCTTTGCGCCCTCGGCCGCGCTGGTGAAGGCAGTGCTGATCAACGGCTGCCGCGAGATGACCGGCACCCGGTCCGACTGGAACGGCGAGGGCGTGTGGCCCAACAACGCCCAGGGGTGGGGCCAGCTCCACCTCGACCGGTCGCTGTACTTTGCCGGCGACACCCGGAGCCTCAAGGTCTGGGACAGCCCGGCCAGCCTCAGCACCGGCCAGACCTGGACGGGTACGGTTGACCTCGCCGACGGCACCCACGACCTCAAGTTCACCCTGGCGTGGACCGACTATCCCGCCGCCGTCGGCGCCGCCGTCACGCTGGTCAACAACCTCGACCTCAAGGTCACGGCTCCCGACGGCACGGTGTTCAACGGCAACAACTTCGCCGGCATCAACGCCGGGTACTCGGCCCCGGGCGGCACCCCCGACGCGCGCAACACCGTGGAGGGCGTGCATCTGCAGCCGAAGTACAGCTTCGCCGGCAACCTGCCCACCGGCACCTACACCGTCACCGTGACCGCCACCAACATGGCCCAGCCGACCTCCAACTTCGCCGTGGTCGCGACCCACGACGTGTCCGACGCCCCGCCGCCCCCTCCGCCCCCGTTCGAGCAGGTGGCAGTGATGGGCGACTACAACGGGCAGATCGAGCAGCTCCTGGAGAGCCGGGGCTACACGGTCCGGGCCTACAGCGGCTCGGCGTACGCGCAGGTCATCGCCAACCTCAGCGTGCACGAGGTCGTGGTGCTCCATGACGTCGACAACGTGGCGGGGTTCGATGACCTGCTCAACGCCTGCAACGCCCGGGGCCGCGGCATCGTGTTCGCGTCGGCCTACCCGGTGTCCAGCTTCGGGATGGGCGTCCTGTCCGCCCGCAAGCTCGACCCGGCCAGCACCGGCCAGGACTGGGCCGACGGCCCGGTGCAGCTCAGGGTGCAGCAGGCCCACCCCATCTTCCAGGGCTACAGCGTGGGCCAGACCGTCACCATCATCAACGGCGGCGACAACGACTACCAGACCTACGACGGGTACACCGGCACCAACCTGGCCGCCAACGCCATGCCCTACAGCCTCCCCTGGATGGTGGGCTGCAAGGACGCCTCCCAGACCGGCGGCGCCCGCCACGCCGTCATGGGGAGCTTCGGCTGCACGAGCTGGACCAATATGGCCCACTGGACCACGGACGGCAAGAACATCTTCTGCAACGCGGTGGAGTGGTGCCGCGGCGCCGCGCCGCCTCCGCCCCCGCCCGCCGAACTCCACGTCCAGCAGATAACCATGGCCCTGGTAGGCAAGACCAACGTCTACGCCACCGCCACGCCGAAGATCGTTGACGAGTACGGCTCGCCCGTGGCCGACGCCACCGTGTACGGCCAGTGGAGCGGCGCCACCAACGACAGCGACAGCGGCGTGACCGACAGCAACGGCCAGGTGACGCTCCAGTCCAACACCGTCAAGAAGCCGCCGGCCGGGACGACTTGGACCTTCACCGTGACCGACGTGGTGAAGAGCGGCATGACCTTCGTCCCCGGCCCCAACGATAGCAACAGCATAACCAGGTAGCGCGGCTCTGCCGGTCCCCGGCCAGCCGCCAGCCGGTCGGGGGCCGGGGTTCGACTCAGTGAAGCGCGGGGGGGCCCCCCCCGCGCCGGGGGCCCCCGGGGGCGGGCCCGCCGGGGGGGGGGCCCCGCCCGGCGCCCGGCGCCCCCCTGGTCTTGGACCGGAGGGTGCAGGGGCCCGGAGCGTCGCCGTGCGCCGCCGGTGGCGAGGGCGCGGCAGGGTCGCGGGCCCGCGTGCGTGCCCCGCGAGGCGGGAGGGGATGCAGCGCCTTCTGGGGGGCGGCCGGGTCCGGTGCGAGCCGCCGGTACCCGGCCGGTGTAGGCGTGAAGGCTGTTAGGTATCGAACCGGTACAGACATGAATCCCTCTCCTGCACCTGACCACTTCACCGTCGACTGGCCTGGACCAGGGGGGGCTACGCCCCGAGCGGCCCTCACCGCGCCTACCAGGGGCGCCCTGGCGGCGGCTCGGAGGGTGGCCTACTCAAGGGGTGCCAGGGTAAGCCCCGGGGCGCGGGAGAGAGCCAGGTGGCTTCCGCTCGGGGAGAAGGCGGTTCGCGCCCGGCTAGCAGAATTTTACAGGCCCGCCAGCATGTGGTATATTGGGAGTGGTGAAATTGTCCCCCTGGACGCGGAGGGACGGGCGCAGCCTACCCCCCCAGCCCCCCAGGGGAGCCGCCGCCCGTCCTGCCGCTTGGCCCGGCCCGCAAGGGCCGGGTCGCGTTTCGGGGAGAACTGTCCAGTGGCAGGGCCGGGCCCTTCCGGCCCAGTGCACAGCGGGCCCCGCCCGGGCCTGCCCGATTGCAGGGTTCCAGGCCCCCGGGTCGGACCCCAACGCCTGAGTCATGCATTCGTGCGCCCTGGGTGGGATTCCTGCCGCGGCTGTGCGCGCCCCGCCCCGGCGGCTGTGGGGCGATGCTGCGCGCGGCGCGGCCCTGCTGCCGCTTGCCCCCGGCCCGCCTTTGCGGTAACATGGGCTGGGGAGGATGCACATGGCTGATGCCTCGCTGGAGCAAAGGGCAAAGGACCTGCCGGAACGGCCGGGCGTGTACATCTTCCGCGGCCCGGGCGGCGAGGTGCTGTACGTGGGCAAGGCCCTGAACCTGCGTTCCCGGGTGCGGAGCTACCTCCAGCCCCCCGGCCGGCTGGGGCCCAGGGTGGGGGCGCTCATGGAGCAGGCCCGGGACCTGGAGTGCCTGGTGACCGACTCCGAGCTTGACGCGCTTATCCTGGAGCTCAACTTGATCAAGCGCTACCGCCCCCGGTTCAACGTGCGCTACGCCGACGACAAGCAGTACCCCTACCTCCGGGTGAACGTGAAGGAGCCCTTTCCCCGCGTCACCGTGGTCCGGCGTGCCAGGCAGGACGGGGCCCGCTACTTCGGCCCCTACGCCCGCGCCGGCGCCATGCGCGACGCCCTACGGTTGGCCGGGGAGCTCTTCCCCCTCCGCACCTGCAGCGACCGGCGGCTGGCCCAGGGGGGCCGCCCCTGCCTCTACCACCACATCCGCCGCTGCTCCGCGCCCTGCGTGGGGGCGGTGTCCGAGGAGGAGTACCGCGACATGGTGCGGGGGCTGTGCCTGTTCCTGGAGGGCAGGCTCAGGGAGGCGGTCAGGTCGGTGAAGGCCCAGATGGAGGAGGCGGCCTCGTCCCTGAACTTCGAGCGGGCCGCGGTGCTCCGCGACCGCATGCGCGCCCTGGAGGAGGCCACCCAGCGCCAGAAGGTGGTGTGGACCGACCCTCGGGACCAGGACGTGGTGGGGCTGGCCAGGGCGGTGGGCCAGCCGGCGGGGCCCCGGCGGCCAGCGGGGCCCGGGCAGGCCGAGGTCTCCCCCGGCGAGGGCGGAGAGGCCTGGGCCGCCGAGTCGTCGCCCCAGGCCTGTGCCCAGGTGCTGTGCGTGCGCGAGGGAAAGCTGGTGGGCCAGGAGCAGGCGCTGCTGCGCCAGGCGGAGGGGCTCTCCGACGCCGAGGTGCTGGGGGCGTTCCTAAAGCAGTACTATGCCCGGGCGACCTTCATTCCCCCGGAAATCTTGCTGTCCACGCGTCCGGAGGACGAGGAGCTCATAACCGCCTGGCTGGAGAGGCAGCGGGGGGGCAGGGTTGAGCTAACCGTCCCCAGGCGGGGCGCCGGGCGCCGCCTCGTCGACATGGCGGAGGAGAACGCCGCCCTCGCCCTGGGGGAGGCGGGCCGCCCCGGCCGGGAGGCGGCGGCGGTGGCGGAGCTGGGGTCTGCCCTGGGGCTGGGGCGCGCCCCGCGTCGGATCGAGGGGTTCGACGTCTCCAACCTTCAGGGGCAGGAGACGGTGGGCTCCATGGTGGTGTTCGAGGGGGGCCGGCCCGACCCCGGCCAGTACCGCAGGTTCCGGGTGCGCCGCAGCGGCGCGCCCGACGACTGCGCCTCGCTGGGCGAGGTGCTGAGGCGGAGATTCAAGCGTGGACTGGCCGAGCGGGCGCAGGGGGGCGGGGGGAGGTTCTCCGAGCTGCCCGACCTGCTGCTGGTGGACGGCGAGGACTACGGCACCTTTCCGGACACCGACGTCCTCCTGGGCTCGACGTATTACGCGCGCAACCCTCCCCCGGGCCCGCGTCCGGCCTACGCCGTGCTGCTCGACATGGTTGGCGCGGCGAACGCGCGCTTCTATCAGGAAGGCTACTCCCTGACCGCCGCGCCCGAGGTTGTGGCCGACATCTGGAGCGTGGCGCAGGCGCTGGGACATGGGGACCTGTTCATCGCGCGGCCGGGGGGGTACGTCACCGATGATCACGTGCCGCTGCAAGAGGTCGGGATCAAGGCGGTGAACATCATAGACGACATCGGCCGCTACACACCGTGGCACACCCCCGACGACACGCTCGACAAGCTGAGTGCCCGGACCCTGGAAGCCGTGGGGCAGGTGGTCATGACGTTGATTCGGCGGGAGCGGTAGCCGATCAACGGCGCGGTCACCCTCCCCGCGCTTTTTTGCCCCCACTCGCGTCGTTCTGATCCAACTGCCCAGTGCCCGCGGTGCTAGCGTGCGGGCATGTCCCGCTCCGAACGCGGATTGGTGCTGCTGTTCCTGGGCCTTGCTGTCGCCGGTCACGGGGTGCGGCTGCTCCAGGAGCAGCGGTCGGCGCCCGGCGAGCTGCTGCTCCTTCCGGGTGTCGCTCCCGCCTCGGTGGCGGCCCATCGGGCCCGGTCGGTGGCGGCGGGTAGGCCACTGGGGCCGGGCGAGCGGATCAATCCCGATTCGGCTACCGCGGAGGAGCTGAGTCGGCTTCCCGGCATCGGGATGCGGCTCGCGAAGGAAATCGTGGCTGACCGCCATCTTCGGGGTTCCTTCGGGTCATTGGCAGCCCTGGAACGGGTGCGCGGGATCGGCCCTGCTACGGTTCGCCGTCTGGAGCCCTTCTTGCATTTTGGCAGCACGGGAGTGGTG
>JAIMBG010000123.1 GCA_023511555.1 Acetobacteraceae bacterium | reverse complement strand
GGCCGGTTCGCCCTGTCCCACCTAAGGGAAGAGCCTCCGCCCGTGGCGGAGCGCCAGCTCATCGACCGCTGGATCCTGAGCCGGCTGGAGCGCACCCGGGCGGCCGCGGACGAGATGCTGGGCCGTTTCGACCTGGGCGAGGCGGCCAGGCTGCTTCACGAGTTCTTCTGGGGCGAGCTCTGCGACTGGTACCTGGAGTTCAGCAAGGGGTGCCTGTACGGCCGGGAGGGCGAGGCGGCTGCCGCCGCCCGGCGCACCCTCTGGGAGGTGCTGGACCGCACCCTTCGGCTGCTCCACCCCTTTGTGCCCTTCATCACCGAGGAGATCTGGCAGCACCTTCCCCACCACGGGCCCAGCCTGGCGGTGGCCGAATGGCCCCAGCCGCGCCCCCAGGACCTCGACCCCGAGGCGGAGTCCCGGGTGGGGCTCGTGGTGGAGGTCACCCGGGCCATCCGCAACCTCAGGGCCGAGGTGCGGGTGCCGCCGGGGAAGCCCTCTGAGGTGCTGGTGGTGGCGCCCCAGGCCGAGGCGCGCGCCGCGCTGCAGGACATGGCGGGGCACATCCGCGCGCTCGGCGGGGCTGACCCGCTGAGGATCGTGGAGTCCGTCGGCTCCAGGCCGCGGCAGGCGCTGGCCGCGGTGGTGCCCGGGGCCGAGGTATACCTGCCTCTGCAGGGTCTGGTGGACGTGGAGCGGGAGGTGGCGCGGCTGCGGCGGGAGCTGGACCAGGCCGAGTCGGACCATGCCCGGTCCCGGGCCAGGCTCGACGACCCCGGCTTCCGCCGGCGGGCCCCGGCCGAGGTGGTTCAGAAGGAGGAGGAGAGGGAGGCGGCTCTCAGGCAGAAGGCCGAGGGGCTCAGGCGGCGTCTGGAGGAGTTGGGCTCCTAGCGGCGAAACCGAAGGGCTGGCGGACTGTTGCGGAGTAGCCCGGTCCGGGGGCTGCTTCCTCCTGCGGGAGCTTCGTCGGGCCGTGCTTCGGCCGGCGGCATCGGGCTGGCCGGGCAAAGGAACGCCTGGGGGAGGGGACGGTGATGGGCGCGGCGCGGCGGGCCTACCACGAGGCGCTGGAGTTCATCCACGGGCTCATGCGCTTCGGCAGCCAGCCGGGGCTGGCTCGCATCGAAGGGCTGCTGGCCCGGCTCGGCCAGCCCCACCTGGGGCTGAGGTCGGTACACGTCGGCGGCACCAACGGCAAGGGCTCGGTGGTGGCCGTGCTGGACTCCGTCCTCCGGGAGCAGGGGTACTCCGTGGGCCGCTACATCTCTCCCTACCTGGAGGCCTTCCCGGAGCGCATGTGCGTCAACGGCCGCCCCATCACCGGCGCCGAGGTGGTGGAGTTGCTCGGTCGGGTGCGGCCCGCCATCGAGGCCATGGTGGCCGAGGGAAGTGAGCATCCCACTGAGTTCGAGGTGGTCACCGCCCTGGGGTTCCTGTTCTTCCGCCGGCGGTGCGTGGACCTGGCGGTGGTGGAGGTGGGGCTGGGGGGCAGGCTGGACGCCACGAACGTGCTCCGGCCCGGCGACGTGCTCTGCTCCGTGGTCACCAACGTGGGCCTGGACCACGTGGACCGCCTGGGCCACTCAGTGGAGGAGGTGGCCCGGGAGAAGGCCGGCATCATCAAGGACGGCGGTTGGGTCGTGACGGCGGCGTCGCACCCTTCGGCGCTCGGGGTGCTGGAGGAGGCAGCCCGCCAGAAGGGGGCGCGGCTGGTCAGGGTGGGCCGCGATGTGACCTTCCGCCCCTGCGGCGCGGGCGGCTTCGGCGCCCGGGGCGGCGCCGGGGCCGGGGACCGCTGCGGGGCCGCCGGGGTTATCTGCCGGCCCCGGGGCAGCCGCGTCGCGCCGGGGCCCGTGCTCCAGCGCTTCGACTACCGGGGGCTGGACTGGCGGCTCGGCGGCCTGAGCCTCCCGCTGCTGGGCCCCCACCAGCTTTTCAACGCCGCCACAGCGCTCGCCGCCCTGGAGGTATTGAACCGGCAGGGGGTGCCGGTGTCGGAGGCAGCGGTGCGGCGCGGGCTCAGGCGGGTGCGGTGGCCGGGGCGGCTCGAGGTGTTCTGGGGCGCGCCCCTGGTGGTGCTGGACGGGGCGCACAACGCCGAGGGCGCCCGGGCGCTGGCGGCGGCGCTGCCCGGCGTCGTGGGCCGCCGGCCGGTGGTTCTCCTCATGGGGGTGCTGGCCGACAAGCCGTACGCGGCGATGGCCGGGGCGCTCGGTCCCCTGGCCCGGGCGGCGGTGGTGGCCCGGACCCCCACCCCGCGGGCGCTTGAGCCCGAGGTGCTGGGGCGCGAACTCAGGCGCTGGGTGAGCCGCGTGGAGGTGGAGCCGGAGCCGGGGGAGGCACTGCAGCGGGCTCTGGCCCTGGCTGGCCGAGAGGGCGCGGTGGTGGCCACCGGCTCGCTCTACCTCGTCGGCCCCGTGCGCTCGCTGCTGAGGCGCTGGCGGTCGCCCGGGGGAGCCTTCTAGGGGCGGCGGCAGGCGGGCAGCCGTCCGGGGGAGAGTTCCAGGCGTGCCGGCGGGCGGTCGCCGGGTAGGCCTCTTTGGGGTTGGCGGAGGAGGATATCGGCCAGCGGGCCCGAATAAACCACCAGGGGGTGGGGAGAGAGGCCGCAGGGGAAGGAGAAGTCGGGGTGCGCGGCAAATCGGCTTCGCGTCCGACCAGGTCCACCCTGGTGACGGTGCTTCTCGTCTTGGGCGTGGTGGCGGTGGTCACCGGCTACTTCCTGGGGCGGGCGGCGCTTTCGTTTCTTGGCGGGCCGACCGCCGGGACCTCAGGGCCGGCGGCGCCCTCCGGCGGCGGTTCAGGCGGCGGGGACGGCGTCACGCCCGGGACGGGAGCCGGCCCGCCGCCAGCGGGGGTCCCCTCCGCGGCAGCGAGCCTGAGGCTCCCCACCGTAACGCTGTTCCGGGTTCAGGCGGGGGCGTTCTCCGTCAGGGAGAACGCCTGGGCCCTGGCCGAAAGCCTCGAGCGGCGGGGGTTCGCGGCTGTGGTCGTGGAACCGGCCCCCTATCGGGTGGTGGTGGGGCTGTTCTCCGACGGGCGGGCCGCCGACCGGCTGGCGGCGGCGCTGAGCGCTGCGGGCCAGGAGGTGTACCAGGCGGCCTGGGTCCTCAACGCCGCGCCGGTCAAGGTCGTTGGCCCGTCCGGCTACGTGAAGTGGCTGGAGGCAGAGCTGGGGGGCCTGGCCGGGCTGGTGGCCCGGGAGGCGGTGGTCTGGGACTCGTACTGGCTCGGCGAGCCCCAGCCGTTTGCCACCGTCGCCTCCCTGGAGGAGGAGGCCCGCCGGCTGGCCTCGGCGGTGGTGGGTGTCTCCGTGCCCCAGGAGCTCGCCGGCGCCCACGACCGCCTGCTGCAGTTGACCGGAAGCGCGGTGCAGAGCGTGTTCGAGCTCCGCGCCCTGGAGCGGGGAGGGGAGGCCTCCCCGGCCGCGGCCTATGGCGCCTTCCTGGACCTGGTCGCGGGGTACGACTCCCTGGTCCGGGGCCTGGGTGGCGGAGGCGCCTAGTCTGCCAGGGATTTGCAGTTGTGTGCCCGGCCTCTATAGTGATAAACTGGTGTGGGGCGCTTTTTTCTTGTCCGGTGGCCCGGGAGCCGGTGGAAAGCGGGGTCGGAGGAGGGCCGGGTCGGCGGGGAGGCAGGGCTCAGACTGCCGGGACCGGGGGAGGGTAATGGATGCGCAAGCGTCGCAATTGGGCGGTGGTGGCCGCGGTCCTGCTCGCCGCCGCAGTGGCCGGGACCGTCGTGGGGGACGTGCTGGGAAAGAGCCTTCCCTGGGTGGGACAGGCCGTGGCCGTGGGCCTCAACCCCCCGGTTCGCCTGGATCTCAATGTCATAGACCTCACCTTCGGGCTGGGGCTCAGGATGAACCTGGTCGGGGCTGCAGCCCTGCTGCTTTCGCTGCTGGTGGTGAGGAGGCTGTAAGGGGGGGAGAGGATGGCCCTCATCTACCTGGCCTCTGCCTCGCCCCGCCGGAGGGAGCTGCTCCGGCTCCTGGGGTTGAGGTTCCGGGTGCTGCCCAGCCGCGCTGAGGAGTCCGTCGCGCCGCCCCGGCACCCTTCGGGGGCGGAGGCGGCCGCCGCCGGGCCGTGTCCGGCCGCTCCAGGGGGGGACGAGGCCGCCTGGCGGGCCTGCTACTGGGCGGAGCGGAAGGCCAGGGACACCGCGGCCAGGCTGGGCGAGGGGCTGGTCGTGGGGGCGGACACCGTCGTGGCGGTGGGTGCGGAGGTTCTGGGCAAGCCGTCCGGCCCCGCGGAGGCGGAGGCCATGCTGAGGAAGCTCTCCGGCCGCCACCACCGGGTGATCACCGGGGTGGCGGTGGTCGACGCCGCCACCGGCCGCTCGCTCGTGGAATGCGAGGAGACCCTGGTGTGGTTCAGGCCGCTCGACCCTGCCCAGATCAAGGCGTACGTGGGGTCCGGCGAACCCCTGGGCAAGGCGGGCGCCTACGCCATCCAGGGCCGCGGGGGCGCCCTGGTGGAGCGCGTTTCCGGCTGCTACACCAACGTGGTAGGCTTACCCCTGACCCGTCTGGCATCCATGCTCCGCCGGTTCGGGGTTGGGGTCCCGGAGGGGACCGGATTCGCCCCGGCCCCGGCTGGGGCCGGGCCAGGGGGGGCCTGGGGTTGGACCGCCGCGCTGAACGCTGCACCATCAAGGATCTTCCGCCGGAGGAGAGACCGCGGGAGAGGCTGCTGAGCCAGGGGGCCTCCGCCCTGTCCAACGCCGAGCTTCTGGCCATAGTCATCCGCACCGGTTCCAGCCGGGAGACCGCCCTGGAGCTGGCGCGGCGGGTGCTGGTAGAGGGGGCCAGGCGCAGCGGGGGCCGGGGCTCTCCGGCAGCGGGGCTGCGCTACCTGCTGGACGCCACCGTCCAGGAGCTTTCGGGGCTGAACGGCATGGGGCCGGCCAAGGTGGCGCAGATCAAGGCGGCGCTGGAGCTGGGGCGCCGGCTGGCCAGCCCCGGGGTGCGGCCCACAGTAAAGTCGCCCCGGGACGTGGCCGACCTGGTGATGGAGCGCATGCGCTACTTGGACCGGGAGCACTTCCAGGTGGTGCTGCTGAACACCCGAAACCAGGTCCTGGGGGTGGAGCTGGTGTCGGTGGGGACGCTCAGCTCCTCCGTGGTGCATCCCCGCGAGGTGTTCAAGGCGGCGCTGCGGCGGTCGGCCGCCGCCATAATCCTGGTCCACAACCACCCCAGCGGGGACCCCACGCCCAGCCCCGAGGACGTGGGGCTCACCCGGCGCCTGTCTCAGGGGGGGCACCTCCTGGGGGTCGAGGTCCTGGACCACGTAGTGATAGGCGATGGGTGCTTCGTGAGCCTGCGGGAGAGGGAGGGTTTCTAGGCCTCTCCGGAGCGCCACTCTCTGCCAAAGAAAGGGGCCTGGAAAGATGGGCATCGGCTTTTTCGCTCGGGACATGGCCGTGGACCTTGGCACCGCCAACACTAAGGTGTGCGTCAGGGGGAGGGGCATCGTCCTGCGCGAACCGACGGTGATCGCGCTCCAGCGCGAGAGCCGGGCCGTCCTGGCGGTGGGCGAGGAGGCCAAGGAAATGATCGGCCGGACGCCGGGCAACATCGTGGCGATCCGGCCCATGAAGGACGGGGTGATCGCCGATTTCGACGTCACCCAGACCATGCTCCGGTACTTCCTGGCCAAGGCTCAGCGCCGCCGCACCCTTTTCCGGCCGCGGGTGGTGGTCTGCATCCCCTCGGGGGTCACCGAGGTGGAGAAGCGGGCGGTCATCGACGCTACGCTTCAGGCGGGGGCGAGGGAGGCCTATCTTATAGAAGAGCCAATGGCTGCCGCCATCGGCGCTGAGCTGCCGGTGCACGAGCCCACGGGGAACATGGTGGTGGACATCGGCGGCGGCACCACCGAGGTGGCCATCATCTCGCTCGGCGGGATCGTTACCTCCCGATCCATAAGGGTGGGAGGGGACGAGATGGACGAGGCCATAATAAACCATATTAAGCGCAACTACAATATGCTTATCGGCGAGCGCACGGCGGAGGAGATCAAGATCCAGGGGGGCTCTGCCTTCCCCATGGGCCTGAACGAGGCCCGGGAGGTGCGGGGCCGGGACCTGGTCACCGGGCTCCCGCGCACCCTGACCATAAGCTCCAGCGAGGTGCAGGTGGCGCTGTCTGAGCCGGTGGGGGCCATCCTCGAGGCCATCAAGGTCACGCTGGAGCGGACGCCGCCGGAGCTGGCCTCGGACATCATGGACCGCGGGATCGTCATGACGGGCGGGGGCTCCCAGCTCCGGGGCTTCGACCGGCTGGTGGCCGAGGAGACGGGGATGCCGGTCCACCTCTCGGAGGAGCCCATGCTGTGCGTGGTGAAGGGGGCGGGGAAGGTCCTGGAGCAGCTGGACTCCCTGCGCCGGCTGTTGATCACCCCCAGGAAGCCGGGCTGAGGCCGGAGGCGGGGATGCCGGGGGGCGTGATCCGGGGTGGGGACGCTGGACCGCCGGCGTGTTTTGGCCGCGGGCCTCGTCGTCCTGGCGCTGGTGGTGGCGTGTAGCCTTACCGCCCGGGAGCGGGGGCGCATCACCAGGCTGGAGGAGGCCGTCCTGGAGGCGTTTTCGCCTCTGGAGCACGCCGCCTACTGGGTGTCGCACCGGGTCGCCGCGGCGGTGGGGTCGGTCGCCCAGCTCTGGTCGCTCCGGGAGCAGAACCGCCGGCTCAAGGCGGAGCTGGCGCAGTTCGAGGACGTGAGCCAGCGGCTGGCGGAGGCGCTGGAGGAGAACAGCCGTCTGCGGCGGCTGCTCTACCTGGAGCAGAGGCTTCCCTTCGAGGGGCTGGCGGCCCGGGTAATCGGCCGCAACCCTGACAACTGGTTCCGGACGTTGCAGATCGACAGGGGCCGCGCCGACGGGGTATCGAGGGACATGCCGGTGGTTACCGCCGGCGGTCTGGTGGGGAGGGTGGTGCGCGTCACCGCCCGGGCCAGCACGGTCATGCTGATCACCGACCCCGACAGCGGCGTGGGGGTCATCAATCGTCGCTCCCGGTACTTCGGCGTGGCCCTGGGCCAGCCGGGGAATCCCGCCTACCTTAACGTGACGTTCTTCTCTCGGGACGCCGACTGCCGGGTGGGCGACGTGCTGGTGACCTCCGGCCTGGGGGGCGTCTTTCCCTCGGGGCTGGTGGTGGGGCTGGTGGAGCGCGTGGAGCGGGGCGGACAGGGCCTGCTGATCGTGGCGCAGGCCCGGCCCGCGGCGGACGTTGACCGCCTGGAAGAGGTGCTGGTGCTCACCGCGGAGGCCCAGCCGGCCCCCGCCCCCCCGAAGTCCTCCGGGCCGCCCCTTCGTGGGCCCGGAAGCCCGGGCCTCAGGCCTTGAACCGGGGGGTGGGAGGGTGCGGCTCAAGGCGGAGCACC
>JAIMBG010000122.1 GCA_023511555.1 Acetobacteraceae bacterium | reverse complement strand
GCCCTCTCCCTCCTCCGGGCCGCCCCGCCGCGCCGTCCGGGACGGAGCCCGCTCCGCCCCCCGCGCGCCTGAGGCGCGGCGACCCCGGCGTCCCCTCCGGCGCGCCCCGCCTCGGCCGCGGCGCCCTACTCCTTCACCGACGGGAACAGCCCCAGGTCGGTGTGGGGTATAAACAGCGCCGAGGTAAACTCCTCCATGAAGCCAGCGCCTACCGAAAGCTCCAGGTACGTCATGCGCCGCGCTATCTGGTGCGCGTCTTCGAGCGCCGGACGGGAGAGCAGCGCCAGCCTTGCCCCCTTGAGCGAGGTGTTGCCCGAGAACCGGTAGCGCTCCGGCGGAAGGTCGGGCAGAAGCCCGATGTTGATGGCGTCGCGGAGGTTGAGGTAGTTGCCGAAGCCGCCGGCGATGAAGATCCTCTCCACGCCGTCGGGCGGAAGGTCCGCCGCCTTAAGAAGGCTCCTTATGCCGGCGAACACCGCCCCCTTGGCCCGGAGCAGGTTCTGCACGTCCGACTCCCGGATGACTATGTCGCGCCGGCCGTTGCCCTGGCTGGCCCAGGCCAGCACGAACTCGGGGCCCTCCTCGCCGTCGCGGCGGCGGGGGCTCCTCACCGGCTGGAGCCTCCCCGCCCGGTCGATCACCCTGGCCCGGTGGATCTTGGACAGGAGGTCCACCAGCCCCGAACCGCAGATGCCCAGCGGCTTCTCCCCGCCCACGGTGCTGACGGTCACCTCGAGGCTTTCGGGGTCGACCTCCACCCGCTGGATCGCCCCGGGAGCCGCCTGCATCCCGCAGGAGACGCCGCTGCCCTCAAAGCACGGCCCCGCGGAGCAGGCGCACGCCACCATCCATTCCCGGTTGCCCAGGACCATCTCCCCGTTGGTGCCGATGTCGATGAACAGGCTGGTCCGGGGCGAAAGCCCAACGCCCGTCACCAGCACGCCGGCCACTATGTCGCCGCCGACGTAGCTGGCCACGGCCGGCAGCGACACCACCGGCGCCTGGGGATGGGCCATCAGCCCCAGCTCTCCAGCCGTGACCACGGGCAGGGTCGAGGCGGCGGGGATGTACGGCTCCAGGCGGATCCACCCCGGCGGGATGCCCAGGAAGAGGTGGGTCATGGTGGTGTTCCCCGCCGCCACCACCGCCCTTATGTCCCCGGGCTCCAGGCCCCGGCGGTCGAGCGCCTGACCCACCAGCCCGTTGATGGTCTCCAGCGCCGCGGCCTGGAGCTGGCCCAGCCCCCCCTCGACCTCGGTGGCGTGGATGATCCGGGAGATCACGTCCGCCCCGAACCGGTGCTGCCGGTTGTAAGTGCCGCGCCGGTCCAGCGTGTACCCGGTCTCCAGGTCCAGGAGCAGGGTGCTCACGGTGGTGGTGCCGATGTCCACCGCCAGGCCGCACAGCGGCCGGCGGGAAGCCCCCGGCTCCACCTCCAGGAGCTTCAGCCGCCCCGGCTGAAGCTCCTGGAGCGTCACCGAAACCGTCCACTCCCCCGCCCTCAGCGTATGGGGGAGCCGGCGCAGCACGCCCAGCGGCACCTCGACCTCGTGGGCGCCGGTGAGGCGGCGTACCTGGGCCGTAAGCCGCGCCAGGTCGGAGGCGTTCTCTATCAGGGTGGGCGGCTCCAGCTCCACCGGCAGGCGGCGCACCAGCGGCTCGCGCGGGTAGGCCTCCTCCCCCTCGAGGTGGGACTCTGCCAGGACCTCCCGGCGGCTCAGCCGGTCCAGCAGCACCTCCGGCTCTGCCACCCGGGCCTCCGGGGGCACCTCCACCTCTACGTCGCCCTGTACCAGGGCGCGGCAGGCAAGCACGTACCCCTGGCGCCGGGCCTCGGGGGGGAGGTTGCCCTCGCCCCCGGCCACCCTGCCCCGGCGCACCGCCACGGTGCAGCGTCCGCACACGCCCTCGCCGCCGCAGACGCTGCGCAGTTCCACCCCCGCCCGGGCCGCGGCCTGGAGGAGGTCGGTGCCCTCCTCTACCTCGGTCTCCAGCCCGTGGGGCAGGAACGTCACCCGGCACCTGCCCGCGCCCAAGACTGGACCACCGCCCCTTCAGGCTGTTGCTGTGGGCCGCCCCGCCCGGAGCAAGCCCCGACCGGCGGCCGCCGCAGGGACCGCCCCAGCCCGCCCCCGGCCGGAGCCCCGGGCGAGAGCCTAGGCCCGGGGGGCGCCGTACCGGCTGCGGGCGAACGACGGGATGCCCGAGGCCTCCCGGGGGCCCACCACGACCTTCCACCCCGAGGCCTCCTGGAGCTTGCCGCTCAGCACCGCTACGTGGCCGGGGATGACCACCTCGCGGTGCTGCACCTTCTCCTCGATGCCGCTCTTCTTCATGGCCTCGGCTATCGACTCGCCGGTGAACTTGCCCGCCGCCCAGGACGTCAGCACCGACGTGCCGTCGGTGTCGACGGGGAGGATGTAGGCCGGCACCTTGCTGGCCTCCACCTCGCCCTCCACGCTGAAGTAGGTGAGGGAGAAGTTGGTGGTGACATAGAACGGCGAGGCCGGCGTGACCTGGCCCACCGTGTAGAGGCGCGACTGGACCTGTATGGGCTTTTGCGGGTCGGTGAACACGTTCTGCCTCCAGGTGAGCAGGGGCAGGAGCTGGTGCCGCTCGCAGGCCTTGAGCACCACCAGGCTGCAGTACCTGGCCACCAGGCCGGCCGCCTCCAGGATCTCGTCGCCGGGGTCAGCCGCGGCGGTAAAGGCCAGGGTAGGATACCCCAGCGGCCTGAACCGCTTCTTTATGGCCAGGCGCCGTATCTGGGTGAAATCCGCCAGCCGGGCCGACGCCTCCGGCCGCCCCGGGTCCAGGACCAGGTCGCGGTGGCCCAGCCCCACGATCTTCTCCACCAGGGTCGCGAGCCCGTCAAGGCCCTGGGCCCTCACCCCCAGGGGCAGGCCGTGCTTCTTGGCCAGCTCCACCATGGCCTCGGCGTTCTGCGCCGTGGCGGGGTAGATCAGCGGCCGGCGCACCGCCACCGGCTCCACCGCCTCCGCCATGACCGCGGGGTCATCGGCCGAGAGCATCAGCCCCAGCTCCGTCTGGGCCGCCTTTGCCACCGCCGCCTTAAACCGGGCGGGGTCACCGGACCGGAACACGACCGCCACCATGTCCGGCCGGTAGGTCTGGCCCACCCGCTCCAGCGTTAGAGAGGCGACCTTCTGCAGCCGGGCCGAAAGCTCCGCCTCGGGCAGGTCGTCGCCCACCTCGATGGCGATGGCGGTGGGGTGGACGAAGGTCTTCTCGTGCCTGAAGATCACGGTCTCGTCGCCCAGTTCTATGGCCTTTGAGTCCGGCCCCACCTTGACCAGGCGGATGGGGGGCGCCGCCGCGGACGCCAGGGCCTCCCTGGCCGCCTCTGACACGTAGGGGCAGGCCTCCAGGCTGGCCTTGCCGGCGGCCAGGGCCATGGCGAAGGCCAGGCAGGTGGGCGGGCCGCACTCCCCGCAGTTCTTCTTGGGCAACTGCTTGTAAATCTCGAGTCCGGTCAAGGCCATACCACCCAGGCTCCTTTCTCTTTTGGCTCCCCCGCTAGATCAGGGGCGGGAGGCTGAAGGCCGGATGGCCCTTCTCCTCCAGGAAAGGCAGGATCTCCTCCACCGTGGTGCCCACGGTCTCGTCGGCTATCTTGTCCACGAAGTCCTCCCCCAGCCCCTCCTCCCTGGCCCGTGCCACCAGGTCCTCGCGGAGCTTCTCCTTCAGCTCCTTGGGCATCCACACCACCCGCGCCAGGCCGCCGTCGGCCTTGATGAATTTGCGGCTGACCAGGTAGTGCTTGCCGATGCCCATGAACCCGGGGGTCTGGGTGCCGCCGCCCACCATCCCCGCCAGCGTGGAAAAGGTCATGCCCACGGGTGTCATGCCCTTGTGCTCGCGGGTAGTGATCATGACGCCGTTCACCTCGGGCACGATGGCCATGATGGCCTCAAAGCACCCGCAGGAGGTCATGGGCTTCTCCATGAGCGTGTAAAGGTAGACCTCGGCCACGTTCTGGTTGGACTTGCGGTATACGAATTCGTTCACGCTCTGCCACATGCCCCTGACCTCGTCCAGGGCGGGGCCCTTGACGATGGGCTGGTTGGGGCCGGTGGGGTTGATCTCAAACGAGGCCTTGCCGTCGAGCCAGCTCACCGCCCCGCACAGCCCGATCCGCTCCGGCGCCACCACGCAGACGTGGTTGGGGGCGAACGACTGGCACAGCGTGCAGGAGTAGAACTCGTTGACGGCGTCGTCGGTGAGGCCCTTGAGCCGCTCGTCGCGGCGGCGGTAACGCTCCCGGGCCTCCTTTATGAGCCGGTCGACGTCCTCCTGTTTGGTGTAGATGGTGACCTGCACCCTGTCGACGATGGAGGGGAACTCCGACTTGAACTTGGCCACCAGGATGTCGCCGTAGTGCCTGAACCTGAACCCCTTGGCGGCCGCCTCCTTGGACACCCTGAGCCAGCAGAGGTCGCGCTGGGCCACGTGCCACAGCCCCTCGGCGTAGTTTATGAAGTAGTGGATGCGGCGCTCCAGTACCGGCTCGAAGTCCTCCTGCATCTTGCGGCCGTATATGTCGACCACGATGCCCAGCGGGACCTGGCCGCCCTCGGGGAAGGCGTCCGCCTCCGGGCCCACCACGGTGACCTTCTCGTCCTCGATCTGGCCCAGGTCCACCATGCGCAGGAGCTCAAAGGCCGTGGTCCTGCCCCCGCCCATCTCCAGGAACATGTCTTCCTTGCGGATGGTCTCGCCCTCAAAGGCGGGGCCGAAGTTGAGCGGGATGTTGATCTTGACCTCCGTCACCTTGATGCCCCTGAGCTCCATGGCGAACTTGACCAGGTCGCTGTAATCGGGGTGGGAGACGTACCAGTCGGGGACCTCCTCCTCCAGCGGCTGGTCGGTGATGGTGGGGAAGCCCAGGAAGATGGCGCCGAACTCGGCCGCCACCTTTACCTCGTCTATCTCGCCGAGCTGCAGCACGAACGCCCGCACCCGGCGGCGCTGGTAATCGCGCATCTCCTCGCGGCGCCCCGGCGGGATGCCGCCGAAGGCCAGGCCGGCCCGCAGCGCGTAGTTGGCGGCGTGCACCACCTGGGTGAAGTTGCCCACGGGGAAGCAGATGTAGTCCACGCCCAACTTCATGTTCTCCTCGAGGAGCTGCTCGATCACCTCGTCGGAGAGGAAGATCATCATGCCTTTGCCCATGAGCTCCTCGACGATCTGCCTGGCGTGGGCGGAGGTCTTGGCGCGGCCCAGTATGACGGCCTGGCCGGGGATGGTCCAGTCGACCAGCTTGATGCCGTACATGCGCAGCACCGGGTCGGTCAGAAACCCCGTCCAGGGGTCGACCTTGGGCTCGTCCTTCCGGAGGTAGTGGAGGGCCTCGATGACCTCGGCCGCGTACAGCGTGGCCTCCCCCGCCAGCCTGGCGTTCTCGAAGGTGAGCTCCTCCCGTATCTGGTGGCGCATGCGGTTCAGCACGGGGCGGATCTCGCCCAGCTTCGTTATCTTCTCTCCGCTCAGCGCAGTGAACACCGGCAGGAAGTAGGCGGTGTCGGGGTAGCCCACGGGCGCGTCGGGGCCGAAGTCGCGCAGCGCCCGGTGCAGCAGGATCTCGGCGTAGCTTACGGCGATCACGGCGCCGTCGTACGCCTTCTTAAACAGGCTCATGCCCTTCAGGTTGTTCTCCACCCCGAAGAGCTGCTCCGACATGATGCGCTCCTTCTCAAACACGCTCAGGTCGGGGTTGTTCTGGAAGACGCTGAGGTCGATCACAGCTCTCCCTCCCTCCATCGCCTACCAGCCGGAGGCCAGGGCGGTGCCGTACTTCTGCGCCGCCGCCCGGTGCACCTTGAGCTTCCAGGTCCGGTACTCCAGGGCATCAAGCAGCTTCTTGGCCCCCTCCTGGGGGTCCTCCTCCAGGAGGAAGTGGCCGCCGTACACGTCGTGGGCTATCTGGGTGCCGATCCCGTAGACCAGGGCGCTGCCCTCTATCGGCGGCATGGCGCCGACGTGCACCGGCAGGCCCATCGCCACCGCCCAGGACCCGATGGAGATGGCCTTCTCGTGCATGTTCTCCGGGGCCGAGGCGGCGAAAGGCACCTTGGGCACGTCCACCCCCAGGTCGTCGGCCATGGCCATACAGAGGTCCGACGCCCGGGTGTTGTCGACGCAGGAGCCCATGTGGAATATGGGCGGGAGGCCGGGGCTTATGCCGGAGGCCTGGCCCAGCTCCTGGAGGAAGCCCTGGAGCCCCGGGCCGCAAAGCTCGCCCACTGCGGCGGGGTCGAGCCACCCCGCCTTGGCGAAGGCCCCCGCCGAGCACCCCGTGGCCAGCAGGAACACGTCGTTCTTGAGCAGTTCGCGGGCCACGGTGAGGTGGCTGGAGTCCTGGGGCACCCTGAGGTTGTTGCAGCCGGCGAACAGGCACACGCCCTTGAGTCTGCCCTCGGTGATCGCCCCCGTGAGCGCCCGCACCGGCCGCTCCGGCGAAACGGCCGCGAAGATCTTCAGCAGCGCCTCCAGGCTGAAGCCCGCCACCACCCGCGACTTGTGCTGGGGGATGAAGACCCGGTTGCCGTCGCGCCGCCGGTAGGCCTCTATGGCCAGCCGTACCATCTCCTTGGCCAGGTCAAGCGCATGGTGCTCGTTGAACTCTATGTGGTAGGAGCCGGGGATCTTGGCCCTGGGGTCGGTGGTGATGAGCCGGGTGTGGAAGCACTCGGCCAGCGGCCGGAGCGAGGGGATAAAGCACTGCACGTCCATGACGACGGCGTCGATCGCCCCCGTCATGACCGCCAGCTCCTGCGCGGCCTGGTTGGCCGCCAGCGGGACCCCCTGGCGCATGAGCAACTCGTTGCCGGTGCAGCAGATGCCCATCACCTTTATCCCCTTGGCCCCCGCCGCCTGGGCCTCGGCCGAGAGCGCGCGGGCCGCCTCCACCACCATCTCGCTCAGGACGGGGTTGTGGCCGTGGGTGGCGATGTTGACGCACTCGGGGTCGATCACCCCCAGGTTGGCCTCGGTGACCACCGGGTGCGGGGTGCCCAGCAGCACGTCGCTCAGGTCGGTGGCGATGTGCATCCCCGTATAGTCGGCGAGCGCGCACTTCAGCCCCCCAAAGATGAGGTTCACCGGGTCGGCGTCCATGCCCATGGTGCTCTGGGCTATGACCTCCGCTATGGCGCGGTCGATGCTGGAGGGGGCGATGTCGCAGTGGACGAACTTCCTGCGCCTGCCCTCCACTATGGTGCTGGTGAGGAAGGCGCAGGGCTCCTCCTCGAACCGGGTGAAGTCGGCGATGGCCTTCTGCGCCACCTCGCGGGCCAGGGCCGCCGGGTCCTTGCCGTCCGTCTCTATACCCAGCCTGGCCGCCACCCGCGCCAGCTTCTCTGGGTCCTTGATGCGGTAGTCCGGGGC
>JAIMBG010000121.1 GCA_023511555.1 Acetobacteraceae bacterium | reverse complement strand
CGCCAGCCCCGGACTCACCCGCCGCGACTTCTCCAGCTTCAGCCTCTCGTCCAAAAGATACACGCTCCGCCCCGTCTTCACGTCCCGGTACCGCCGCCGGCTGAAACTCACCGTCCCCGCAAAACCCTCCACCTCCCGCCTGTCCACCCCCACGTACTTGTATCGGCCCTTGTCCCGGCCCTCCAGCAAACGCTCGTCCCACCGCTCCAGGAGTTTGCCCGCCTCCTGTCGAACCCTTCTCCTGACCTCCTGCACTATGTACACGTCTACATCGCGAAACGTCAGTTCCCCTCGGTCAAAACGCTCCTCTAGCCGCTCGATTGACAGCTCCGTCATGGGAAGAGAGGCCTCCTCGCATTGGGGTTTTCTGCTACTAACACCCCTTCAAGAGCGAGCCCTCTCTTCCCTCTTTCTCCCTTAGCCCCCCACGAAAAACTTTACTCACATAAGGGGCTAGCAGTCGTAGGTCGTCACGAAGTCGGCGGGGTGCGGCTGATCCGCGACCCCCCTGAGCTCCGCAGTCTTCAGCGCCACCCAGGCCTGCACCAGCTCGCGCGTGAACACCCCCCCCTCCAGCAGGAACTCGTGGTCCGACTCCAGCGCGCTGAGTGCCTCCTCTAGCGACGCCGGCAGCGACTGCGGCCGGCGGCCGGTCTCGAGCTCGTACACATTCAGGTCGAAGGGCCCGAACCCCTCCTTGACCGGGTCTATCCCCTCCCTGATCCCCCACAGCCCGGCCATAAGCATGGCGGACAAGGCCAGGTAGGGGTTGCTGGAGGCGTCAGGGGGCCGGTACTCGATGCGCTTGTCCTGCGGCCGGACGGCATAGGCGGGGATGCGCACGGACGTGCTCCGGTTGCCGAGGGAAAAGGCCAGGCTCACCGGGGCCTCGTAGCCTGGGACTAGCCTGCGGTAGGAGTTCGCGCTGGGCGCCACCAGGGCGCAGAGGGGGCGGCTCTTCCTAAGCAGCCCTCCCAGGTAGCTGAGGGCCTCGCGGCTCAAGCCCGCGTACCCCTGGGGATCGAAGAAGACGGGCCTTTCGCCGGCGAACAGCTTCTGATGCACGTGCATTCCGCTGCCGGCCTGGCCCGGGATGGGCTTGGGCATGAACGTGGCGGTCTTGCCCCGGCGCCGGGCCACGCTCTTTACCACGTACTTCATAAGCACCAGGGCGTCTGCGGCCTGAAGAAGGGGGTGGAAGTTCACCTCTATCTCCGACTGGCCGGGGGTGCCGTTCTCGCTGTGGTGGTACTTGACGGGCAGCCCCATGGACTCCAGGGTGAGGGCAACCTCGGAGCGAAGGTCGCCCAGCCCGTCGGCCGGGGGCCCCAGGTGGTAGCCGCCCCCCGGGGCGGCCCGGTAGCCGTCGGCCCTCGGCTCCTCCAGGATGCGGTAGTACGCCCCTCTCTGGTCCCTGCCGAACTCCACCCCGTCAAACACGTAGAACTCCGGCTCCGGACTGAACAGCGCCCGGTCCGCCACGCCCAGGCCGACCAGGTAAGCCTCGGCCCGCCTGGCCACCCCCCGGGGGTCCAGGGGGAAGGGGGTGTCACTGGAAGCCTCGACCAGCTCTCCCATCAGACTCAGGGTAGGCTCGGCCCAAAACGGATCGACCACGACCGTGGCCGGGTCGGGGACGACCCTCAGATCGCTGGACTCTACGCCCCTCACTCCCGCCAGGCTGGAGCCGTCAACTCCCACCCCCCGCTCCAGCAGCTCCTCCCCCAGCGCCGACACAGGCAGCGTTACATGCCTCAGCCTCCCCAGGAGGTCTGTGTACTTGAGATCGAGCATACGCGCCGAATGCCTCTCGACCGTGGCCCGGATCCTTTCCATCGCTTCGCTCATCTGCTGCTCCCTCGCTTATCGATGCCGTGACAGGCCCTTGATGGGGAAAGAACGCGCCTCGCTGGTGGAGGCGCCCACATTTCCATTATATTGCCAGAACTCAAGCCTGTCAAACCAGGGGGCGACGGCGTAACGAAGGCGTCGCCAACCCCTCACGGGCCTGGGCCCCGGCCGGCGGCACTCTGCTGGCCCCTCAGGCAGCAGCGCAGATGGACCTGCGCGCCCGCGCCGCCGGCCCATGCCCGGCGGCGGGCCCCCCCGGGGGCAGGGGCCCGCCGCCCAGCGTCTAGTGGGTTCTCACGGTGAATGAGCAGATGAACATGCACTCGCCGACGCAGCCCGTCTCGCAGGTAGCGCCGCTGCAGTACTCGGTGCAGGTCCAGCCGCAGTCTATGCAGTAGGGCGTGACCAGATCCGAAGTCCCCTTGAGCTTAGAGGTCAGGAACATCCGCCATCACCTCCTGGCCCGGTGTAAGCGTGCGCCACATAGGCGCGCCGCTGTCACGTGGATCCCAACCGCACATGCCAGACCAAGGCTCACGCAGTGCCCCGGGCGGGCGCCTCCCGGCAGGCGCCCTCTCAGCCGGCCCCGCGCCCTCAGATGGCCCGGCGCTGGCCCCCGGCGAGGTAGAGCCGGCGGTACACGGCGTTGTCGCGCAGGAGTTCGTCATGGGTGCCCTGGCCGACGACCCTCCCTCCGTGGAGCACCACGATGGTGTCCGCGTGGCGCATGGACGAGGGGCGGTGGGCGACAAGGGCGATGGTGTGGTCTCTGGCCAGGGCGCGCAGCGCCTGCTGCACCTGGAACTCTGCCTCGGCGTCCAGGGCCGAGGTGATTTCGTCGCAGAGCAGGACCGGCGAGCCCCTAAGGATGGCCCGGGCCAGGGCCAGGCGCTGGCGCTGGCCCCCCGAGAGGCTGGAGCCGCGTTCCCCCAGGGGAGTCTCATAGCCCTGGGGCAGCCTCTCAATGAACTCGGTGGCATTGGCCAGCTCGCAGGCCCGCTCGATCTCCCTTCTGGTGGCGCCGGGGTGGGCGTAAAGCAGGTTCTCCCGGATCGACGCCCTGAAAAAGAAGGGGTCCTGGCTGACGATAGATATGGCCCGGCGCAGGACCGGAAGTTCGTAGTCGCGGATGTCGCGGCCGTCCAGGTAGATCGCCCCCTCCTGAGGCGCGTAGAAGCGCAGCAGGAGATTGAACAGCGTCGTCTTGCCGCTGCCGCTCAGCCCAGCGAAGCCCGTCACCTTTCCGGGCTCAAGGCAGCAGGAGACCCCCTTGAGCACCGTCGGTCCCGACTCGTACCCGAAGCATACGCCCTCCAGCACGACGCGCCCCTGGATCCGCGGCAGGCTCACCACGGGCGCCCGCGGGGCAGGCTCCGAAGCCTCATCCAGAAGGCCGAACACGCGCTCGATGGAGGCAAGCATCTCCTGGCGGGACCGCCTGAACGCGGTCAGGTTCTGCAGCGCCCCCGCAAGCTGCCCGGCGTATGCGGTGAACGTCACCAGCTGGCCCACGGTGAGGTAGCCGCTCACGATCTGCCAGGCGGCAAACCCTATCACCGCCACCGACCCCAGGCCGCTCACCAGCATGTTGGTCAGGCCGGCGTAGGCGCCCACCACGCTGAGGCCGATGGACGAGGTGAGAAGCTGGTTGGCCAGCAGCCCGAAGCCCTGGATGCGGTCCCTCTCCAGTTGCAGGGCCTTGATCTCGCGGCTTCCGGCCGCCGACTCCTGGACGAAGCTCATGTACCTGTCCATGAGGAGCCGGTTCAGGGCGTTCCTCCTGCGGAGGGCGGCGCCGAAGTAGCCCGAGGCCAGGTACATGAGCGGCAGTATGAGGAGCTGGACCAGGGTGAGCGGGACCGACATACGCAGCACCAGGGCCAAGATGACGCCCGCGCGTATCGCGTCAGGGATGATCTGCAGCCGCCTGAGCACCAGGCCGCCCACCGCCCCGGCATCGCCCTCCATCCTGGAGAGCAGGTCGCCCTGACGGGTGCGATCGTAGACCGGCACGGTGAGATAGACCAGGCGCTGGTATAGGTCGCCCTTTACCCGCCAGAGAATGTCGGTGTTGAGCCTCGCCGTCAGATAGGTCTCGGCCAGGCTCACGGCGCCCTGCAAGACGGTTGCCGTCATCATCGCCACCAGGAGGAGATAGGTTCGGGGCAGGTCCCGCTGGATGATGCCGTCCAAAGTGCCGCCGAGAAACCGGGGCTGAAACAGCGCTACGGCGGCGCTGGCCCCGACGCACAGCAGTAGCAGGGCGCACCTCAGCCGGTACGGGGCCCCGTAGCGATAGGCCCTCCTGAGCAGCTCCCCTTCCCGCCCAGCATCAGACACGGCGCTCACCCCCTCCCGGCGCCGCGAGGCGTACATTCCCGCCCGCGGCCTGGGACGCTTCCCTTTCGGGCTACGGGCGGGAGGGGCCGCCCTCGGACGGGAAGGTGAGAGTGACCTGGCGGGTGGAGAACTCCAGGCTCCAGGTCGCCTCCGGCGGGTTTTCCCACTGGTACTTGCGGTGGATCTCCTCCCACCACTGCCGGATGCCTCGCTCTACCTCGCCGTAGTCCTTGACCAGCCGTTCGTAAAGCTCGTCCGACGTGCGCGTCGGCATGTCGGCCAGCGCGCGCACCAGGCCCTGCAGCGCCATCTTCCGCTCAAACACGGCCTTGAGCCTCTCCGCCTCCTCAACGGTCACCGTGCCCAGGAGGACCCTCCTGCCCTGCGCTGCCATGCTCTCCACCTCCGCAAGATGGTGATCGTTTGTTCGAGGGCTCCGGGGTCATGCCGAAGACGCGATCCGCCGAAAAGTCGGCAGGGTCTCCAGCGGGTCCAGCGCGTCGACCACGATCTCGGAGCGCTGAGGCACCCCCAGGGCGCTGAGTTCACGGCTCAGCCAGGCCGTGACCTTGAGCTCGGTGTGGCTCACCACGCACTGCATCCGCGACGGCACGTTGCGCTGCAGCGTGCGGACCTCGCCGTCGAACAGGCAGCGGCGGCAGTGGTAGGCGCCGCAGTCCAGGCAAAGCGGGGCCTTCCGCCGATGGCACGTCTCCACCAGGGCGGGATCCACGCCCTGCCATGGGTCTCCCACGGCCGACGAGGGGTCGCGGTAGTAGAAGGCTGGGCAGATGTACAGCTTGCCGTTGGGGGCGAGCGTGAGGCTGTGGGCGCCCGCCTCACAGTCCTCGGGGCGGGTGAGGTCCAGGCGATCGGTGAGCACGCTGACCTCCTTCCTCTCACCGCCGCGGAACAGGGCGAGCAGGTGCTCCGCTATCAGCCGCAACTGCTCCTCGTACCTCTTCAGGTCCTCCTCACCGAAGCCGCCCACGTCCTCCAGCATCACGTTCACCCTGCGCGCCTTGGCCAGGACCCCCTGGACCATCTCGTTCAGGCGGTGGAGGCTTGCCCGGCTCACCAGCAGGATGGCGGTGTCGCAGGGCCCGGCAGGGCCGACCTCGTTGTCGTGGACCACAATGTCGCCTTGAGCCGGGTGCGGGCTGCGCGAGCTCACAATGTGGAGCGCGCAGAACCCCTCGGGGAGATCCAGGCGGGGGCCCGAAACGGAGTGCAGAAGCACCGGCCGGTAGAAGTGCCGCCTGGCGAACTCCAGCCCCTGCTGCAGTATCTCGGGCGAGATCGGCGTCGCGTCGCGGTTGGGGTTGCGGTAGCCGCAGTGGGTGACAGCGTCGCCGGCGGCGAGGATGTATAGGTGCCTGCGTCTCTGCCCGACGTTCTTACGCTGAATGGCCGTCCTCGCTCCCAGCCGCGCCCAGTAATACTCGTTGGCCCGAACCCGCGCCTTGTGCATCCTGCAGATGTAAGTGGCGCGCTGGTAGATCGTCGGCGTGTCGGCGCTGTCGTAGTTCCAGCCCTGGCACCAGGCACAGCCGGAGGCCACCTCGCAGTCGATGCACTCCTGGGGGCTTTGGGTCACGAGCGACAGGGCCACGAAAGGCCGCAGCTTGTCGGGGTCGATGCCCTGCTCTATGTCGCCCAGCACGTAGCCCCGGCGGCGGTTCAGGGAGTAGTCCATGAACCTGATGCAGGGGTATAGCAGGCCCTGGTGGTCTACCGCTACCATAAGACCGGCGCCGCACCAGTTGCTCTTCAGGCTCTCCTCGGTGTTGGGGAAGCCGAGGCTTTCCCCGAAGAAGGTGCAGTTGACCTCGTTCCACAAGCGGTTCTCTATAACGTAGTCGGCCAGCTCCCGTAGCTGCTGCTCCAGAACCAGGTCATCGCCTTCCTGCCAGACGTCCTCGAACACCACGTTGGCCGGTATGTGACGCAGCCCCAGCTCCCAGAGGTGGATGATGCTCTCCTTAAGGTAGGGAAGGTCCTGCGAGGCGAAGGTCACCTTGGTGTGCGCCGAGGGAAACTGCTGCAGCCACAACCTGACGTTGCGGACCACGTCCCTGTAGCTCCCCCGGCCGTCCGGGTAGACGCGGTTCAGGTTGTGCTTCCTCTCGGTGCCGTCGATGGTGATGCCGATGCTGAGGCGGGGGTGGTTCTTGGTGATGAACCGCTGCACCCGCGGGTCGTCGTAGAGGATGCCGTTGGTGGAGAACATGAACATATAGCGGTCGTGCCACTTGTGGCGTCGCCGGTAGGACTCGACCTTGATGTAGTCGCAGATCTCGTCCACGAGCTCGATCTCCAGAAGCGGCTCGCCGCCTATGAAGTCCCAGACCACTGAAGGCTGGGGATAGTTCTGGCTCAGAAAGAGGTCGACCGCCCGCCGGGCTACCTCAAAGCTCATGCGGCTGCGCTGGTTCTTGTGGGTGATGTAGCAGTACCGGCAGGCCATGTTGCAGTTCTGAGTTACTACGAAGGTTATCTGTTTGGCCTGGCCCCCCTCGTACGTCGGCAGGGGGGTACCCAGGATGTAAGGGGTTTCCTTGGTCACTTGACGCACCTCCCCCGTGCACTCGTATACATGGCTGGCCGCCCGGGCGCAGGGTACCGCCAGGGTGGGTAGCCGGGCCCTAACGTAGTCCCTGAAAGTGGGAATTCTGGGGGAGCCTCCCAAAATCCTCTCCAGCCCGCCCTACAACTGCTCGCCAAAATTCGCTATCTTTCAGCAGTAGCCGCCTGTACACCCGTCCTGGCCCAAGCCTTTGACCGGGCGCGCTGCCGGCTGGGACCGCCCTCGCCATCGTTTCCCCTGGCTTTAGCCGTAGAGGAAAGCGGGCAAAGTGAAAGGGCGGCGCCCGGGTCCCTGCTCCGGAACCCAGGACCGCCCTTCCCGTGGCCTGCCTGTACTACATCATCCCTATGTCGATGGCGCAGGTCACCATGCACTGGCTCAGACAGACGCCCTTGCAGGCGTCCAGGCATCCCCCAGTGCAGTCGCTGCATATTACGGCAACAGCGGCGGTTGAAGCAACATGCCTCGAGGTCAGGTACACCCATCCTCACCTCCCCCCGACAGACCGCCGGGCCACCAACGTCCCTCCGTTTGACCCTGACCGGTCGAGCAGACCCGCCGACGGCTGGGGCCGGCCTCGCGGCGGTCGTCCGTCAAGGCAGTCTTCTGGAGGGAACTGGAAAGCTCCTTCTGCCCTGCCGGTATGACCCGTCGCAAGTTCCTCCACGCTTCGCCCTTCGTCGCCCTAACTGCTTTGAGCGGCCCTCGGCAGGGACCGCCTCAGCTCTAGGCCCGGGAGCACTGGCGGCGCCTCCCCGCGGAAGGTCCAACCCGCGTCGAGCAAGCTCTGGAGCGGTTGACCGCGCCTTTGCCCGGGT
>JAIMBG010000120.1 GCA_023511555.1 Acetobacteraceae bacterium | reverse complement strand
TGAGACTCAGCTTGCCCTCGGCTATCAGTTCCTTGATCCGATTACGCATGGGAAGAGAGGCCTCCTCTCCTTGGCAGGGTTTGGGTCACTACTGCCTTCTAGAGCGAGCCCTCTCTTCCCTCTCTTTCAGAGGGACCTGTCCTATCCCGCCCCCCGATAAATTTTACTCACATCGGGCGGTGGGGCCGGCTGGGCCCCGGCGCGTTCCTTGAACCCGGTCCGCCACCCTCGCTGGGAGGAGTGGCAAGGCGGGCGTAGAAAACCCCGGGGGAGGGAGGGATGGGGGGTGCGCGCTCTGTATACGGGCAACCAGGCCATAGCCCGGGGGGCCTGGGAGGCCGGGGTGAAGGTGGCCACCGCTTACCCGGGCACGCCCAGCACCGAGATACTGGAATCTCTGGCCGCCTTCCCCGAGGTCAGGGCGGAGTGGTCGCCCAACGAGAAGGTGGCCCTGGAGGTCGCCCTGGGGGCGGCGCTGGCGGGGGTCAGAAGCATCGTGGCGTTCAAGCACGTAGGGCTCAACGTGGCCTCGGATCCCCTGCTCACCGCCAGCTACATAGGGGTGACGGCCGGCCTGGTGGTGGTCACGGCCGACGACCCTGGGATGTTCTCATCCCAGAACGAGCAGGACAACCGCCACTACGGGCGCCTGGGGAAGGTGCCGGTGCTGGAGCCCTCGTCGAGCCAGGAGGCGCTGGACTTCACCCGGGCAGCGTTTGACCTTTCGGAGCGCTTTGACACCCCGGTGCTCGTCCGCACCACCAGCCGGGTCTCCCACACCCGCTGCCCAGTTGAGCTGGGGGAGCGGAGGGAGCCGGGCCGCACCCCGGGCTGGGTCAAGGACCCGGCCAAGATGGTGATGGTGCCTTCCCACGCCCGGGCCCGCCACCCCCTGGTGGAGGAACGCCTGCGGCGGCTGGAGGAGCTGGCCGAGGAATGCCCCTGGAACCGCGTGGAGATGAGGGACCCCGGCCTGGGCATCGTCACCGGCGGCATCGCCTACCAGTACGTGCGGGAGGCCCTGCCCCAGGCCTCGGTGCTGAAGCTGGGGCTGGCCTGGCCCCTGCCCCGGCGGCTGATCCTCGACTTCGCCCGCCGGGTGGGCCGGCTGCTGGTGGTGGAGGAGCTGGATCCCTTCTGGGAGACGGAGGTCAGGGCGCTGGGGCTCGACGCCTCGGGGAAGGCGTTCTTTCCCGCCGTGGGGGAGCTGTCCCCTGAGCTGGTAGCCTGCGGGGCCGAGACGGCACTGGGGGAGAGGTCGGCAGCCCGCCCGGCGGCACCGGCACCGGCGGCGGAGCTGGCGGTTGCGGCCTCCGGGCCGGCGGGCGGCGGCACGCCGGCGGCTCATGCCCCGCCATCCCCGGCGCTTCCCGGGCGGCCGCCGGTGCTGTGCCCGGGCTGCCCGCACCGACCCATGTTCTACGTGCTGCATCGGCTCGGCGTAACCGTGACCGGCGACATCGGGTGCTACACCCTGGCGGTGCTGCCGCCGCTCCAGTCCATCGACACCTGCACCTGCATGGGGGCCAGCATCGGCCAGGCCATGGGCATCGAGCTGGCTTTGGGCCGCGAGGCCTCGCGGCGCACGGTGGCGGTGATAGGGGACTCCACATTCGTGCACTCCGGCATCACCGGGCTCATCGAGGTAGTCTACAACCGGGGCGCGGTGACGGTCATCATCCTGGACAACGGCACCACCGCCATGACGGGCCACCAGCCCCACCCCGCCACGGGCGTGACCGCTGAGGGGCAGAGGACGCACCGGCTGGACCTCGAGGGGCTGTGCCGCGCCGTGGGCGTGGAGAAGGTGGAGGTGGTCGATCCCTGCGACCTGGAGGCGGCCCGGCAGGCGGTGAGCTCCGCCCTGGCGCACGAAGGGCCGGCGGTGGTGATTTCCCGCCGACCCTGCGTGCTGCTCGACCGCGGGGCCCGGCGGGAGCCGATGAGTGTGGACCCGGTCTGCTGCACCGGCTGCGGCTCGTGCTGGGAGCTGGGCTGCCCGGCGCTCGAGCCGGGGGAGATCACCCGCATCGACGCCGGGCGCTGCACGGGGTGCGGGGTTTGCGCCCAGGTCTGTCCCATGGAAGCCATAGGCGGGGGAGGGAACGGCAGTGGGCGCTGAGGGCACGGCGGTGACGGAGGCCGCTGTGGGCCCAGGCACGCAGGGCCCGAGCGCGTGTCCCCGGATAGACGACGTGCTGGTGGTCGGCGTCGGGGGCCAGGGTGTGCTCCTGGTCAGCGACCTCCTGGCCGAGGCCTGGTTTTCCTCAGGCTTCGAGGTGAAGAAGTCCGAGGTGCACGGCATGGCCCAGCGGGGCGGCAGCGTGGAGAGCCACGTCCGCCGGGGGGAGGAGGTGCACTCGCCCCTCATCCCCCGGGGCCGCGCCCAGGCGCTGGTGGCGCTGGAGCCGCTCGAGGCCCTGCGGTACCTGCCCTGGCTGGCGCCCGGCGGGCTGGCGGTCACCACCGACCTGCGGCTGGTGCCGGCCACGGTGCTCTCAGGCCAGGCCGCCTACCCGCCCCTGGAAGAGGTGCTCTGCGCCCTGCGTACCGTGGCGGGCCGAGTTCTGGTGGTTGAGTCGGAGAGGGTGCGCGGGGCGCTGGGCAGCCTGAGGGTGCTGAACGTGGTGGCCCTGGGCGCGCTGGCGGCGCACCTGGGGGACGTCGCCCCCGGCGCCTGGGAGCAGGCGCTGAGGGCTAGGCTGCCGCGGGCCGTGGAGCCCAACCTCAGGGCCCTGGAGCTGGGGAGGGCGATGGCCGGGGAGGCCCCGGCCCGGGGCGCCGATCGGGCTGACGGCCGCAGCCGAACCCCCCGGCTCACCCCACCTCCGCCACCAGACACTTGAGGTAGCGGGTCTCCGGCGCCGCAAGCAACACGGGGTGGTCGCGGGCCTGGCCCCGGGCCTCGATGACGCGCAGGTTCCGGCCGGCGTCAACCGCGGCCTCCAGCACCACCGACCGGAACTCGTCTTCGCCCAGATGGTAGGAGCAGGAGCAGGTGATCAGCAGGCCGCCGGGCGCAAGGATCCTGAGCGCGCGGAGGTTTATCTCCTTGTAGCCGCGGAGGGCGCCTTCCAGCGCCGCGCGCCCCTTTACGAAGGCGGGAGGGTCGAGGATCACGGCGTCAAAGCGCTCCCGTGCCCTGTCCAGGGCCCTCAGGTGGTCGAAGGCGTTGGCGGTCACCGCCTGGTACCTTTCGGCCACGCCGTTGAGCGCGGCGTTGGCATGCGCCAGGGCCGAGGCCTCGGTCGAGGACTCCACCGCCACCACCTCCCGCGCCCCGGCGGCAAGCGCCTGAAGCCCGAATCCCCCCGTGTAGGCGAAGGCGTCCAGCACCCGCGCCCCCCGGAGAAGCCGGGCCACCGCCAGCCGGTTCTCCCTCTGGTCCAGGAAGAACCCGGTCTTCTGGCCCGAGGCATAGTCCACCCGGAAGGTCACCGGGCCTTCGCGGATGGCGATGGGCTGGGGCATGGCCAGATCCGCTGGCGTCGCCGAGGCCGACCCGGCGGGCTCACCTCCCCAAGGCTCGCCACCGGTCCGGTCCCGCGGGGCAGGGCCGGCCTCCCCCGCCGGCGAAGCCGTCCCCGCCCCAGATTCCGGCCCCTCCCCAGCCCCCTCGGGAGGCAGCAGCCATCCCTTCCCCTGCCCCAGCCCCTCCAGCGACCGCACCGGGACGTCGTTGCGGGCGTATATCCCCCGGGGCGCAAACACCTGCCTCAGGGCCTCCACCACCAGCGGCATCCTGACCTCAATGCCCAGGGCCAGGGACTGAACCACCAGTATGTCGCGGAACCTGTCCACGATGAGGGCAGGGAGGCCGTCGGCCTCGCCGAAAATGGCGCGGCAGGACTCCAGGGCCCAGGGTTCGGCCCCCAGCACCCTCCTCCGGTACTCCCAGGCGCGCGACACCCGATCCAGGAAGAAGGCGGCGTCTATGGGCTCGTCGGCCCGGGTCAGCAGGCGCACCAGGATCTGAGAGGCGGGGTTGATGTAGCCCCGGCCCAGGAACCTTCCCCGGTGGTCGGCCACCTCCACCAGGTCTCCGGGCTCAAAGGTGCCCCGCACCGCGTCCACCTCGGTGCGGAACACCCAGGGGTGCCCGGCCTCGATTCGCGGGTAACGCCTGCGGGCCAGAACCACCGTGGCCATGCGCACCACCCCGGCACAGACTCTGTGATCTCCGCCACCTAACCTGCCACCGACGCCCCCTCGGCCAGATCTCAGTGTATCGCTGGTAAACCCATCTGCGTCCCCGGCCCCTGCCCGTTATCTCCTTTAATATGCCGCAGCCTTCCAGTATTCCTACCAGGCTGGCGGCCGTGTTGTATGCGACCCCAAGCTCGCGTTGTACGTCGGCCAACCCCATGACTGGGCGCTCCAGCAGAAGACTGTATAGGTCGCGCACCCTCCCCGAACGTGTGATCTGCCTGATCCGCTGCCGGTCCGCAGCCGCAAGCTCCAGCAAGCGGTTGGCCGTGTCGGCCGCCTGAACCCCAACCTCAAACACCCCAGAGAGAAAGAACTTCAGCCACCCTTCCCAGTCCCCTTATTTCTGACCGCCATAAGCGCGTCGTAATACCCGCGCCGGTGCGTCTTAGAATAGGAGCCTAGATACAGAAGAGGCCGCTGCAAGACATTGCTTTCCCGCAGGAAGAGATTGATCAGAAGACGCCCCACCCCGCCATTGCCGTCAAGAAACGGATGAATGGTCTCGAACTGGGCGTGCAGCAGCCCGCACTTGACCAGAGCCGGCTCAGGCCCCTCGTGGTAGTACCGCTCGAAATCGTGCAAGGCCTTTTGCATTTCTGGGACCGGCGGTGGGACAAACTCCGCGCCTTGCCCAGGTGTTCCACCCTCTTCCGTCAAACCTTCAGTAAACTGCGATAACCAAAATGCTGATTTCAGTTTTAGCCCTAAAACTGAAAAAAAGGCAAGGACTCTTGTCTTGCCCGCAACCTGGCCCGAGACATGGGTCACTGTCACCTGCCGCTGGGGAAAGACGGGAGAGATGTAGCCCACGGCGGCTACGAGAAAAGCACAAGGGGCGGCCGGCCCGCCCCTCGATTTCTCCCCCAGGGACCCTCAACCACGCCGCCGTGCTGCCCCACGCACCGCTCCAGGCCCGGCTCGGGGCACAGCCGCGGCGCCCCCGCTCACGCCACCCAGGGTGGGCGCCCCAGCCCGGCTCATCCCTACCCCGCCGCCACGTTCACCAGGGGACACTCGATGGCCTTGGGGATCGCCGGGTCCAGCCCGGGGAAGCGCCCCAGCCACTCCAGCCGCTCCCGCCTCAGCCGCTCCACCAGCTGGCTGTACTCACCGGGCAGGTAGCAGGTCCAGGGCCGATAGCGCTTGATGGGGACGCCGGCGACGAATCTGGGGACCTGGTACTCCCAGTGGGGGTCGAACTCCCACTCCATTCCGCCGCGGGCGATCTCCTTTATTATCTGGGCCGAGACCGGCACGCTGATCTTCTCGCCCCTGGTGCCGGGGGCCGCGCCCACGCTGCCGGTGTTGAGCAGGAAGCACTCGATGTCGGGGTTGCGGCGCAGTATCTCCAGGAAGCGGTTGCCCTCCTCCGCCTCCGGGCCGATCAAGAATGGGTTGGTGCCCACCTCGCGCTTGGACTGGCCGGCCCGGGTGGGGTCGCCGGCCGAGGTCTCGATCGACTCCCCCAGCATGAAGAACGCCGCCGCCTGCTCCGGCGAGAGCCGGGCCACGGGCGGGACGGTGTCGTTGCGCCGGATTATGAACACCAGCTTGTGGGCGCGGGGCAGGTCGATCTCGTCGTCGGCCAGCGGCACCACGGAGCGGGAGACTACCCCCCGCCCGTTGGAGGTCAGCTCGTAGTTGGTGAAGTCGACCTCGCCATCCTCCGTCACCCAGACGTTCTCCAGGATGGCCTCCGGGTGCGTGGCCGCCGCGTAAAGCACGCGTTGGGTAGGCTCCAGGCCCTCGGTTTTGAAAAAGTAGCCGGCCTCCGTGCCGTAGCAGTACCCGCTGGGCTCCATGAACACCACGTCGTCCTGGCGTATGGCCACGCCCTCAGGGGGCTTAAGCCCGTGATCCTGCACGGTGAGCGTGGTCTTGCCGATCCCGCTCAGCCCGAACATCACGAAGCCCACCTCGCGGAGCTCGCCGTCCGCCCCCCGGACCCGCAGCAGCTTGGAACCGGCGTGGAAGCCGAGCCACCCCTTCTGCTTCACCAGGTACATCGCCATGCGCAGGAACGACTTCTTGCACTCGCCGAAATAGTCGGTCCCCAGGATGTAGGTGATGCCCTTGGTGGGATGCACCAGGATCATCCGCTCCGGCCACTCGGGCACGTAGACCGTGGTGAGCTCGGGCTCCTGACCCGGCCGGGGAGGGAAGAGGGTAACCTGCCACATGTAGGCGATGCGGGCAAACTCCCGGGTCACATAGAGGCGGCAGCCGATCCGGGCCTTGGGGTGCAGGGCCATGCACCGGTCCAGGCGGATGACCGTGCGGTCCTTGAGGTAGGCGTCAACCTTCTCGGTGATGGCGGTGAAGTCCCGCAGGGCAAAGGGCTGCTGCATTATGCCCAACTGGATCCCGTCGGCCACCACGTAGGTGTTCTTGGCGCTTCTGTTGCGGACCTTGGTAACATAGGAGGCGCTGCCGAACCGGGTGGTCCTCTCCCCCCCGGCTGCCAGCGCCCTCAGTTCCTGAGCAGTGGGGTTGACGATCTCCGGCCCCCCGAACCTCCCGATGGGATACATGGTTCCCCCCCTACGCGCTTTACTCCTAACTATAAACCTTTGCGCCCCAAGCTGTCAACTCCCAACAACGCGCCACAGTGCCCGGTGGCTGCAATTAGCTGGGCCCCGCTCCGCCGGGCTCCCTCTCGGAAACGGCAACGCCTTCGTTGAGGCACGGGGCGGCTGAGCACCCCTACCCCGCCTTCCGCGGGGCCGCCCGCTGCCGCAGGCCGGCTGCGGCACCGCCCCCGGGCGCGGCCCGTCCGTTCTTTCGGGCCCTGGCGGCCGACCGCGGCCCCGCCCTCACCCCGCCTTGGACTGGCCGTGGCGCCCGGGCTCGGTGCGGCTGAGCCACACCATCAGGGCGCCGGCCACGACCAGGGGCAGCCCCAGCAGGGCGGCGACCTCGACCACCAGCCCCAGCGGCCCCCCGCTCAGGGCCAGAAGGCACCAGGTGCCCAGCCCCTCCAGGACCAGCAGCGCCCCGCCCACCAGCTCCCATCTGATAGCGGCAGCTGCGGTGACAAGGAACACCAGGCCGGGGCTCATCTCCGCCAGGCGACCCACCGCGCCGACACCCTCGTAGGACGAGCTTAAGATACCGTAGATCAGCCAGAACACGCCCGCCGCCACGGCAACCACCCGCGCCCCTCCTCGCAAGCCGCGGCGCACGGGGTCCTCCTCGTCAAGAGCCACCCCGCCACCCCCCCTGGCTCCGCGTCGCCACCCCGTTTACCCTGCCGCCCACCCTCCGGCCTTCGGGGCCGCGCTGCAGCAGCCGGCAAACACCAGCCAGAAGCACCCCGTCGCCAGACCCAGGCCGCCTGCCGCCCGCTTCGCCGCCCGGCCGAGCCTTCCCTTTCCGTCAGCCATGGGCCTCGCCTCCCCCCCACTCCCCCCTTATTAATAATATCGAAGCAGCCTCACCCCCCGCCCCCTGCGCCGGGGGCCCCCCCCCGGGGGGGGCCCGGGCCCCGCGCGCGGGCCCCCCCCCCCCCCCGCCCCCCCCCCCCGGCCCGGGGCCCCCCCCCCCCCGGCCCCCCCCCCCGGCCCCCCCCCCC
>JAIMBG010000119.1 GCA_023511555.1 Acetobacteraceae bacterium | reverse complement strand
GGGGGGGGGGGGGGGGGGGGGGGGGGGGGGGGGCCCCCCGCGGCCCGTCCGCCGGGGCGGGGGCTCGGGGGCGGGGGGGGGGGGCTGTTCCTGCCCGTGGCCTACCTGGGACACAGGGCGGAGAGGCGCACCCGACTGTTCAACCAGCAGCTCCCGGACGCGCTGGGGATTATGGCCAACTGCCTGCGCTCGGGCTACTCCATCGTCCAGGCTCTGGACGTCGTAGGGCGGGAGATGCCTCCCCCCATAGGTCGAGAGTTCGATCAGGTCACGCGGGAGATCAGGGTCAACATTCCTATGGAGGATGCCTTGGCCAATCTGGTAAGGCGGATGGCTAGCCCCGACCTGGACCTGGCCGTGACTGCCATACTCATTCAGCGCCAGGTGGGCGGCAACCTGGCGGAGGTGCTCGACCGCATCACCTATACCATCCGGGAGCGGGTGCGCATCCTGGCGGAGGTGAGGACGCTCACCGCCCAGGGCCGCGTCTCGGGCTGGATCATCGCGCTTCTTCCCGTCGGGCTGGGGGCCCTGCTGTATCTGTTCGACCCCGACTACATGCGCCCCATGCTATCCCTGCCCTTGGGGTGGCTCATGCTGGGCGGCGCCGCCGCCATGCAGGCGGTGGGGGTCCTGGTCATAGCTCGAATCGTGAAGATCGAGGTGTAGCGACCGTGGACTGGCTGATCTTCCTGGGAATGGCGGGGGCCATTGCACTCCTTCTCCTGCCGGTGGGGGCGCAGGGTGCCCTAAAGAAGCGGCTGGAAGGGCTTCGCTCCCACCCCCGTGGGCGGCCGTCGTCGGCCGGCCAGGCCCTCGAGGAGCCGTTTCTGATGAGGGTGGTCGTTCCCTTCGTCGACTGCCTGGCCCGCGGGGCGGCAAGGTTCACTCCCCGAGGCTCGCTGAAGCGGCTTAAGGAGCGGCTGGCCCGGGCCGGGAACCCGATGGAGCCGGGCCGCTTCCTGGCGGTGCGGGTGCTGTCCCTGGGGACGGCCGCGGCGGCGTTGTTGGGGCTTTACCTCCTGCTGGGGACGGGGGGGCAGTCCTCGGGGCGGTTCCTCTGCCTGGCCCTCGGCGCCTCGGCGTGCGCCTGCTTCCTTCCCGACTACTTTCTGAGCCGGCTCATCCGCCGCAGACAGAAGCTGCTGCTGACCCACCTCCCCGACGTGCTCGACCTGCTCTGCGTGTCGGTGGAGGCCGGCCTGGGGTTCGATGGCGCGGTGCAGAAGGTGGCGGAGAAGTTCCCCGCTCCCACTCGCGACGAGTTCCGGGAGTACCTCAAGGAGGTGCGGCTGGGACGGCCCCGCGCCGACGCGCTGCGGGCGCTGGCCGCCCGCGTCGGCCTGGCCGAGGTCCAAAGCTTCGCCGCCGCGGTCATACAGGCCGAGGAGTTGGGCGTGGGCATGAGCAAGGTGCTCCGGGTGCAGTCGGAGCAGATGCGCCGGCGGCGCAAGCAGATGGCGGAAGAGAAGGCGATGAAAACCCCGATCAAGATGCTGTTTCCCCTGGTTCTCTTCATCTTTCCCACCATGTTCATCGTGCTGCTCGGCCCCGCGCTTATCAGGCTACTGCAGGTTTTCCGCCACTAGCCGGCCGGGCAGCCTGCTCTGCCCGGCGATGACAGGTATCCACGGGGTTGGGCCCAGGACCGGCCCCGGTTTATTTTGCCCCCACCGGCCCGACGCGGTCGGACCAGGCAGGAACGGCCCGGCGCCCAGCCGAACAATTAAAACAGGGGAGGGGTATTTGGGGTCTCGGGGGGGCGTGTCATGGCGGGCGGAGGTTCGGCAGGGCACTGGCTGGAGGACACGCTGCGGGTGGCGTGCCGCACCCTGGCAGGGACGGTTCCCCGGGACGCCGCCCTGCGCAGCGGGGCGGACTTTGATGCCGAGGCGGGCCGGTTTACTTTGAGCTTTCTGGGCAGGCCCGTGACCGTGGCCTACCCCTCGGGCGAGGTCGGGGCGGCCGGCGGCCCTGGCGGCGCCGAGCTACCCCTGGTCCACCGCATCCTGCTGCTCCATTACCTGGTTCAGGCCAGCGGCCTGCCGCCGAGAAACCGCTGGGTGGCCCTTCACGAGCTTCCGGGAGGGTCCTTCCACTACGGGGGGTTTCAGGCCCGGGCGCTGAGGCCCCTGGCCCGCTTCTTTGGGCCGCGGCCCGAGCTTCTGGGACCGGCCGCCCGTACCCTGGGCGGATGGCCGCTGGGCCTGGGCCACGCCGGGGCGGTGGTGCCGGCCCTGCCCCGCCTGGCGGTGGGGGTGGTGGTTTGGCGCGGTGGGGAGGAGTTCCCGCCTTCCTGCAACATCCTCTATGATGCGGCCGCCGCCACCTACCTCACCACCGAGGACCTGGAGTACCTGGGGATCGCGGTGGCGGAGGGCCTGCTGGAGGCCGGGCCCCGGCTGCTGGAGGCGGGGGCTGGTGGAGGGCCGGCGGCGGCTCAGGAGCAAGAGGAGGGGACGGGAGGGCCTGCTGCCGGAGGGGGGCGGCGCAGGGCACCGCCGCGGCGAGCGGGCGCGAGAGCCCGAAAGGGAGGGGCGGGGGTTGACCCGCGGGTGGGGTGAAGGCGGGGGCCAGAATCGGTCCCTAGGGACCGGGGCACTGAGCCGCCCCGGCCGGAGGCGGCCGTATCACGTGGCCTGTCCGCTCAACTGCTGGGACGGCTGCGCGCTAAAGCTGGAGAGGACGGCACAGGGGATAAGCCTGCGGGGTGACCCGGAGCACGAGATTACCCGGGGCTTCTGCTGCCCCAAGCCGCGCCGGTTGCTGGAGCGCCTTTGTGGCCCCGACCGGGTGCGGCAGCCGCTGGTCCGGCCGCGGCGGGGGGCGGGGCTCCAGCCGGCCTCGTGGACCGAGGCACTGGACAGGGTAGCCGAGGCCCTGGCCCTGGCCCGGGACAGGTTCGGCCCCACCTCCATCCTGCACTACTTCGACACCGGCTCCATGGGGGCCCTGCGCAGCCTGGACTCCCGCTTCTTCGACCTCCTGGGCGGTGCAAGCGAGCCCGTGGGCAGCCTGTGCTGGTCGGCGGGTCTGGCCGCGCAGAGGTTCGACTTCGGAGCCTCGCTGTGCCATGACCCCGCCGACCATGTCAGCGCCCGGACCATAATCCTGTGGGGCCGCAATCCGGCCGCCACCAACGTCCACCTCCTTCCCTTCCTGGAGGAGGCGCGTCGCCGGGGGGCGCTGGTTGCCGTTGTGGACCCGCTCCCTACGGCGACGGCCCGCTGGGCCGACTTCCATCTGGCTCCCCGCCCGGGGACCGACGGAGCGCTGGCCCTGGGCATGGCCCAGGCCATCATTCGCGACGGCCTGGTCGACCGGGGGTTCGTGTCCCGGGCGGTGGCCGGTTTCGACGAGTTCGCTGGGCTCGCCTCCCGGTACCCGCCGGAGAGGGCGGCGGAAATCACGGGGGTGTCATCGGCGGACATCGAGGCCCTGGCCCGCCGCTACGCGCGCAGCCGCCCGGGCTGCATCCTCATGGGCTATGGCTTCCAGCGCTACACCAACGGCGGGGCGGCGGTCAGGGCGGTAGACGCTTTGGCTGCCATTTCGGGCAACATCGGGGTTCCGGGCGGCGGGGCCAACTACGCCCACCTCTTCCTCCACGGCAGCCTGGCCTCGCTCGCCGCCCCGGAGGGGCGCCGGGCTTCCCGCAAGCTGCCCCGGGCGGTACTGCCTCAGGCCCTGGCGTCCGCCCACGATCCTCCGGTGAAGGTGGCGGTGATCACCCGGTCCAACCCCTTGGCCCAGATGCCCCAGGTGCGGGAGCTGGAGTGGGCGCTGCGGCGCCTGGACCTGGTGGTCCTGGTCGACGGGTTCCTCACCGACACCGCCGGGGCGGCGGACGTGATCCTGCCCTGCACCCTGGCATGGGAGGACGAGGATCTCTACTTTTGCTCCTGGCACAGCTTCCTGACCCTCAGCGAGGCGGCGCTGGAACCCCCCGGCGAGGCCCGGCCGGAGCTGGACATCTGGCAGGAGCTGGCAGTGCGGCTGGGCCTGGGGCCTGGCCTGGCCCGCACCCGTGAGGAGTGGCTCAAGGTGCTGCTGGCACCCCTGGCCCCGGCGGGTCTCACCCCCGACAACCTGCGCGGTCGGTCGGTGCGCCACCCCTTTGCCCCCCGGGTGCCGTGGGAGGAGGGCCGGTTCCTGACCCCCAGCGGCAGGTTTGAGCTTTTCTCGCCGTCCGCCGCCAGCCAGGGGCTGGACCCGCTGCCCACCTATAGGGAGCCGGCGTGGAGCGCGTCGGGGAAGTATCCCCTGGTTCTCTTGAGCCCCCAGCATCGCGACACCATCCACTCCCAGCTCGGCCGGTGGGCTCACCCCGGGCCGCTGGTGGAGGTGGGGCTGGCCCCGGAGGCGGCGGAGGCCGCAGGGATAGCCGACGGTCAGCGGGTGAGGGTGGAGACGCCTGTTGGGGCCATGCCCGGCCGGGCCCGCCTGGTGCCCGGCCAGAGGCCGGAGGCGGTGAGAATCTATGCCGGCGGGTGGGTAAAGGACGGGCTGGGGGTGAACCTTGTCACCCCCAGCCTGGAGACCGACATGGGGCACGGCGGGGCGCTCTACGACTGCCCCTGCCGGGTGGTGCCGGAGCCTAGCCCTTCACCAGGAGGGGGACTATCACCTGATCCTGCTCACTGCCATCCTTAGCGCTGATGGTGTAGAGCTCAAGGTAGACGGTGCTTCCCGCCTGTAGTCCGGGAGGCAGCTCCACCTGGGCGGAGAAGTAGCCCCAGTCGCCCATGCACGCCGTGGTGAAGCCCTCGCTCCGGACCTCCAGCTTGCTGTCCCTTAGCCGGTAGTTGACCGTCCCCTCGAACACGCTGGCCACACCTTCGAAGCTGACCACCTCCGCCACCTCGGTGGCCGGGGCGGGGGCGAACAGCTTGATCCACGTGGAGTCCGCGACGATGGGGCGCATCTCGGTGTTGAGCACCCGCATGATGTAGCGGTCGGGGTAGTCGGCGTTCACGAAGTCAACGGGCAGCTCCGTCCGGGGGATCGCCACCAGGTCATAGGGGTTGGTCAGGACCTGGATGACCGGCTGTCCGGGGGTGGGCTCGGTGAACCTGACCCGGGCCATCAGGCGGTCCGCCTCCCTATCGACCTTCAGGATCTCCACGGCATAACCGCCCGTCGGCTTGGTGCCGAATGTGACCAGAATGTAGGTCTTCTCCCCCGAATTCTTCGTCTGCCCCGCGTAGACGGACAGCGATGCCTGAACCCAGGTCCGAACCTCGTCCGGTACCTGGCTCAGGCTGGGCCGCTCCAGGGGAAGGCTGCCGCCGGGGGCAGCGGGCGATGGCTGCCCCGACGGGGGCGCCGGGTTCGGGGCCGGAACCGCGCCCGGCGCCGGCTCGGACCCAGCTCTGCCCGGTGGGGATGAGGCTGGGGACGGCCCCGTCTCGTGTCCGCCGCGCACGCATCCCGGCCCGCCGAAAAGCAGCAGGCATAGGGCCAATGTCAGCGCCAGGCCCCGGGTAAGGATGCTTCCGAGCCAGTTCATGCTCTCTCCCTCCTCCACGGTGCCATTGAGGGTTCGGGGCGTATCCCCGAATTCCTCTATGAATCCTGTGGGTGGCCTACCGGGACGAGCCGCTTCTCACGGTCGTGCCCATCTCCCTACATTACGGGGCGTGTTGCCGGCGACGCCTTCAGCCTCGCTCGTCCGCGCTTCCGGCGACGCGGCGTCGGCTATACGTTTCCCGGCCACCCGGCTGTGCTGGCGCCGTCCTTCGAGCGGGGTGGCCCTGCTGTCCATTGGACGGATGGTGGTGTCCCCAGGTTCCCTCTGACGCGGGGGTGCTGCCCTGGCGGCGCGGGTCTTCGGGCCGGCTCGGCCCGGAGCCCCGAGTTCAGTCCGTCAGGATGAAGTTGAGCCAGGCCCGGGGCTCAGCCTCCACCATCAAGCTCAGTTCGACCTCGCGGGTCTGGGACCCTGCCCGGGCCCTCAGCCTCACGGGATACGATCCCGGGGCCTCATCCGGGGGAACCCGGTACGTCGTCTTCCACAGGGTCTCCCCGCCGTCGGGCGGCTGGCGTTCCAGGCGGGCCTCCCGCCCCCCGGGGAGCAGGGCCTCAACCGCCTCGGCGCTGGGCGAGGTCCTGGCCAGCACGGCCACCTCCTGGGCGGGACAGGCAGGGTTGGGGACCAGTTCGCCGCTCAGGGACAGGGGGACCAACACTTCCAGCCTGAGGTCCACGGTGCGGGAGGTGTCGGGGAAGCGGGCCTCAACCGTGACGGGGTAGGGGCCGGGGGCGGCCTCCGGCTCCAGGCGGAACCGCCCCTCCCAGGTGTTGGCGTAGCTGGAGGGCGGGGGCTCTGCGGCGCTGAGCGCCACCACGCCCTGGCGGGGGAGGTGGGCCCACACCACCAGGGCGGTGCCCCGGGTCTCGGCTGCCACCTTTATCCACGCCCCCGGCGTGGCAAGCGGTGGGTCCAGCCGGGCCGTGAGCCGGTGCTCATTCAGCCAGACGGGGCGGGGAATGGCGTCAAACTCCCGCCCCGAGCGGTCCCGAACGGTGCCCCGGAGGTAGTAGAGGCCGGGGGCCAGGGGCCTGCCGTCCTCGCCGGAGCCGTCCCAGGGCAGCGGCGGCGGCGCCTCCGACCGGCTGCTTTTCCGGTCGGGGCTGAAGGTCTTCAGCACCCTGCCGCGGAGGTCGGTGACCCGGATGGACCAGCCGCTGAGATTGCGGTTTCTGAGGGTGGTGGCCAGCACCGTAGTGGAGTCCTCCACGCCGTCGCCGTCGGGCGAGAACGGGTTGGGTCGGGCGTCCAGAACCAAGAGGCAGGAGCGGTAGAGCAGCGCCGCGACCTCCGAGCGCTTCAGCAGGCGCTGGGGGCGCAGCGTCCGGTCGGGGTAGCCCTCGACGATGCCCAGGCGGGTGGCGGCGGCCAGGGCGGGCAGCAGCGCAGGGCGGACGCCCCGCCAGTCCCTGAACCGCGACAGGCTGTCCCGGATCTCCACCGGGTCCAGCGAGGCTGCAAAGGCAGCCAGCCCCAGGCTCTCCACCAGCGCCCCCACGGCCTCCTGGCGCTCCACCGCGCCCCGGGGCTCAAACCGCGTGGGGGAGGCCGGGGCGAGAAGCAGCCCCCGGCAAGCTGCCTCTATATACGCGTAGGCGGGCTTGATCGCATACTCGCGGTAATCGCGGGGCACGTCGCTGAAGCTGGGCCGGGGGCGGTCGTAGGGCTTCAGCCGGAAGGCCTTGACCAGGGCCATGGCGAGCTGTCCCCTGGTCACCTTCTGCTCCGGGCAGTAGGCGGCCTCCCACCCCGCCGGCTCCCAGCAGTGCCGGCGCGGGTTCCACCTCTGCTTCTCCTCCAGGTAGCCGTCGGTCGCGCCCTCCTCCCACAGCACCCTCAAGTACGGGCAACACCAGTGCCCTTCCACGTCGCCGTACCAGGGGTCGGGGGGCAAGGGCTGGCCGGGGGGGGTGGCTGCCCGGGCGGTGCCTGCGGCACTGGGGGCTCGTCCCGGCTGCGGGCAGGGGAAGGCCAGCAGGGCCAGGCAGAGGGCGACCAACAGGGTGGCGCGGGAGATCGGTGCGGCAAGGCGGGGGCGGGCCCAAGGGTCCGATGAAAGGCGGCGAAGCATGGTTGAAACCTCCTGGAATTAAGGGTGAGACAATTGCAGTTGCTTCCATAGCTTTGCCGCCGGACGGCGGAATCCTGCCGGCGGGCGGGTGGCGGGACGCCGGATTCGTTCGACGCGCCCCGCCGGCCGGTGTCGAAGGCCCCGGGCCCGCGGCCCGCGTGGGGCGGGCCCCGCGTGAGCGCCCCCCCCGGCGCCGCGCCCCCCC
>JAIMBG010000118.1 GCA_023511555.1 Acetobacteraceae bacterium | reverse complement strand
GCGCCGCACCGGCCGCTGCGGGCCCGCCCACCGGGCCCCGGGCGGGTGCGGCCCGGGCCCGTCGCCTCCCGGCCACGCCGCGCCCGCTAACCGACGCGGCGGACGTCGAGGCGCAGGAAGTGGGTAGCACACGAGATGCAGGGGTCGTAGTTGCGCACCACCATCTCACAGGCCAGCGTGGCCTCCTCCAGCGGCCGGTCGATCACCCTGGGCACGAACTGCCATAGGTCGTCCTCCATCCGCCTGAGGTTGTGGGCGGTGGGGGTCACGATGTCGGCACGCTCCACCAGGCCCCTGGAGTTCAGGGTGTAGGAGTGGTAGAGCAGGCCCCGCGGCGCCTCGGTGAACGCCGCGCCCTCCCCCGCCTTCACCTTCACCTCGGCCAGCAGCGGGCCGCCCCGCCTGGGGAGCGCCGGCGCCAGCCGGTCGATGAGGGAGATGCACTCCTCCACGCTGTGCACCAGCTCTATGACCCGGGCGTGGATGCTGGTAAACGGGTTGTCGCTGGGGAAGGCGACCCCGCAGCGGGACAGCGCCTCCTGCGCCGCAGGCATGAGGCTCCTGGCGTTGAGATTCACCCTGGCCAGCGGCCCCACCATGAACGACTCCCGGCCCGCCACGGTGTAGTGGTAGGCGTTGGAGTGGGGCACCTGGGTCTGCGTGATCTTCTTCTTGTACTCGGCCGCGGTCATCTCCAGGCCGCGGTTGGAGACCGCCCGGCCGCCGTTGACCGCGTACTGGTCGGGCTGGGTCAGCGCCACGAACTCCGTGGGGCGGCTGAACTCGGGGGGCTTGATGCCCGCGATTGCGCCCACCGTCTCCAGCGCCTCGCCCCGGGCCTGCTCCAGCCGCTCCTTTATCGCCAGCAGCGCCCGCGGCGTCGGGGCGCGGGGGAACCCGCCCACCACCGCCCCGACGGGGTGGACCTCCCGGCCGCCGATGAGCGCCGTAAGATCGTTCCCCACGCGCTTTAGCGAGAGCGCCCGGGCGGCCAGGGCGGGGTGGTCCTGCGCCAGCTCGATGACGCTGGGGTAGCCCAGGAAGTCGGGGGCAGCCAGCAGGTAGGCATGCAGCGCGTGGCTCTGGATGTACTGGCTCAGGGCGAACAGCTTTCTCAGCGCGGTCACCTCCGGGGGCACCTCCACCCCCAGGGCGGCCTCCAGGGCCAGTATAGACGTGAGCTGGTGAGAGACCGGGCAGATGCCGCAGATGCGGGAGACGAAGTCCGGCACCTCCTGGTAGCTCCGCCCCACCAGGAAGCCCTCAAAGAACCTGGGGGGCTCGAACACCCTCAGGCGGAGGTCGGTTATCTGGCCCCCGGACACCACCACGTCCAGGCCGCCCTCGCCCTCCACCCGGGCCAGGTAGCCGACGCTAATCCTGCTGTCCTTCATAGAGCTTCGCCCCCTCCCTGAACGCCTCGGCGCCGCTGGTGACGTGGCGGAACCGGCGCACTATCTCCTCCGGGCTGAGCCCCAGGTCCCTGAGAATGCGCCCCATGGAGGCCACGTTGGCGTCCTCGCACGGGCCGAAGCAGCCGTAGCAGCCGCGCCCCCAGGTGGGGCAGAGCGCCCCGCAGCCCGTCCGGGTCACCGGGCCCAGGCAGGGGGTCTTCGACGCCACCAGGAGGCAGACGTTGTTGTTCATCTTGCACTGCACGCACACCGGCCAGTCGCCCAGGTAGGGCTTGCGGCCCAGCAGCGCCGCCACTATGACTTCCTTGAGCTGGTCGCGGCTCACCGGGCACCCGGGGAGGTAGAGGTCGATCTTCACCTTCTCCCCCGGCGACAGGCTCTTTTCGCCGGTGCGGATCCAGTCCGGCCGCTGGTACACCCTCTCCTTGAAGTCCTCCACCCGGGCCCAGTTCTTGAGCCCCTGGGGCCCGCCGGCGGTGCCGCAGGCCCCCATGGCCACCAGCACCCGGCAGTCCTCCCTGGCCTTCTTCACCACCTCGACCTCTTCCTCCCTGGTGATGGACCCCTCTATGAAGCAGATGTCGTAGGGGCCGGGCACCGTCTTCCGGGAGGCCATGGGGAAGTAGGCGATCTCCACCTCGCCTACCAGGTCAAGGAGTTCCGGCTCCAGGTTCACGAGCTGGAGCTGGCAGCCCGAGCAGGACGCCAGCTTGTATACTGCGATCTTGGGCTTGCTCAAGGCACGCTCCCTCCTCAGACCAGGCCTCTACAGCATGGTGCCGACGCGGCCCTTGATGTCGGAATAGGGGAGCACCGGCCCGTCCCGGCACACGAACCTGCCGTCGAACTGGCAGCGGCCGCAGACCCTTACGCCGCACTCCATGCGCCGCTCCAGCGACACGAATATCTCCCCGGGCCGGAATCCCCGCGCCAGAAGCTCCTTTACCACGAACTTCATCATGATCTCCGGGCCGCACACCATGACCACGCCGCCTCCGGGCCTCACCGTGGCCCGGTCCATGACGGTGGTGACCACCCCTACGTTGTGCTCCCACCGGGCCCCCTCGGGCACGGCGTCCACGGTGAGCGTGAGCGACAGCCCCCCGCGCCTCCAGTCGTCGAACTCCGTGGTGTAAAGGAGGTCGGCCGGCGTGCGCGCGCCGTAGAGCAGTTCTGCCTTGCCGAAGTCGGAGCGGCGCGAGGTCACGGCCTGGATCACGCCCCTAAGCGGCGCCAGGCCGATGCCGCCGGCGATGATGAGCAGGTCGCGGCCCCTGGCCTCCTTCAGCGGCCAGGGCGTGCCGTAGGGTCCCCGGGCCCACACGGTGTCCCCAACCTTGAGCCGCCGCAGGGCGTTGGTAACGTCGCCCACCGACCGCACGGTGTGGTCGAAGGTGCCGTTGCCCCCGGGCAGGGAGCTCAGGGATATGGCGGCCTCTCCGATGCCCCACAGCGTCAGCATGTTGAACTGGCCGGGCTCGAACGAGAAGCGATTGGCTCTTTCGCCCTCACGAAAGCCCATGGTGTAAGTCGTGGTGTCGTACGTCTCCTGCCGGATGGCCTTTATGACCGCAGGCTCCGGCTTGAGCGGGTTAGCCGCGTGCCGGCTCACCTGGCCTCACCCCCACGGCGGAACGACTGGGCGGTCTCAGCGATGTCTATCTTGGCCGGGCACCAGGTCATGCAGCGCCCGCAGCCCACACAGCCGAGCCGGTCGAACTGGTCTTTCCAGTAGCACAGCTTGTGATAAGCGAACTGCTTGAACCGCTCCCCCCTGTCGGAGCGGAAGTTGCCGCCGTGGACCCGGGCAAAGTCCACCACGGGGCAGCCGGTCCAGCAGCGGGTGCGCTCCACTTTGTCACCCTTCACGTTGACCACGTCGTAAGCGTCGTAGCAGAAGCAGGTGGGGCAGACGCTGGTGCAGTTGGCGCAGCCCAGGCACTCCTCTCTGCGCTCCTTCCACACGGGGTCCTCGAAGCGGTCCCGCATGAGGCCAGGCAGGCCTTCCGTCTGGAGCTGCTTTTTGGCACCGGCGGCGGCCTTCCTTATCAGCTCCTCCTTCTCCTGGAGGTCTCGGTCCGTGGCGGTCCGGGACTCCACCTCCTTGAGGACCGCGCAGCCCTCCTCCGTGCCGGCCTCCACCAGCCACCCGTGTTCCAGCCGCGTAAGCAGGAGGTCGAACCCCGCGGCCAGGCCCGGCCCCGTGCCCATGGAGGTGCAGAAGCAGTGCTCCGCCATCTCCACGCAGTTCACCGCCGCCAAAAGCGCGTTCTGGCGGCGCCGCTGGTAGTAGGGGTCGGGGTACTCCTGGCTGAACACCTGGTCCAGGGCCGCGATGGCGCTCATGTCGCAGGGCCGTACGCCGATTATGGACATCCTGCCGTCCTCCTCGGGCTCCCGCGGCACAAACCCCTCAGCCCGCTCGGCGCGGAACAGCACCTGCCTGGGACGGTGGAGCAGCGCCTTGGGTGAATAGGTGAACGGCGTGCAGCGGAGGTCGAGGTCTTGAGCGCCTTCCACTTCCCCGTACACCGTCGCCCCGTCCTGCCTCACCGGGCCGTAGACCGGACCGCGGCGGGCCAGGGCGCGCACCAGTTGGTCCAGGCCCTCTTCCGGCATGACCCTGCGCTCCAGGGCCGTGGCCCTCTCTCCCAGCCCGTCCATTCCACCACCTTCCTTCCCCCATCAGTGGTAGTCCCCCCGCGGCGACCCGCGGCGGCGTCTCGGGCCAGTAAGCGCTGCACAGCACGAAGCCGCCCGGGGCCAACTCCAGGCGAGAACCATGCTGCCCCCCACCCTGCCGGGCGGCGGCCGCCCACCGTGCCCATCGCCTGCCCCTTGACGGCTCCCGATAAACCCCTCTCCCTGTATTCAAGCCGGGTGAGCAGAAACCCTCTTGGGCGGGTGGACTTTTTCTTACGCGCCCGAGGGATCCCTTTTGGCGCCAGGCGGTCCTGGGGCGCGACCCCCGGCTGGACCGTCGCCACGGGTTGGAGGCCGGGAGCATGGCCACACACGGCTAGTATTGCCAGAAAGCAGCGTGTGTGGCCCAGGCCGCGCCTACCGCCGCCGGCTGGCCCTCCCTTCCGCCACGGCCCACGCTAGCCTCTGCCGGGCGGCGCTGAGGATTCGACGACAGGCTTTCGCCTCCGGAGGGGAAAAATCCTGCGGGAGCGCAACCCCCACCTTGGAAAAACGCCACTCCAGTGATGCGTCCGGCTCGCTGCGCGCGGGCCCGAACGGTCACACAGAACCCACAGGGATGGGCCCGGGCCGGAAGGCCCAGGGGGCGCGAAGGCAGGCGGGAGCCCGAGGGCGCCGTCACGGGCCTGTATTGCCATGAAGCGGCGGCCGTCTCCGGCCCCAGGCCGCGCCTACCACCGCCGGCAGCCGAATTCCCGGCCGCCGCCCCACCCGGGCCTGGCGGCCCGGCCTCCGCAGGCGGGGCAGCGCAGTGCCCTGTCCCCCGGGGCCGGCGGGTGCAGATCGCCGGCAGGCGTCGCTTCTTCCGGGCCCTCACACTGCCAGCGGTGGCCGCACTCGGGACAGAAGAACCGACGCCGCACCAACTGGTAGTGGCCGCCCTCGATCCTTATGGCCTTGCCGTGCACCACGGCCCGGGTGAGCTTCTCCCGAGCCGCGCTCAGTATGCGCTGAAAGGTGCTCTGGGACAGGTTCATCCGCCCGGCGCACTCTTCCTGCCCCAGGCCCTCCAGGTCGCTGAGGCGCAAGGCCTCCAGTTCGTCGACACCGAGACACACCTCGTCCAGCACGGAGAGAGGAACCCCCGCCGGCTTGAAGTAGGTGACCTCCGGCACGAACTCGACCTGGCGGGGCTTGGGGGGTCTGGGCATGAGCTTCCCTCCTCGTCTGCGGCCGTTCTGGTCTGGGCAGTCCCGGCGGCTCACCGGCGGCCGCCGTCGCACAACTCCCGGATTCGCCCCCAAAAGGCCGCACCCTGTCCTTCAGCACGGCCAGGCTGCGGGGCCCAGACCCCGGCCCCGAAGGGCCGGGGGGGACTCCAAACTCACCTTCCGACCCCCGGCTCAGCCCCGTCGCCCAGCTCCTTGAGCCTGCGACCCACGTCATCCAGTTCCCGCTTGAGCATCCGCTCCCGCCACTTCAGCCACTCCGCCTCGTCCTCCGCGTCCGGCCACCGGCTCCACGCCGCACGCCAGCCCAGGCCCCGGCACCAGCCGGGACGCCAACCCTGGCCCCAGGGACCCGGGCCGCCCTTCCAGAACCCAGGCCCGTAGACGTCCCTTCCCCTGACCACGCTTGGACCCTCCTTCCTGTTATGCTGACAGCTCGCGGGGACCGCTATGCCGGCAGGCCCCTTCAGCTCTGGCGAGGGCGCTGTCGGGGCATGCCCCTGAGCCGGCCCCGCACCAGAGAGCGGAGGCCCGCCATGACGGCCAGTTACGGCTCCCCGCGCTCCACCGGCGCCCGAGCCGGGGCCCCGGCCGCGACCCCTGCCGGCCCCGCCCCATCGCAGCAGCCTGGCTCCAGACCGGGCCTACCGCCGCCGCACCCGCCTCGGCCTCCCTCACAAGCGTTGTCGCCGTCGCGGAGGGTGCCGGCCAGGTACGCCGCGACCGCCTCGTCGACCCGGCCGGAGACGCCTACCACCGTCCTTATGCCGCGCTCTTCGAGCAGCGCCTGCGCCCTGCGTCCCATCCCCCGCGTTATGACCAGGTCCATTCCCAGGCGGCCCAAGTACTCCGGCACGGCTCCGGGTCGGTGCCCCGGGTTCGGGACGACCACGCGGCTCCTTACAGCGCCGCCCTCCACTTCGACCAGGGTATACTCCGGGCAGTGCCCGAAGTGCTCCGCCACCATGCCGCCCTCCGTGCTGATGGCTATCCTCACTGCTGTCCCTCCTCGCCGGTCCAGGTGGACCCTGGCGCCTGCCGGCCGGGCGACCGCCCCCGGGACCCCGCGCCCGGGGCCGTCGCCTCTGCTACCAGCCTCAGCTTGCCGTCCCGGTACAGGCCCAAAGAATCGACCACCGTCCCCTGGATGCCCGTGTACACGCGTATCTCGCCCGCCCTGAGCGCAGCCGGAGCGTGAGAGCCGATGTCGCCCAGCAGCAGGGCATCGGCCCCCATGGCCACCAGCGATTGGGCCGCTCGAACCCCGGCGCCCCCCGGCGCGCTTTCACCCGGATTGACCACCGACTGGTGCTCGCCGGAGTGGAGGTCCACCACCAAGTACCTGCAGCGGCCAAAGCGCCGATCCACCGGTGCGCCCAATCCCACACCCTGAGAACACACCGCCACCTTCAGAGCTCCACCCCCCGACCCCTTGGCGGCCGCCCCCCAAAGGAACAGAGGCGCCGACCGGGCTCGCCGCTCTAGGCATCCCGTCCTTCATATGCGGGCACTTACAGCCGGCGCTCATAGTTATAGCATGAGTAGCGGGTAAGTACCCATTATTACTATAGCACACTCCTGGCCGCAGTGCAACCCCCCGGCACTGGAAATCCAAACCGGCCCCGGCGCAAGCCAGGACCCCGGACCTGTGCCTCGGCGCAAGCCGAAGACAAGAAGGGGCCCGGGCGTCGTCGCCCCGGCCCTGCCGCTCCCAGCCCGGTCGGTTTGGGCAGACAGGCGTTCAGCTCTAGTATAGCCATGCTCCGTACTCAGGGACGTGCTTCATGTCCTCGTAAAGCCAAACCATCCTGTCCAGGAACCACAGCTTCCCGGCGTACACGAGGGAACACCCCAAAACCACCGGCCACGCATGGAGCCAATACAATCCCCATACGACCAGCACAGTCCCGGCACCGCTGACGGCGTTCAGGACTCCCGGCAACACGGTGTGGTGCCTGGGAATCGCCAGCCTGCCACGGTTCAACCAGACCCTCTCCCCAAACACGGCCTTCGACGCCCAGTTGTTAGTGGATCTGGGGCGGGGAAAGATCCTAGGGTTCGCGAACGTCCAGAGCACCGCAGCCGAAACCGGCAGGAGCGCCCAGGCCCCCAGCCATGCCCTGCTCCACACCGCCAGGATCAACGCGGGCAGCGCCGTGTTTCGCGTCCAGACGCTCCACGGATTTGCATGTCGCAGCCACCCCTCGTCGTTGAGTCTGAACAGGGCACTCGTCCCTCTCCACACTGTCGCGGTCCATCTCCCTCCGACACATAATGAGGATAGCGCTGAAGCCGGTCGCCGCCTTCGACGGAATCCCAGGGGGGTCGAGCCCTGGGGGTGGAACCTTCCGCCGGCCGAAAGGGGCTGCTGAAAGAGGGGTCGAACACCTCGTCTTCCAGGCCGAGGTAGAGGAACCACCGGAAGGCCAGGTTCTCCTGGATGGCCGTGCACAGCTTACGAAAGGACGGGATACGGTACAGGTAGCCCAGCACCAGCGCTCGAACCAGGGTCTCCGGCGGAATCGCCGGCCGGCCTTGGTCCGGGACATACGCCTCGTGCAGAGGCTC
>JAIMBG010000117.1 GCA_023511555.1 Acetobacteraceae bacterium | reverse complement strand
CCCGCGATGGGCGAGCCCCGTGGGGCTTCTTTGGGCTGGCGGGGGTGGGCGGGGGGGGGGCGGGGGGGGGGGGTGTTGGCACCCCCAACCCAAGGAGTGAAATGGAATGCCGCTCGGGCTCGCAGGTCGTGGAGAAGTCTAGGGAGGTGGAGGTCAGCCCGAATGGGCCCAGGCGGGGGCTGGCCTCCGTCAGGCGGCCGGGCCCGGCTCCTGTGGAATGTGGCCGGAGGGCCTGCTCGAAGCAGGCCCTCCGCGACGAACCGCATCGGCTTCAGGGCCGGTAAAGCCGGCCCCCGAACCCCTTACACGGCCATGGCACCGCCCTCGCACACACAGGTGGCCCCCGCCTCGACCTTGTAGTACGCGGCCTTGGAGTACACGTCCTACCCCCCTTTCTCGCTTGGAGTCCAGATTTAAACGAGTCATCCCATCTATCTCCATAATTAGCACATTGCCCCGTACTTGTCAATACATTCCGCTCGGGGGTGTGAGTCAAGAGGTTCGTGGCAAACGACTGTTTGAGGCTGGCTCTGGGGTTTCTCCACATACTTCGGCCGGGTGATCTACCAGCGCGGCCGGTTCCACGTGGCACGTGACAAGGGGGAGTCTGGTGGACTATCGCCAACGTTCAGGCCGGCGGGCCGCCCGGTGTCATCCCAGTGGCGGAAGCTGGGTGCCGGAGTCCAACATCAAGGTCTATAAGCACCGGCTGGCGGTCAAGGGCCCCGCCTGGTCCACCGAATGAGGGGGCAGCGGGTGCGTTCTGCTGCACCCCCCTGTCCCTGCCTGGGTCCAAAGTCCTACGAAAATGGGCCTCTCGTCCGATGGCGCCCGCCCCGCGGCCGCGGTACAATTAAGGCGAAGACGGGGGCGGGGCGTCCGCCTGGCCCAGAGGTTGTACACAGCAGCCCCGCCGCCGCCCGGGCTGCAAAGGGCAAACGCCCCGAAAGGGGCGGGCGCAAAGCCACGGGTTTAAAGCCGGCCGCTGCCGGTCAGGACCGCCGGGCTGCCGACCGGGACGCCGCCTGTCGTGGAGGCGGGCCCCTTCGGGTCACCCGGGGGGCCCTTGACTATCGGTAAGCCGCAAGGGAAGGGGGTGAACGGGGGTGCTCAGGCTGCTCAGGAAGTGGTTGGGGCGTGAGGAAGGCCAGGGCATGGTGGAGTATGGTCTGATCATAGCGCTGGTAGCCTTGGCGGTGGTGGCTGTGTTGGGGCTCCTGGGTGGGCAGCTCAGGACTATATTCCAGAACATTGTGGACTCGCTGACCGGCACTCCCTGACCGTCGGGGCGCCTGCGGCGAGAAGTTTCCGGGCCCCCAAGACCGGAAGCCGGAGGTCGGGGCCAGGCCGCGCCGGGACGGTTTCGGCCTCCGGCTTCCACCCCCCTGAAGGGCAGGGTGGTTGATGGCGGGGCGGAAGTGGGTGACGGGGTTCAGGAGCCGGGTCGGAAAGGCATGGAGGCAGGGGAGGGGCCAGGCGGTCGTGGAACTGGCCCTTCTTCTTCCTGTGCTCCTGCTGGTGCTGCTCGGCATCGCCGAGGTGGGCCGGCTGGTGGCCGTGGACCTGGCGCTTCAGCATGCCGCCCGCGAAGGTGCCCGCCTGGGGGCCACCGGCGCCAGCGACGCCGAGATCACCCAGAGGGTGCTGGATTCCGCAGTGCTGCTTGACCCGGCCCTGCTGACGGTGTCCATAACCCCCCCCGAGGCCAGCCGGGAGCACGGGGTCGCACTCACCGTGACCGTGCAGTACCCCTTCGAGCTCATGGTGCCGCTGATGTCGGACCTGGTAGGGGAAGTGCTCTCTCTCCAGTCTACCCTTAGCATGCGGATGGAGTGAGGTGGTCGCCTTGGCCGCCTGGTGGCAGAGACAGGAGGGCATGGTCACGGTGCTGGTCGGCCTCGCCGTGACCGCCATTCTGGGCCTTGGCGCGATCGCGCTGGACGCCGGCCAGCTCTACCTGGCCAGGGGCAGGCTCCAGGACGTGGCCGACTCAGCTGCCCTTGCCGGTGCGGCCTTGCTGCCCGAAGACCCAGACGGTGCCGTCACCATGGCGCTGGAGTATGCTGCCCTCAACGGCGTCCCCGAGGGACAGGCCGAGGTCGGGGTGGAGGAGGGTGGCGACGTGGTCCGGGTCACCGTCCGGAGCCACGTCGGCCCCAGCTTCGCCAGCGCCCTGGGCCTGGGGGGAAGGGACCTCGAGGTGTCTTCCCGCGGCCGCGTGGCCTCCCTCAGCCGGCTCGAGGGGGCGCAGCCGCTGGGGGTGGAGCTGTCGGGGTACGAGTACGGCGCTCTGTACACCCTCAAGCTCGAGGCGGGCGGGGACGGCGAAGGGCCGGAGCAGGGCAACTTTCACGCCCTGGCGCTGGGGGGCCGGGGGGCCAGCAACTACCGCGACAATCTGGCCTACGGGTACGAGGGGTGCCTGGGCCTGGGCGACCAGGTCTGGACCGAGCCAGGCGACATGCGGGGCCCCACCTACCAGGGTCTGCGGGACCGGATAGACGCTGACCCCGACGCCACCTACCTCACCGTGGAGCCGGGCTCCCCGCGGCTCCTTCTGGTGCCCATCGTCAACACCTTCGACGTCGAGGGCCGCAAGGCGGCTACCATCGTCGGATTCGCCGCCTTCTTCCTTGAAGCGGTGTCGGGGGGCGCCAGCGTGGACGTACAGGGCCGGTTCCTTCACCTGGTGGTGGACGGTCCTTCGGAGGACTTCCCGGTGGCGCCCGACTGCGGCCTTAGGGTGGTGAAGATCGTTTCCTGAGACGTGGCGGAGGCGGCCGGGGGGCGGGGCCGTAACCCCTAGCGGGCCGGTCCAGCCGGGGAACCCCGCCGTGCTGCTGACGGAGAGGCAGAGGGGGCTGGGGCAAGTGACCAGGTTGATGCGTCTGGTGCTCATTCCGGTTTTCCTGGGTCTGGCCGCACTGGGGGTCGTCTGGCGGCTGGCGCCGGCCCAGGGCCCGCGAGCGCCCGCGGCCGAGGCCGTGCAGGTGGTGGTGGCCTCCCGGACCATCCCGGCGCGGACCCGCATCGAGGTGGACATGCTGGCGCTGAAAAGTGTCCCCCGGGAGCTTACTTCGGCGGGCGCCGTCTCCCGAAAGGAGGACGCCGTGGGCAAGGTGGCGGCCACCACCCTGCTTCAGGGGGAGATCCTGCTCAAGGACCGCCTGGCCGGCGCTGACGGCCTTTTCGGGCTGGCATACGCGGTCCCGCCGGGCCTGAGGGCAATAACCGTAGGCGTGAACGAGGTGGCCGGGGTGGCTGGACACCTTCACGCCGGCGACAGGGTGGACGTCCTGGCCACCTTCACCAAGGAGGTGGCGGGGGAGGAGAAGACCGTCCTCATCCTGGAGGACCTGCCCGTACTGGCTTGCACCGGGGCCCTGGAGGGCGGGTCCCGGCCGTCGAAGGGGGCGGTTGGCGTCCAGCCCTCCAGCGAGGTCAAGGCTCCCACCAGCGTGACCCTGGCCGTGACGCCGGAGGAGGGCGCGGTGCTGGCCCTGGCCGACGAGCGCGGCACCATCCGCCTGATGCTGCGCCCTGCGGTGAGAGAGAAGGACCTGGGCCCGGTGGAGGTTACCACCGCTGCGTTCCGAACCCAGGCAGCCTCCCTGGCCTCGTACGAGTATAAGTCCCAGATCAGGCTCAAGCTCACCCTGGCCGAGGTGGATCCCGGGTCCCTGGGCAGCCTGGGGCCGGGGGCCCGTCCCGGGGTGAGCGCCGTGCTCGAAGTGCCCGATGCCGTGGCCGAGGCGCTTGACGGCCTGGCGAGCCGGGGCCTGGCCCGGGTGGTTGACCGGGCCGATCTCATCGCCATGAACCGGGAGTTCGTCTCCTACCGGCTGGAGGGGGAGTACCCCTACCGCGCCGGGCCGGAGGGCCAGGAGGTCACTACCTGGCAGGACTACGGGCTGGAGGTACAGGTGCGCCCCGAGGCCTATGACCAGCCGTTCATCGACCTGGAGCTGTGGCTGGGGCTCAGGGTGCTGGGGGCCGCGCCCCGGCCCCATGCCCCTGCCCAGGAGCTGGCGCTTTCCGGCCTGGACGCCCCCCTGGGGCGGCTGCACTCTGCGCAGGCGGTGGTCAGGGTGGACCTCCACGAGGCGGTGCTGGTCACCGGCCTGTTCAGGCCCGAGCCTACCAAGGACGGCGCGGCGCAGGCGGGCCTGCACGTCCTGCCTCCGCCATACGCCAGCCGCGAACTGGAGCGGGGGGAAACCGAGCTGGTATTGGTGATAGTGCCCGAGGCGGATCCAAGGTAGCGGCGCTCGGGCCGGGGGAGGAGGGGGAGGCCGTGTCCCGGAGCAAGATACGGCTCCTGGTGGTTGAGGACTCGGCCCAGATGCGGGAGACTCTCCGCAAGATGCTGGAGTTTGAGCCCGACTTCGAACTGGTGGGGGAGGCCGCCGACGGCGCAGACGCCGTCGCCATGGCGTCCCGGCTGCTTCCCGATGTGATCCTGATGGACATCCACATGCCGGGCAAGGACGGCATCACCGCCACCTCGGAAATCCTGAGGGCCCACCCCGCCGGCGTCATCGTCATCTCGGTGGAGGGCCAGCCCGACTACCTCCGCCGCGCCATGCAGGCGGGGGCCCGGGACTTTCTGGTTAAGCCCTTTTCCGGCCAGGAGCTTGCCGAGGCAGTGCGGCGGGCCTATCGCGCTGCCGACGCGGCCCGTGTTCCCGCTGGCCGCCGTCGGCCCGGGACGGTGGTCACCGTCTTCGGCACCAAGGGCGGGGTGGGCCGGAGCACGCTCGCGGCCAACCTGGCAGTGGTCCTGGCCCGGGAACAGGACAGGCCGGTGGCGGCGGTGGACTTTGACCTCGAGTTCGGAAGCATGGCGGCGCTTCTGGGGGTGAAGCCCCAGGCCAGCGTGGTCGACCTCTGCCGGGGGGAGGGGCCGCCGGCTCGAGACCTCCTGGAGAAGGTGCTCACCCCCACAGCGTTCAAGGTCGCACTCCTGGCCGCCCCCCCCAGCCCCGACCTGGCGGCCGAGGTGGATGGTGAGGGGAAGCGGGAGCGCGACAGAAACTACGCCTCCGAGGTGCTGGAACTGCTGCAGGAGGCCTTCGACTTCGTGGTGGTGGACACCGCCAGCAACTTCAGGGAGGCGACCCTTGCCGCCCTGGACCACAGCCGGGTGGTGCTGCTGGTCACCACCCCCGACCTCACCGCGCTTCAGAACACGGGCAAGGCCCTGGACGTCCTCCTGGAGCGGCTGGAGTACCCGCGCGACCGGCTGCGGCTGGTGCTCAACCGCGCCGACGAGGCGGTGGGGATCACGCGTGCGGACATCGCCCAGGGCCTCGACTTCCCGGTGTCGTTTTGCCTGCCGGCCGAGGCGCGGACCGTGGTCTGGGCGGCAAACTGCGGCCGCCCCTTTGCTACCTACCGGAGGGAGACGGGGGTGGTAAAGGCGGTAAAGCAGGTGGCCCGGGCGGTGCTGGAGCTGGGGGCGCAGGGCGACCCGGGGGATGCCGCTGAGCCGCCGGCCGGTCAGGGGTACGCGGCCGCCCCCCTGCCGACGCCTGGGCGGGCCAGGGACCGCCGCCCCTGGACGCTTGCGGCCGGCCGGTAGCCAAGAACGGCTGCGGCCGGCAAATGGCCGTCCCTGGAGGCTGGCGGGCGGGCTGCGGAGGGGCAGCCTGGGAGACTTGGCGTGGGGAGGTGCATGAGGGTGCCGGGGCTCTACGACAGACTGCGCCGCAAAGAGGCCGGAGCGCTGCGGGGCGCCCGCAATCCCCCCTCTGCCTGGCCCCGCTCGGCGGTAACGGGGCATGCCTTCCAGGCTGCCGAACGCGGTCAGCAGCAGGCGGGCGAGGGGCGGCCGGATTACGGAGCTTCCGGCCCCGGCTCCGGTGTGTGCCGGGCCGAGTCGGGCGCCGCCGGGCCACCTTCTGGCGGGGGCGGGCCGTCCCTGGGCAGGGGGCAGCCGTTACCGGCCCCAGGCGCGCCCGGCGGGGAGGCGAGAGGGGTGGCAGCCGTAAGGGGGGAGGGCGTCAGACCTCCGGGCGCCGGCCCGGGGCTGGCCCTCGGTCCTGCTACTGCCCTCCCACGGCGGGAGGCCGAGCCCCCGGCGGCGTCCCGGAGGCCGCCGGGGCTCAGCGTGGTTCCGCGCCCGCGGCGGCGTCCGGCATTGAGTGAGGAGCAACTGGCGGCCAAGAACCGCGTCCAGGAACAACTGGTCAGCCAGGTCGACGCGCGGCTCCTGGCCAGCCCAGGCGGGCTTTCGGGGCGGGAGAAGGAGGAGATCTCCCGCAAGGTCGGCGAGCTGCTGGAGGCTGTAGAGGGGCTGGGACCCTTGGAGAAGGAGGCGGTCAGGGAGGCGCTCCTGGCTGAGATCCTGGGCTACGGCCCCATACAGCCCCTTCTCGACGACCCCGAGGTAACCGAGATCATGGTGAACGGGCCCGAACAGGTCTACGTAGAGCGGGGAGGCCGAATCAGTGCTACCGGGGTGAGGTTCCGGGACGAGCGCGAGATCCTCAGGTTGATAGACAAGATCGTCACTCCGCTCGGCCGCCGCATCGACGAGGCTAACCCCATGGTGGACGCCCGGCTGCCCGACGGCTCGAGGGTAAACGCCGTCATCCCTCCGGTAGCAGTGAAGGGCCCCGTGGTCACCATCCGCAAGTTTGCCCGCGACCTGCTGGAGGTAGAGGACCTCATCCGGCTGGGAACGCTCACCGCGCACATGGCTCAGTTCCTGGAAGCCTGCGTCCGGGCACGTCTCAACATAGTAGTGTCGGGGGGCACGGGCAGCGGTAAGACCACCACCCTTAACGTCTTAAGCTCGTTCATCCCTCCCGATGAACGCATCGTGACCATTGAGGACGCGGCGGAGCTCCAGCTCCGGCAGGAGCACGTGGTATCGCTTGAGACCAGGCCGCCCAACATCGAGGGGCGGGGCGAGATACCGGTGCGGCAACTGGTGCGCAATGCCCTGCGAATGCGGCCGGACCGCATCGTAGTGGGCGAGGTCCGGTCCGGCGAGGCGCTGGACATGCTCCAGGCCATGAACACCGGCCACGACGGAAGCCTTTCCACTGCCCACGCCAACTCGCCCCGCGACCTGCTGTCGCGGCTTGAGACCATGGTGCTCATGGCCGGCATGGAGCTGCCGGTGAAGGCGGTGAGGGAGCAGATAGCTTCGGCGCTGGACCTCATCATCCACCAAGCCCGCCTCCGCGATGGCAGCCGGCGCATCACCCACATCACCGAGGTGGCCGGCATGGAGGGGGAGGTCATCCAGCTTCAGGACATCTTCGTGCTCCATATCGACGGCGTGGGGCCGGACAACCGCGTGCTGGCTCACTTCGAGCCGACGGGCATCCCGCCCACGTTCCTGGACCGGCTGGCGGCGAGGGGTGTCCAACTGCCCATGGAGATGTTCTCGGTAGACCGGGGCGAGCGCAGGATGCTGTAGGCCGTCGAAGCAAGCGGCCCGGATGTGGTCTGGGACCGGCGCGGGGAGGGGGTAGTGGGATGGCTCTGGAGCTGGCTCTGGTGTTCCTTGGAGTCGCGGGGGTGGCGTGGGTCGCCTTGCAGCCCACGGAGGCGGCGGTCCGCGTGGGCCGCAGGGCGAGGGAGCTTCTGCGGCGGCATGCGGGGGCGGGGGCCTCGCGGCTGGAGGGCACGGCGCAGGAGGAGGCAGGGGTGCACGCCCCTCTACGCCAGCCCCGGCGCACGCGACTTTCCCTGGCCCTGGACGGGATGCTGGCGGGGTTCAAGCTCTTGGACCGGCTGGCCGTGAGGCTCCGCAGGGCCGACCTCCGCCTGCAGCCCGGCGAGTTCGCATTCTTTGCCGGGTTGGTGGGGCTGGCTGGTCTGGTGTTGGGGGCCGCAGCGGGCCGATCGCCGCTGCTGGGGCTAGCGGGTCTGGGGGTGGGGCTGTTCCTGCCCGTG
>JAIMBG010000116.1 GCA_023511555.1 Acetobacteraceae bacterium | reverse complement strand
CCCGAGCACCACCACGATCAGGGAGAGGACCAGGATGTCGAAGCCCATATCCGGATACATACCGAGAATCGGAGGCCCGGCTGCGGGGGGGGCGGGGGCGGGGCCGGCGGCGGCGGCCGCCGCCCCCCCCCCCGGTGGCCCCCCGCCCCCGGGGCCCCGCCCCGGGGCCGCCCCTCCCCCGCCACCGCGCGGCGCCGGTGCGGCAGCCCGGCCGGCCCCGGAGGCGGCGCGCGTCCCGAGCGTGGGACGGCCCGGGTTCCGCGTCCCGCCCGGGCTCCGCCGGCCCTGGGCCACCCTGCCCCTGCCGGGCGGGGTGAAAGTTGCCACCCGGGGGAGGAGATACCCTGCTGCCGCGTCGAAGTGACCCGTGGCTCCCGCCCCTAGGCGGGACAAGCCTCGGGAGGAGGGTGGCGAGGTGCTGGACATAGACCGCATCCAGGAGATCCTGCCCCACCGGTACCCGTTCCTCCTGGTGGATGCCATCCTGGAGGTCGAGGACGGCAGACGGGTAGTGGGCATAAAGAACGTGACCGCCGGCGAGCCTTACTTTGCCGGCCACTTCCCCGGCCGCCCGGTGATGCCGGGGGTCCTGATACTCGAGGCCATAGCCCAGACCGGTGCGGTGCTGCTCCTGGGGCAGGAGGGGTTCAAGGGCCGGGCCCCGCTGCTTGCCGGCGTGGACCGGGCGCGCTTCCGCCGCCCGGTTCGGCCCGGCGACCAGCTCCGGCTGGAGGTGGAGCTGGGGCGGTCGCGCGGCGGCGTGGGCCGGGGGCATGGGCGGGCCCTGGTCGGGGAACAACTGGTGGCGGAGGCCGACCTGCTGTTCGTTCTGGAGGATTGGTCCCGCGTGCTGGGCGAGGGAGCGTAGCATGTCCGACGTCCCGGTGAGGTTCGGAACCGACGGCTGGCGGGGCGTCCTGGGCGAGGACTTCACCTGGGCGGGGGTGGAGCGCGCCCTGTCGGGCATCGCCGCCTACCTGGAGGGCCTGGGGGGCGGGGAGAGGGCGCTGGTGGTGGCCTGCGACTGCAGGTTCATGGGCCAGCGGCTTGCCCGCCGCGCCGCAGAGCTGCTCGCTTCCTGGGGCATCACCGCGCTGCTGGCCCCCCGCCCCCTGCCCAGCCCGGTGGCGGGCTTCGCCGTGCGCCACTGGCGGGCCAGCGGGGCCGTGGTCTTCACCGCCAGCCACAACCCTCCGGAGTACCAGGGCCTCAAGTTCCTGGGCCCGGGGGGCGGCCCCGCCCCGCCGGAGGTCACCCGGGCGGTGGAGGAGGCGGCGTCGCGGCCGGTGAGGCCCCCTGCGGCCTCTTCCGCCGGGACCCTGACCATCAACCCCGCCCGACCCTACCTGGACCACGTCCGCACCCTCCTGGGACTCACCGTCCTGGCCTCCCGCCCCGCGGCGGTGGTGGTCGACCCCATGCACGGGGCGGGGCGGGGCTACCTGGAGCGCCTGCTGGGCGACGTGGGGTGGAGGGTGGTGTCGGTCCGGGCCCGGCCCGACCCGCTGTTCGGAGGCATGCCCCCGGACCCCGCCCCCGCGGCGCTGGCCCGGCTCGGGGAGCGGGTGAAGACGGAGGGGGCGGTCCTGGGCCTGGCCCTGGACGGCGACGCGGACCGCTTCGGCGTGGTCGACTCCGACGGCCGCTGGCAGAGCCCCAACCGCATCCTGGGCCTGCTCTACCTCTACCTGCTCCGGGGCCGGAGGCTCAAGGGCGGCGTGGCCCGCACCGTGGCCACCACGCACCGACTGGACGACATCGCCCGGGCCGAGGGGCAGCCGGTCGTGGAGACCCCCGTGGGATTCAAGTACCTGGGGCCGTACCTGGAGCGGGGCGATGCGCTTTTCGCCGGAGAGGAGAGCGGCGGGATGAGCCTGAGGGGCCACCTCCCGGCCAAGGACGGCGTCCTGGCCTGCGCCCTGGCCGCCGAGATGGTGGCGGCCGCGGGCCGAAGCTTAGAGCAGCTCAGTGCCGAGGCCGACCGGGAGTTCGGGCCCCGCGAGAGCGTCAGGCTGGACCTTCCCCTGCGGCAGGTGGACCGGACCGCGGTGGCTCACCTGCTCGACGCCGGCGCCTTCGACCGGCTCGGAGGCCGGCCGGTGGTGTCGCGGGACACCACCGACGGGTGGAAGTTCCGCCTGGAGGGAGGGGCCTGGTTCCTGGTCCGGCTGTCGGGCACCGAGTCCCGGGTGGTGAGGATATACGTCGAGGCCGAGTCGGAGGGCGAGGCCCGCCGCCTGGCGGAGGAGGCTGCCCGCCTGCTGGGTCTGGGGCAGGCCGCGGGGGCTGCGCGGCGACAGGCGGGCCCTGGCACTTATTGACAACGCGGGGGGAATGTGCTACCCTAGCGTTGAGGAGCTAAACCGAATAGGGCAACTCTTATCAAGAGCGGTGGAGGGACGGGCCCGATGAAACCCGGCAACCGGTCCCCGGGCCGGAGCGCGCCGGCGCCGTCGGCTGCGGCCCCCGGAGGGGACAGCGGTGCCAAGCCCCGCAGGACTTCTGAGGGATGAGAGGTGCGCCATCCTGGTAGCCTCTTTCCAAACGGAAGGGGCTTTGTGTTTAGAGACAAGGGGGGGAGAAGATGCCACGCTTTGGGGGGAGGCACCTTTTCACGTCAGAATCCGTGACCGAAGGCCACCCGGACAAGGTCGCCGACCAGATCTCCGACGCCATCCTGGACGCCATCATGGCCAAAGACCCTATGGGGCGCGTGGCCTGCGAAACGCTGGTGACCACCGGACTGGTGGTGGTGGCCGGCCAGATCACCACCAGTTGCTACGTGGACATTCCCCTCGTGGTACGGCAGACCGTCCACGACATCGGCTACACCAGGGGCACCACGGGGTTCGACAGCGCCAGTTGCGCGGTGTTGATCTCCATCGAGGAGCAGTCGGCCGACATCGCCCTCGGGGTGGACAAGGCCCTGGAGGCGAAGACCGGAGAGGCGTCGGTGTCCGGTGATGCGCTGGGCGCCGGGGACCAGGGGATGATGTTCGGATTCGCCTGCCGCGAGACGCCCGAGCTCATGCCCCTGCCCATCGCCCTGGCCCACAGCCTGGCCCGCCGATTGGCGACGGCCCGCAAGAGCGGCGAGCTTCCCTACCTCCGCCCCGACGGCAAGACCCAGGTGACCGTCCAGTACGAGGACGGCCGTCCCGTGCGGGTCCACACCGTCCTGATCTCGGCCCAGCACGCGCCCGAGGTCGCCCTGGCCCAGCTCGCCCGCGACATATCGGAGTACGTCATCCGGCCCGTGGTCCCCCCCGGCCTGCTCGACAGCCGCACCCGCTTGCTGGTGAATCCCACGGGAAGGTTTGTGACCGGCGGCCCCCAGGCCGACACCGGCCTCACCGGGAGGAAGGTGATGGTCGATACCTATGGTGGCTACGCCCGGCACGGGGGCGGGTGCTTCTCGGGGAAGGACCCCACCAAGGTAGATCGGTCGGCGTCCTACGCGGCCCGCTATGTGGCCAAGAACCTGGTCGCGGCGGGCCTGGCCAGCAAGTGTGAGGTCCAGGTGGCCTACGCCATCGGCGTGGCCCGGCCGGTCTCGCTCATGGTGGAGACCTTTGGGACGGGGCTGGTGTCCAACGAGCGGCTGACGGAGCTGGTGGAGCGGCACTTCGACCTCACCCCTGCCGGAATCATGAGGGACCTCGACCTTAGGCGGCCGATATACAAGCCGACCGCGGCGTACGGCCACTTCGGCCGGCCCGACCTGGACCTCACCTGGGAGCGCGTGGACCGTGCAGCCGCGCTGAGGGACGACGCCGGCCTGGCCGGCGAGCCCCCGGCGCTCGGGGCTGCGGCGGCGCCCGATCCCTGCCCCTAGCGCGCCTGCAGGCACCCGGGCCGGGCCGCAGCGCCCGGCGCCCGCGTCCTGCCGCACCGGCCGCCCCGGCGGGGCATAAGATGGCCCAGACCTGCCGGGGAGGTCCGAGGGACATGGATCGGTGGCTGGCGGGCGTGGCGGTCGTGGTCTGGGTGTGGGCGGCTGTTGTCCTTGTGGTTGCGGCCCGTAGCCGGGCCACGGCGGCGCGGGGGCCCCGCGGGCCGGGGCTGGACATCCTGGTGCTGGCCCGCGGCCGGGAGGACGCCGTAGAGGGGCTGGTGCGGGGGCTGCTCCGCCTGCGGCGGGCCGCAGAGGGGTGGATCCAGGGGGTGAGTGCCGCGGGACTTCTGCCCGGCGGCGAATCCGCTTCCGTCCTGGGGCGCCTGGCCGCGGCCGGGTGCGAGCCTGCCGGGGCGCCGGGGGAGGTCCTGGAGTGGCTGTGGGAGCGGTGCCAGAGCCGTCCCACCCTCGTCCTCTGCCTGGGGCCGCACGTTGACCCCCGGGAGCTGCTGGCCGCGGTCGGCCGCCTGGCCCGGGGCGAAGGCGCTGGGGCCGTGGAGAGGGTGTAAGGCCCCGCACCGATTTGGTAGTGATTTCCCTAAGGTCGGAGGAAGAAGCGGCGGCAGCGGCGAAGTAAGCACAATCACCAGTGAGGGGAAGTGGCCGGGTTGAGACATACGGCCGCCATGGTCCGCTTTCGAGAAGGGGTCCTGGTCCTGGGCTACGGTCTGCTGATTGCCCTCTCGTTCACCCGGCTTTTCACCGTGGTGGACTGGAGCAGCCTGGGCTACTTCTTCTTCGTGGCGGTGGTGGCCGAGTGGCTGCTCATCCCCCTGCCCACCGGAACGCTCAGCGTCACCTTCTCCGTCATCCTGCCCGTGTTCATGATACACGGCACCCTGCCCACCGCCTGGCTCGCCACCCTGGCCAGCCTGCTGGGGAACGGCGTCCTGCGGAGGCGCTCGCTGAGCATCGCGCTGTTCAACGGGGCCCAGTGCGCGCTGTCGGCTTTGGCGGGGGGCGCCGCCTACCATCTGTTCTCGCCGCTTCCGGAGTACCCCCTGGCCGGGGCCGGGCTCAACTCCAACCCCATGGGGATGGTGGCCTTCGTCCTGGTCTACATCGTGGTCAACCACGTCCTGGTGCAGTTGTTCTGGGTGCTGCGGCAGGGAAAGCAGCCGGTGATGCGCCACCTCTGGCCCATCCTCCTGGAATCCGTCCGCTGGGACGTGGCTACCTGCTTCCTCACCATCCCCCTGGGGCTGATTATGACCTGGCTGTACGCGGCTCGGGGCCCCCTGGGGGCCAGCCTGGTCATCGTCCCCGTCCTGGCGGTGGCCTACATCTTCCGCCTGCACCTGAGCCTGTCCCTGGCCAACCGGGAGCTCACCACGCTGTACGAGGTGGCGCAGAAGGTGAGCTCGGTGCTGCAACTGGAGAAGCTCTTCGATCTCATCGCCGACGCGGTAAGGCGCGTGATGAACTACGACTCCTGTACGCTCTACCTGTGGGATGAGATAAGGCAGGAGCTGTCCGCGGTGGTGGTCAGGCCGGCCAGCGCCGCCCCGCACGAGGGGGACAGCGTCCGCCTGGGGGAGGGGATCGTGGGGTCGGTGGCCTCGAGCCGCCGCCCCGAGCTGATAGTCGACGCCTCCCGCGACCCCAGAACGGCGGGGCGGCCCCGCGACCCTCAGGCGTGCCGCTCGCTCATGGTGGTTCCGCTCATCGTGGAGGACCAACTGGTGGGCGCGCTCTCGCTCGGCGACCTTCACCCCTCGGCGTTCAGCCGCGAGCACCTCCGGCTGCTCACCATCCTGGCCAGCCAGGCGGCCGTGGCCATCGAGAACGCCATTCTGTACAAGCGCACCGAGCACCTGGCCATAACCGACCCCATGACCGAACTCTACAACTACCGCTACTTCTACGTGAAGCTGGGCGACGAGCTGAAGCGCGCCCGGATGCAGAATTCCGCCGTTTCTCTCATCTACCTCGATCTCGACAACTTCAAGCAGTACAACGACACGTTTGGGCACCCCACCGGCGACCGCGTGCTGCGCGAGTTCGCCGACATCATCCGCAAGAGCATCCGCGACACGGACACCCCGGTCCGCTACGCCGGCGACGAGTTCGTGGTGCTTCTGGCCAACACCGACCTGGAGGAGGCCCGGCAGGTGGCGGAGCGGATCCGCCGCTCCGTTGAGGCGCACGTGTTCCTGGAGTCTGAATCCCCCAGCCCCATACGCCTCACCGTGTCGGCGGGCGTGGCGTCGTACCCCCGCAACGCCCGCACCGAGGCGGAGCTCATTTACCTGGCCGACCAGGCCATGTACCAGGGCAAGCGCAACGGCTTGAACCGCGTGAGCGCCTATGGCGTCCGCCAGGAGCCGGGGGCCTGTCCCTGACCGCTCCTCCCGGCTGATCGGCGGCCTCCTCGACCTTCTGCTGCCCGTCCCGCCCGGCTGCCTGATCTGCGGGCGCTCCCCGCTGCATGACGAGCCCTCCCGCCGGCTTTGCGCCGCCTGTCTCAGCTCCCTCCTCGACTTCCCCCCCTACTCCTGCGCCCGCTGCGGCCGCCCCCTGCCCCCGCCGCTGCCTGACGCCGGCCCCGGCTGGAACCGGGGCTGCCCGGACTGTGCCCGCTTTCAGCACCTGGGACGGGTGAGGGCGGTGGGGGTCTACACCGGCGCGCTCCGCGCCGCGATACATATGTTGAAGTACGGTGGCCGCCTGGAGCTGGCCCCCATGCTGGGGCGACTGCTGGCGCGGATGGTGGGGGCCTGCCTCCCCGAGGCCCAGGCCCTGGTGCCGGTGCCGCTGCACCCCGGGCGGCTGCGCCAGCGCGGGTACAACCAGGCGGAGCTCCTGGCCCGGGAAGCGGCGCGCCTGCTGGGACTCTGGGCCGGGCCGACCGGCCTGGTGCGGCTCCGGCCCACCCGGCCCCAGGCCGGGCTCGACGCCGGGGAGAGGGCCCTCAACCTGGCCGGCGCCTTTGGCGTGGGCCGGGCCGGGGAGCTGGTGGGCCGGCGGGTGGTGCTGGTGGACGACGTGATGACCACGGGGGCCACCCTGGAGGAGTGCGCCGCCTGCCTGCTGCGGGCGGGGGCGGCGCAGGTTGACGCCGCAGTCCTGGCAGTGGCGTCGGGGATGTCTGCCTGAAGACGGGCCGGTCCCCGCCCCGGGGGGGCCTACTGGGGGAGTGTGCCGGTGCAGGTCAGGAACTGCGACCAGTGCGGCAAGCTGTTCCTCAACACGGGCGGGACGCTGTGCCCCGCGTGCGCCGCCGAGGAGGACCGGCAGTTCGAGGCGGTCCGCGAGCACCTCAGCGGGAACCCCGGCTCCAGCCTGGAGGACACCCACCGGGCCACCGGGGTGGCCAAGGAGAGGATCCTGAAGTTCCTGCGCCAGGGCCGGCTCATGCTCGCCAGCGCGGCCGGGGAGCTGAGCTGCGAGCGCTGCGGCCGGCCCATCGCCCTCGGCTCCGTATGCCCCACCTGCGCGGACGAGCTAAGGCGGCAGCTCCAGGAGGCGCAGGCGGCGGCCAGGAGGGCGCTCAAGGAGCTGCAGGCAGGCCGTATGCACATCGCCGAATGGCTTCAGGGCCGCCGCAAGGGATAGTCCGTGAGAAGGAGAAAACACGGGCAAATAGGCGAGATCACGGCGAAAAACCCCGGTTAACCGCCTGAGATCCGCCGCCTCCGTCCTGCGTTGCCCGCGACTCCCCTCAGCGAATGCCCCCCCGGTGCCGATACAGAACCTGAGGTACTACCTGGGCAGGGAGGCATGCTTCCATGATCATTTCCCGCCAGGAGATCTACCACGTACTTCGGGCGTACGCCCATCGGCCCGAATCGGTCCGGACCCGGACCGGCGCCCGGCAGGCGGAAAACGCCCGCCCGCCGGAGGGTGATCGATCATGACCGTCATCATTCCCGCTGTCCTCGCTCTGGCGGTACTGGCGTGGATTCTCTGGCCGTTCTTCAAAAAAGGCACGGCCAGCGGGACAGCCCCTGCCGCTGCCGCCGACGACCTCTTGGAACAAGAGGAGATCCTCTTGGCAGAGCGACTGGATGTCGAATACGACTATCAAATGGGGAAGCTCACCTATGAAGAATACCGAAGGCTATCGGAACAGTGGGAGGAGGAGATTCGCCGCCTCGGGGCCGGCCACGCCTTCAAT
>JAIMBG010000115.1 GCA_023511555.1 Acetobacteraceae bacterium | reverse complement strand
TCCTTGAGGTGGTTGTCGTCCATGCGGATGCCGATCCGGTTCCACCGCATGACCGCGCTGGTGGAATCCTCCCAGTCGTGGATGCCGTCGCCCCTGTCGCCGGTGAGCACCACCTGGTCTCCCACGATCTCGTTTACGTAGTCGTCGACGAAGTAGGGGAAGCCGTTCGGCTTGGTCCAGGTGACCCGGGAGAAGTTGGCCCGCCAGTCGAAGCCGTTGTAGCCCCCGTCCGGCGGGTTGGCCGTGTCCTTGTCGTCGTCATGGGTCTGGGCGTAGTAGCCCTCGCCGTCCTGGGCGTAGGTGCGGGTCACGTTGTCCCGGGTGAAGCTGTCCCCGTCCGCCTCGAATGTGGCGGCGTTGCCCCAGCGGTCTATCGCCATGAGGATGGTGTTGGTGTTGCGGGCGTAGCTGTTGTTATAGCCGCCTCCGTTGTTGGTGTCCCGGAGCAGTTGCTCCACCTCGTCCACGTGCTCGCACCGTGAGAGCACCCACATGTTCAACACGCCGTTGTTTGCCCCATTGGTGTCCTGGGAGACGGGGTAGCCGCGCGCCGCCACCACGTCGTTGGCCAGGTTGTGGCAGGCGGCCGACACCAGCCCCAGGCCGCGTTCGTTCACGCCCATCCAGGGGTAGTGCTCGCCCGTCACAGGGTCGACGGAGTCCGTCGCCGTGAGCGCCACGTAGTTGAAGCGGTCGGTGTACCGGTCGCCGCTGCCGAACGACCCGCCGGTGGCGGTGTGCCGGCACACGATGCTGCGCCAGCAGTCCACGGTGAGGGAGTTGTCGCGGTTCTTCCACACCACCGGCCGCCCGTCCACGGTCGACGACCCGGTGGCGATGGCGGTGCTGCAGGCACCCGCCGGCCCCGCCAGGCTCACCAGCAGCGTGAGCGCGGCCAGGGTCGCCAAAGCCCAGCGTGCCATCCGGGCTGCCTTCGCCATGGGTGTCCCCTCCTCAGCGATGGTTTAAAGCTCGGCTGCCGCTGCTGGTCCCGTGCCGGTTGCCCGGGTGTCACCTCCTTCCCCGCGTCTTCAAGGTTCGGCAGGCTCGCCCGTCCGGCAGCCGGGGGCTTCGCCGAAGAAGTACTCCCTGACAAACGCCGACACCCTCTCCAGCACAAGCTCGGTCATCTCTTGCCCCGTTTCTACCGACGCCCGGGTGGCGTCCCCCAGCGCCCCGTTCTCCGTTACCTGGGAGAAGTCCCAGAAGACCTCCCCCCACCAGGCGCGGCGCCCGTAGGGGCTGTCTTTGAGACGTCCCGCCTCCAGGCTGCCCCGGCGCACTGTGTGCGGGGCCAGGTACAGGCTTTGGGAGACCTCTCCCTCGCAGGCGTGGCCGTGCACCGGGGACGCGGCGCGGGCCTGGATGAAGTCGCGGGCCATGTCGGTCATGCAGCCCACCCAGGCGGCCTTCATACCCAGCTCCTGGGTGAGTCGGAGCACCGCCACCGAAAGCGGGGCGCGGTTGCCGCCGTGGCCGTTGACCAGGAGCAGGCTCTCCAGCCCGTGGCGCTTCAGGCTCCAGCCCACGTCCAAAACGACGTTGACAAAGGTCTCCACCCGCAGAGTGATGGTCCCTGGAAATCCGAGGTGGTGGTAGCTCACCCCGACCGGCAGAGCCGGGCACACCAGCGCCCGGGGGTGGAGCCTCCGCCCCAGCAGCCGGCAGAAGGCGTAGGCCCGCGCCGTGTCGGTCTCGAAGGTCTGGTTGGGCCCGTGCTGCTCGCAGGAGCCGACGGGCACCACCGCCAGCCTGGCGGTCTGAAGGCAGGCCTTTACCTCCGGCCAGGTCATCTCGGACAGCACCAGCTCGGGCACGGGATCATCCCTCCTTCAGGTTCCCCGCCCGGCCGGGGCGGGCTCAAGGTCAGGCCAGGTGGCACTCGACGCTGTGCCCCGGCGCCGCCTCCCGGGCGGGGGGGGCGGCCTCAAGGCATATGCCCGCGGCCCGCGGGCATCGCGGCGCAAACCGGCACCCGGGGGGGAGCCGCACCGGGTCCGCCGGCTCGCCGGACAGCACGACCCTTGCTGTCCTCCGGCTCGGCTCAGGTGAGGGGACTGCGCTCAGCAGGGCCTGGGTGTAGGGGTGCCGCGGCCGCTTGAGCACTTCCTCGGTCCCGCCCAGCTCCACCACCCTTCCCAGGTAGAGGATCGCGGTGCGGTCGCATATCTGCCGTATCAGCGAGAGGTCGTGCGAGACATACAGCCCGGCCAGGCGCCACTCCCTGATGAAGCGCTGCAGCAACTCCAGGAGCCCGGCGCGTATGGACACGTCCAGCATGGACACGGGCTCGTCGGCCGCCAGGAACTTCGGCCGCAGGATGAGCGCCCGGGCCAGGGCCACGCGCTGGCGCTGGCCCCCGCTGAGCTCGTGGGGGAAGCGGTCCAGAAAGGTCCGGGGCGGCACCAGCCCCACCAGGGCCAGCATCTCCTCGGCCTTCTCCCTCCTCTCCCTGGGTGTGCCCTCGCGGTGCACCGCCAGGGGCTCGGTCAGCGTGTCGATAACCCGGTAGTGGGGGGTGAGAGACTCGTAGGGGTCCTGGAACACCATCTGGGCCGCGCGGCGGAAGGCTCGCATCTCCGGGCGGCTCAGCCCCGCCACGTCCCGGCCCAGGAACATCACCCGCCCCGAGGTGGGGCGGTACAGTCCCAGAAGCGTCTTGGCCAGCGTGGTTTTGCCGCACCCGCTCTCGCCCGCCACGCCGACGGTCTCAGCGGGGCCTATCCCCAGGGTCACCCCGTCCACCGCCCTCAGCCATGCGGGGCGCCTCAGCCCGCGGCCCTCCACCCTGGCGGGGAAGTAGCGGGCCAGCTCCCGCGCCTCAATCACGGGCGCCTCCGGCGTGCCCCCGCTCATCCCCACATCCCTCCCCCCGTCCGGTCCAGGCCCGCTGCCCGCGGCACCTGCGCGCCGGGGCGGCGGGCTCCTGCGCCTTCCGGCGGGGGTGGGGCAACGGGGCCCCCCGCCGGGGCCCGGAGCCTCCAGGTCGAGGGCTCCGATGCCTTCCGGCGGAGCCGGTCGGCGTCGTCTGCCAGGTGGCAGGCCACCTGCCGGCCCCCCAGCACCGCCGTCGGGGGGTCGTCCCGCCCGCAGGCGGGCTGGGAAAAGGGGCAGCGCGGCGCAAACCGGCAGCCGGGAGGGGGATCGGCCGGGTCGGGGGGGAACCCGGGGACGTACACCAGGCCCCGCCTCTCCCCGGAGATCGACGGGAAGGCGTTCTTGAGGCCCATGGTGTAGGGGTGGGCCGGCCGCTCAAAGACCTCCGCCGTCTCCCCCTGCTCCACGATGCGCCCCGCGTACATCACCGCCACCCTCCGGCAGGTCTGGGCCACCACCGAGATGTCGTGGGTGACCAGGATGAGCGAGCCCCTGCGGGAGGAAAGAAGCCGCAGGATCTCGTCCAGGATCTGGGCCTGTACGATCACGTCCAGTGCGGTCGTGGGCTCGTCGGCGACGATGAGGGCGGGGTCGAGCGCGATGGCCATGGCTATGGCCACCCTCTGCTTCATGCCCCCGCTGAGCTGGTGGGGGTAGTCGCGGGCGCGGGAGGGCTGCAGCCCCACCCTGGACAGGAGCTCCCCCGCGCGCTTTTGGGCCCGGTGCCTGCCCGGCTCGTGGGCCAGGATCGCCTCGGCAATCTGGGCGCCCACCCGGTAGACCGGGTCCAGCGAGTTCATGGCGCTCTGGGAGATGAGGGCCAGCTCGCGCCAGCGGAGCCGTCTCAGCTCCCGCCGGGGAAGGGTGAGGAGGTCGCGGCCCCTCCACAGTACGCGGCCGGAAGCCACCTGGGCGCCCGCGGGCAACAGCCTCAGCACCGCCTTGATCAGCGTGGTCTTGCCGCTGCCCGACTCCCCGACCAGCCCCAGGGTCTCGTCCTCGCCCAGGGCCAGGCTCACCCCGTCCACGGCACGCACTGGGCGGCGGGGGCCCCCGCGGTCCGCGGCCCCGGGGTAGTAGACCTTGAGGTCCTGCACCTCCAGGAGAGCGCCGGTTTCCGCCATGATCTCCCCTCCAGCCCAGCCTACCGCCGCCTCAGCCTGGGGTTGGCCACCTCTTCGTACGCCCTGCCCACCAGGAAGCCGGAGAGCACCAGCAGCGTGATCGCGGCCCCCGGCGGCACCATCCACCACCAGGCCACGAACATGGCCTGCGACGTGTAGCACTCGTAGAGGATCTTCCCCCAGCTCGCCATCCTGGGGTCGGCGTACCCCAGGAAGCTCAGGTTGGCCTCGGCCATGATCGCCCAGGCCATGGCCAGGGCGGTGTACACCAGCGCCAGGGGCAGGACGCTGGGCAGAAGGTGGCGGTAGAGGATGCGCAAGTTCCCCGCGCCGCCGATGCGGGCGGCCTCCACGAACGCCCGGCGCTTCAGCGTCAGAACCTGGGCCCTGACCACCCTTGCGCTGGAGCGCCACATGACCAGCACGATGGCGATTACCATGTTCCTAAGCCCCGGGCCCAGGAGAGCCACCAGGATGAGGGCGAACGGCAGGAACGGCACGCCGAAGGCCAGGTCGGTCAGGCGCATCAGCAGGTCGTCGACCCAGCCGCCGTAATACCCCGCCACGATGCCCACGTTGGTGCCCACGGCGACCACGCACACCGCCGAAAGCACCCCCACCAGCAGCGCCGGCCTTGCCCCCATCACCACCTGGCTGAAGACGTCGCGGCCCATGCGGGTGGTCCCCAGCCAGTGGCTCGCCGACGGCGGCTCCAGGCGGGCCAGCGTCCCGTCGGGGCGGAAGTGCATCTGCATGGGGTCAAAGGGCGCAATCAGGGGGGCGAAGACGGCCGTTAGCGCAAATATCCCGAACAGGATCAGGCCCACCAGCCCCAGGCGGTCGCGGGTGAGCGCCGAAAGCAGCTCCCTGGCCGTCACGCCTTACCCCTCCCCGCTTCCCTTAGTCCCAGACCACCCGGGGGTCCAGGTATCCGTAAAGCAGGTCCGCCAGCAGGTTGAACAGCATGACCGTGGCCCCGATCAGGATGAAGCAGGTCTGGGCCACGGGGTAGTCGCGGGCCCGCACTGCCATGACGATCTCCCGCCCCAGCCCCGGCCAGCGGAAGACCGTCTCCACCAGGACCACGCCGCCTATGGCGAAGCCCACCATCACCGCCATCACCGTGATCACCGGCAGCAGGCTGTTTCTCACCGCGTGGCGGAACACCACCTGGTACTCCTTGAGACCCTTGGCCCGCGCCAGCTCGATGAAGTCCTCCCGGATCACGTCGAGCATGGAGGTCCGCATGACCAGAAGCGGGCTGGCCAGCGAGTAAAGCCCCGCCGTGAGCGCGGGCAGGAACAGGTGGTGCAGAAAGTCCCAGGACAAAAACTTCTCCCACTGGCTGTGAAGCTCCAGCCCCGTGGCCCTGATCCCCCCCAGGGGGAACCACTTGAGCTTGAACGCGAAGATGGAGAGCAGTATCATGCCGCTCCAAAACACCGGGGCGGATCGCAGCACCAGCGCCACCACGGTGCCGAGCGCCTCCAGCCAGGTTCCCCGCTGCCAGGCCAGAAACGCCCCGCCGGCGACCCCGAGCACGAACGCGATGAGCAGAGACGCAGCCATCAGCAGCACGGTGGCCCAGAACCGCTCGCCCACCACCTGAAGCGCCGGCTTGCCGTACTGGAACGACACCCCGAAGTTGCCCCTCAACAGGTTGGAGAGGTACAGCAGGTACTGCTCCCCGAGCGGCCTGTCCAGGCCGAACTGATGCAGCACCATGGCCCGGGCCTCCTGGGTCATGCCCACGTCCACGTACATGCTCACCGGGTCCCCCGGCACCAGGCGGAAGAGGAGGAAGATGAGGGAGGCCAGAAGGAAGAGGGTGACGACCGCCTGCGCCAGGCGCCGGGCCAGGTACCTCCAGAATCCCCGCACTTCGCCCTCCCTCCCTGCCGTTCCGGCCCCCCCGGGGGGGGTCGGCCGGGCGGGCGGACCTGCGCCGCAGACCCGCCGGCCCGGCGCCAGCCCTGGCAGGGTGCCCCGGAGGCCGGCGATGCCTCAACCCGGCCCCCGCCGCTGTGCGGCACTGCCCCTCGCCCGGCTACCTGGTGCCGGGCGGGTAGTACAGCCTGCCGCTCTCGTCCCACTCAAACCCCGACTGAACCAGGATCTGGCGGGCCTTCTCCAGGTCGTCGCCGGGCTTTTCGGTGTTGGGGTTGAACCAGAACTTGTTCACCGGTGCCACCACCGAGTAAGCCGGGACCGCCTGGCCCTCGAACACCACCTCCACGATCTGCTTCTTGGGGATGGCGTAGGTCAGGGCCCGGCGCACCGCGGGGTTATCGAAGGGCTTCACCCTGAGGTTGTAGTGCATCATGTAGTAGCCCAGGTCGTCGACGGTGAGCACGGTGAGGTGGGGCGCCTTCTTGAGCTCCTCCACCTGGAGGGGGAGCAGCGACCACCCTCCCACGTCTACCTCGTCGGCCTTGAGTCCCTCCACCACGCCGTAAGCCTTGGCGTAGGGGATGCGGAGGATGCCCTCGATCTTAGGCGGGCTGAAGTGCCTGTCGAAGCGCACCAGCTTGAGTTCCTCCTCCGGCCGCCAGTAGGCGAACTTGAACGGCCCCGACCCGATGGGCGGGAGGTTGGGGGTGGTGAGCACCGCCTCGGCCCCCTTGCCTTTGAACAGCGGCTCCCATATGTGCCGCGGCATTATGCCCACCATGCCCAGGGCGTTGCTCACAAAGGGCGCAAACGGCTCCGACAGCACGAACCGGAGCGTAGACTCGTCCACAACCTGGACTTCCTTGAGCTGTTTTATGTTGGCGGAGTAGTACGGGGCCTTGGTCTGCATGGCCAGGTCGTAGGTGAACTTGACGTCCTGCGCCGTGACCTTCCGGCCGTCGTGGAAGTAGAGGTCGGGCCGCAGCTTCACCTCGATGGTAGTGGGGTCCAGCGAGGTATAGGACTCCGCTGCCCAGGGCTGGGGCTCGCCGTTCACGTCCACCCGCACCAGCGGATCGTAGATCAGCCTGAGTATCTGGATGTCGGCGCCGGTCTTCGTGCTGAGCGGGTTGAGCAGCTTCACGTCGCTCACGTACCCGAACCGGACCACCTTGCGCTCGCCCTTGGGGGCGATCGTCATCCAGTTCCAGAACGCGTTCAGGCCCTCGCCCATGAACATGGTCGGGTTCTCAAAATCCCGGCTGTTGTACGCGTGGGTCACCACGCGCATGGCGATCGGGGGCTGGGGGCAGTCGACGGCCAGCATCTCCTGCAGCTTGAACGCCAGGTCGCGCCGCGTCTGCAGGTCCATGGTCTTCACGAACCTGTCGGCCAGGGAGTCGAACTCGGGGTTTATGTAGCCTGCGATGTTGTAGCCGCCCTTTTCGGCCTGGGACGAGTGGTGCAGCGCGTAGATGAACTGGAAGGGGTCGATGCGCTCCGGCCGGCCACCCCACTGACACATGAACGCCTGGTGCTGGTGCTCGTTCATGCCCTTGGTGGACATGGTGGCCCACTCCATGGGCGTGGTGGTAACCTCGAAGCCGAGCTTCTTCCAGTTCTCGGCTATCATTAGGCCGGCCTCGTACCGCACGGGGTCGTAGTCCTGGGTGGTGATCCACAGGTCGATGGCCGGCACCTTGCGCTCAGGGGGAAGCTGCTTGGGCGCCGGCGGCTGGCCGGCGCACCCCGCCAGCAGGAACGCGGCCAGCGAGAGCGCCACCAGACCCAGTAACCAGGGGCTCTTGCGCCGAGCCATCACAGGTTGCATCCTCCTTTCGGGCTAGCGGTAGCCGCCTGCCCCGGCAGGGCTGGCGGGCACCGACGCACCGCTGGAGCGGCGGGGGGTGGAACCGGCCCGTCAGGCCCGCGGACGCGCCGCGCTGCCGGTCGCGGGCACCGCGCCCCGCCGCCGGTTTACAGGCAGTAGCCCAGCTCTTCACGCAGCTTCTCCAGTCTGGCCATCACCTCCAGGGAGCCCTCCTGGCGCTGCAGAAGTACGCCCACGCTGATCAGGTCGGCCAAGAACAGGGAACCGATGGCGCTGTTGGTGAAGCCCACGCAGTCATTGGAGGCGGTGAGGGTGAGGT
>JAIMBG010000114.1 GCA_023511555.1 Acetobacteraceae bacterium | reverse complement strand
AATCGGAGTGTCAGTTCTCTGGGGGGTGGGTCAATTCATTCCGGCGCTACAGGGTCATTTTACACCCGGCGGTGACAGGTGGCCGAGGCCGTGGGGACGGGGTTGGGGCTGGAGGGCATCGAGGGACGGGTTCAGGGGGCGGTCCAGGGGACCTCGTTTGGCGAACTGCAGGTGACGCGGCGATGGCGCGTCGGCATGCCCGCCCTCTATGGGCCCGCCGCGGGCCGCTCTGGGTAAAGGTGCTGAGAGAGATCTCCGCATCAGGCCTATCGCTGAGCTCAAGTCGGGGACGGCCCCTACTAAATGTTGACTCATACCCCCAACTGGGCAGATTTGACAGCACTATACTTGTGGTGCTATGATTATAGCAGGAGCCGGCGGAGGCGCCAGGAGCGGTGCTGTCCGCAAAGCGGGGTGAGCAGGACGCCGCCCACGTCAGGAGGACATCAGCGGTGACTGATGGGCTGGTTTCCCTGGAAAACAGTGGAGGGGGGCGCTCATGTCAACCCTGACGGCGGAAGTCCTGTCCTTGCTCGTGCCTGACCGGCCGGAAGACCGCGGAATCCTTCTGGTCGTGGTGTTCGGCTCCGCTGCCCGCAGCGACACATCCCCCCACGACCTCGACGTGGTGTACATCACCTCCGGCGAGCCCGACGCCAGCCTTACGGAGGCCATCCGCGCCGCCCGCAGCAGGTTTGTGGCCGCCTGCGGAACTCGCGTGGACACGTTCGTGATGACGGCCCGGACCCTGTGGGAAAAGCTGGCCCGCGGGGACGTGCAGGTGGTCAGCCTGTTCCGCCACATCCGTGTCGTCTACGACCGCGGTATGGCATCCTGGATCTCCTCCCTCATCCAGACGGGGGTGATCCGGTCCGACCCCTCGCAGACCCCGCGGCTGCGCGAGTACGCCCTCCGCTGCCTGTCCGAGGCGAAAAACGCCCAGTCCCACCCCGCGCACCGGCTTGGAGCGCTTCGGACCGCGGCGCGCAGCGCGATCCAGTGTGTCCTGCTGTCGCATGGGGTCGAGCCGGCGCAGCCTCGGGGGCTCGTGGCCCAGCTCAGTGAGCTGCGCCCCGCACCGCCCGGGCTGGAGCCCTGCGTGAGCACAGCGGAGCGCTTCGAAAAGAGGCTTTCCGAGCTGGTCCGAGACCCTGCGTCCGTCCGGCACGCCGATGTTGACGAGTGGCTTGACACGGTTTCATCGCTGGTGATCGAGATGCTTAAGCTGACGGGAGAACAAACCCTGCCATGAGAGCGCTCCTGATCTCGCCACCGGTCGCCGAGCCGGCCGTCCCTCCGCTCGGGCCCCTGGTACTGCGGACCCGACTTCGCCGGCTGGGCATCAGGGCGGACTTCGTCGACCTCAACCTCGGCTTTCACAACTGGTTCATTGGGCAGCCGCCCCGCAGTGCGCCCGCGCAAGCCCCCGCCGCCCTTGCCGCGGAGGCGGCGCTGCTCGCCGACGTTGTGCCCGGGTCGATCGACAGTGCCCTGCCGGTGCTTCAGGGGAAGACTCCGGTGTCCGACCCGGCCCGCTTCGGCGTCGCCCTGCGCAGCCTGGCGTCGGCCTATGCGGTGCGGTCGGCCGGCTGGTTCCCGTGGCGGGTCTCTCTGGGCGATCTGGAGGGGCCGTACGACACGGCCCGCCCCGACGACATCCTTCGGGCTACGGCCGACGGCGCCAACCCTGCCGCCGCATACCTCCGCACCGTCCTCCCCTCCCTCATGGAAGGGACAGACGCGGTGGGGATATCCATCGGGTACACCTCACAGATCATCCCGGGGCTGACCCTGGCCCGCATGCTCAGGGAGGCCAGGGGCAGGGACAGGAGGCCTCTGATCATGGTGGGCGGCGGCGTGATCAACCGCTGGGGCCGCCGTCTCGCCGCTTTCCCCTCTCTGGTCGGGCTGGCCGACCTTTTCTGCCGCGGCCACGGGGAGGTGGTGAGCGACGCCATCCCTGGCCTCATCGCTGGGAGAGTGCCGGTGGCGTCCGTCCCAAATCTCATCGCCGCCGTCGACGGGCAAACGGTCGTGACGCCGGCCCGTCCCATGAGTAGGCGCGACGCGGAGGAGCTGGTCGACATGACCGACCTCCCCCGCGACTACTGGCTGCCCCTGAGGACACTGCCGGTCAGCGGGGGGCGCGGATGCTATTGGGGCCGCTGCAACTTCTGCGGCACCCATCTGGCGGAAGGGCTGCCGGAGAGGCGTTGCTACCGCCCGGTGAGCATCGATTACCTGGTAAGGCAGATACAGCACGTCGCTGCCCAGGGCGTCGGCCGGGTGATACTGACGAACGAGTCCACCCGGCCCTCGGAGGTTTCCGCCCTGGCCCAGGCGCTGCATCGGAGCCGCCTCGAGGTCTCCTTCAGCGCCCGCGCCCGTCCGGAACCGGGCTTTCCCCGGGCCATGGCGGCCCGGTTCAAATCGGCTGGCTGCGAGCTACTCGCCTTCGGGTTCGAGTCGGCCGTCGACCGCGTCCTGCAGCTCATGAACAAGGGCACGTCGGCCAGGTGGTACAGCGGCATCCTCGAGGCGTGCGCCGCCGCCGGCGTGCAGGTCATCGGCCACTTTCTCCTGGGGTTTCCCGGCGAGACCCAGAAGGAGGCCGAGGAGACGGTGCGGTTCATCGAGGAGCAGCGGGAAAGGATCCGCTACCCGATAGTGAGCTGCTTCACCGTGGAGGTGAGCTCGCCGGTCCACCTCGACCCGGGACGCTTCGGCTGCACGCTGGGGGCCGATCCCGGCCTGGCCCTGTCTCTGCCCCACGAGACGAGCGCGGGATGGGGCGTGCGCGAGGCCCGGGCGTTCTGGCGGGAAGCGGTGGCGCGCCTGGGCGAAACATTCGGCGACCCGCTCCTCAGCAACCCCGCCCTGGTCCCATTCCTGAAGCCGGGACCCCGCACGGCCGGGCCCCTGCAGGAGGAGCAGGAGGAGCAGAAGGTGGCGCTGTCGCCCAGGGTCCGCGGCGTGACCTGGAAGGACGGGAGGTTCACGGAGTGGCAGGCTGGGGGCGGAGACCTGCCGGAGGGCGACCATACCGCGCTGGTGAACCTCGACACCCTCCGCCGAGTGACGCTCTCCGGCTGGGGGGCGCGGTTCTTGCCCCTCTGCCTGCGCCCGGCGACGGTAGCCTCGCTGGTCGCCAGGGGAGCCGCCCTCACCGGGGCCCCGCCGGAGGCGTGCACCCGGCTGCTTCGGGCCCTGCTCGCTCAGGGCATACTCGTGGCGGTCGGGTCGGAAGGGGGTGGAAGCAGTGGTTAGCCTGGCCGACCTCACCAGCGTGACCGTCGTTGTGACCAGAAACTGCAACCTGCGGTGCCGATGGTGCTTTGAGGACTCCGCGCCGGGGTGCGACCGCCAGGAGCCCGAGTTCCCATCGCTGGTGAGGATCTTCGAGCGGGTGGCGGGGCGGGGCCGCCACATCACGTTCACCGGGGGCGAACCCTTCGCCAGGGCCGACATCCTGGAGCTGCTGGAGGCGGCTCGACGGCACGTGGACTCGGTCGGCGTGACCACGAACGGGCTGCTGGTGGACGACGACGGGGCGGCGTTCCTGGCCAGAAACCGCATCCCGGCGGCGGTGAGCCTCGACGGCCCCCCCGAGGTCAACGACTACGTCCGCGGCCGGGGCAACTTTGAGCGCACGGTGGAGGCGGTGCGGCGGCTGGTAGCAGCGGGGGTGGCGGTCAACATCCAGACGGTCGTCTCCCGCCGGAGCCTCCCCTTCCTGGCCGACATGGCGAGACTCGCCGCCTCCCTGGGGGTCCGCCTCATCGCCTTCCAGCGGCTGATGCCCTTCGGGCGGGGTGCCAGAAGCGCCGGCGACCTCTTGACCACTGAGGACGCCCGGCGGGCCGCGGAGGAGTATGCCCGCCTGGTCGCAGCCCACAGCCACGGTCCCCTGCGCATCAAGACCAAGGACCCCCTGCACTATACCCTGCTGCCGCCGCGCGACGGGGCACAGCTTGCGGCGGGCGCGGTCACCGGTGGATGCCGCGCCGGGCTCTCAGCCCTCTTCGTGGAGGGTGACGGCACCGCCCTGGCCTGCCCGTTCATTCGGGTCCCCGCCGGAAACCTGCTCGCCCAATCGCTGGAGCAGGTGTGGCTTGAGTCCCGGGTTCTCAGGGCTTTCCGCAGCCGCAGCAACTACGTGGCGTGCAGGGACTGCACCCACTGGCCCCGCTGCCGGGGCTGCAGGGCGTACGCCCTCGAGGCTGCGGGCGACCTGATGGGGACGGACCCGCTCTGCTGGCACAGCCTCGCAGGCGATCGCAGGAGGGAGCCGGCATGATCCGCTGGACACTTGCCTTCTGGGAGGTCAGGTTTAGGCAGGAGATCACGTGGCGGCCGGGGGCAGGGGTGCGGTCGACCCTGGTCACCGAGGAGGGGATCGCCCTGGCCACCCCGGATGGCGAGCACCGGGCATTCACCCTGCCTGCCCGCGAACGCCCCGCCCTTGACCCGCCGATCGACCTGGACGCCGGCCCCTCCCTGGGGGCAGGCGGCGCCGAAGAGCTGCTGGAGACCGCCAGGTGTGCGGCCCTCGTCCGGCTCGCGGGTGAGCAGGCCGGCCGGGCCGCAGGCGAACTTCTCGATCCGCGCGTAGTCCTGTTCCGTGGAGCCCAAGCGGTGAAGGTGCTGGAGGCCGGCGCAGGCGTCAGCGAAGACCGGCGCCACTGGGGCCAGCTCGGGGTGTCGTACGTGGCGGGGAAGGACCGGGGACGGTTCAGCCACTGGCGCGTGTCTGACCTGCCCCCCTGCCTCCCCCCTGACCTTGAGGGCCTGGCGGACGCCCTGGTGGAGGACGCCGTACGGCTGGCAGCGCTCCAGAACCGGGCGCGGCCCGCCTCAGGGAGGCTGGACGTGGTTCTCGGGCCCGGCGCGCCTTCGGCCCTCTTCCACGAGATAGCCCACCACTTCGAAGCGGACCAGCCGGGGGCTGCCCGGTTGCTGGGTCGGAGGGTCGGCCCGCCTGAGCTGGGGATGGTCGACGACCCCACCCTCCCCGGCCTGGCCGGGTCGATGGCCTTCGATGACGAGGGGACGCGCTGCCGCCCCACGACGTTGATCGACGGCGGCGTGGTGGTGGGGCTGCTCCACACCCGCCAGACCGCCAGGGAGATGGGGGTGCCCCCGACGGGAAACGCCCGCCGGCAGTCGTTCGCCCACCCGCCCCTGGCGCGGCTCACCAACACCTACATCAAGCCGGGCGCGCAGCACGCTGCCAGCCTGGTCCGCAGCGTCTCCCGCGGGGTCTACGTCAAAGACGTCATGAACTGCCTGGTCAACCCCAGGACCGGTCAGGTGCACGTGGCGTTCGCAGAGGCCTACCCCATAGAGGGCGGCGAGGTCTCCGACCAGCCCGTGTCCGGCCGGCTGGTGTCGGAATCGCCCTGGGACATCACACAGGCGGTCACGGGCGTGGCGGGAGACCTTCGAATCACCGGCGGGCGGGGGCTGTGCGGCAAGGCAGACCAGCGCCTCCCCGTCTCTTCCGGCCAGGCCACGGTTCGACTGGGCCAGATAACCGTTACCTAGGGATGGAGGTGCCGCTCCGTGCGCGAGATCATCACCCCCCTTGATCTGCTGAAACACGAAGGAGTCCCTCCCGAGAGGGTGGCGATGCCTCCGAACGTTGTGATGTGCCACCAGCCCCCGCTGGTGAAGGCGATTTCGGAGCGCGCCGGGGCAAAGCCCAGGCCGGACTGGCCCTTTCAGAATGAGCCCTACTCCGTGGTCGACGGCAGCTACAGGGGCGTTCCCTTCAGCATGTTCATCTCCCGCATCACTGGGGCGCCGGCGGCCGCCCTTCGCATCGAAGAGCTCGGCGCCGCCGGCGGCCGCAGGTTCATCGGCGTAAACGCGGTGGGCAGCCTGGACGCGGGGCTGCCCCTGGGGTCTCTGGTGGTGCCCATCCTCTGCTACCGCGACGAAGGAACGTCCTCCCACTACCTGCCCTGCGGCGGACCTGCGGTTCCCTCGGACTTCATGGTAAGGTTGATGCTCGACACCGCGAGGGACCTGGGCATCACCGTCACGCGTACACATCACTGGACGACCGACGGCCTGTACCGTGAGCTCAAGCCGCAGGTGGACTACTACAGACGACTCGGCGTGGTGAGCGTGGACATGGAGACCTCAGCGATGTACGCCGTTTGCTGGCTGCGCGGCTTCCAGGCGGTGAACCTCGGGGTGGTCTGCAACTACGTGACTGACCCCTGGAAGCCGGCCTACCTCGACGAGGGGTTCGCCAACGGGCTGAAGGCCGCCGCAGAGCTGGTGCTGGAGACTCTGGCGCGCCTGCCCGAGGGGAAGTGAGCCTGCAATGCCCACGACAGGCGAAGCGCCCGCGGCCAGGACGCCGGCCCCGTGGAAGGAGCTGCTGCGCGCCTGCCCGGGGTTCGCCTGGCTGTGGCTGGCGCAGACCCTAAGCGCGCTTGGCGACAGGGTGCACTTCGTCGCCTTCCCCTGGCTGTTTCTCGACATCACCGGCTCGCCGGGGCGACTCAGCCTGATGGCGGTGCTGAACTTCCTGCCCGTGCTCCTGTTCGGGGTGGCATCGGGGGTAGTCATCGACCGGTCTTCGCGCCGGAGCGTCCTGGTTATCTCCAACGCCCTCAGCCTGGCGCTGGTGGGGAGCGTCCCCGCAGCCTACTGGCTGGGAAGGCTCAGCGAGGTCCACCTCTACCTGGCCACGTTCCTGGCCGGCACGGCACGCGTCTTCGCCGAGAACGGCGCCCAGGCCTACCTCCCTGAAATCGTGCCCCGGCCGTTCCTTCTGAGGGCGAACAGTGCGCTGCAGGCCGGGCAGTCCTTCGCCACCATCGCCGGCCCGACGCTGAGCGGCGTGCTAATCGCTGCCTCAGGCGCGGCCGCGGGCGTGGCGCTCAACGCGGCCTCGTTCGGCGTCGCCGCGGCGATCATCGCCGCCATCCCGGTCACCGCGCCGGCGGTGCTTTCCCGCCGGCCCCCCATGTCCAGCCTGAAGGAGGGCCTCGTCTATCTGCTGAGGAACAGGCTGGTCCTCAACATCGCTATCCTCCTGGTGGCAGTCAATTTTGCCACCGCCCCCACGTCCACGCTCCTGTTCTACCGCCTCAAGGACGAGCTGGCCTTCTCCCCTTCCATCTCCGGGCTCATCCTTTCGGGAGGCGGTGCAGCAGCTCTGCTTGGCGCGGTTGCGGCTCGGGCTCTGGGCCGCGCGGACAGGTGGAAGACCCTGCTGCTCCTGTTCGGCGCCATCGGGGCCGGCCTGCTGCTGATGGGCTTTACAGCCGCCCCGCTATGGACCGGCCTGGCGTGGTCCCTCATCTGTCTCAGCGTCTCGATAGCCCTGGTGCTCATCAGCACCCTGCGCCAGGAGATCGTTCCCAACGAGCTGCTCGGGCGAGTGTCCGCGGCGTCGCGCACCTTAGCGCTGCTCGCGGTCCCCGTGGCGGTGTCCCTGGGGGGGGCTGCCTCCGAGCGCTTCGGGTCGGCAGCCGTATTCTACGGAGCGGGGGCCATCGTTGCCCTGACGGCGATAGCAGGGAGCCTCACGCGCAACCCGTGGTCCTCGCCGGGAGGGGAGGTGTCACGGTGGAAGACGTGATCGTCGTTCACACTGACGATTACTGCACCTGGACCGAGTCTGTGCTGGTGGCGTAGTGACGCCGCGGGGCAGCCCCCCCTCAGTTTGACCTGACGGAGGGTTAAGGATGGTCGTGGACGTCGAGGTGTTCGTAACCGGGGAGAAGAGGCAGGTGGCGCTACCGGCAGAGGCGACCGTCAGGGGTTTGCTGCGCTCCCTCGGCATCGCTTCGGGAGGCGTGCTGGTGTGCGTGAACGGCCGGCACGTCATAGAAGATCACCCCCTGGCTGACCGAGACCGGGTGCAGATCATCTCTGCCATTTCGGGGGGGTAGCGAAGTGCTGCTGTGCGACCGCTGCAGGCAAAGGGAGGCCGTGCACACCCGCCCCACTAAGGTCGACGTGGTCGCCAGGCGCGTTGACCAGGAACGCCTCTGCCCCGGCTGCTTTGAGGAGCTGGTGACGGCGCTGGGACTGGCGGTCCAGGAGGACCTGGGGGGAATCAGTGTTGCTGCAATCGAGCACCGACCGGTGCGCCGATGGGCCGCCACGGGAC
>JAIMBG010000113.1 GCA_023511555.1 Acetobacteraceae bacterium | reverse complement strand
CAGGCCTCCTCCCCAGGGGCTCTATCCCCCCTAGATTACACCCTGACCTGGTTGACCCTCCTTGGGGTCCAGTATACGAGCCTCTGCTGTTTTCAGATCGGGTGGCTGCGGTTCTGCGCCGCCTGCGCCTCGTGGGCACGCAAAGCAAGGCACCGCTTGTGGTCACCAACGGAACCCGGATCAACCCGGGGATGGCGCTCAAACTGGCTGAACTGGCACCGGGTTTGCGGTACAAGATCAGCGTCGGCCGCGTGCCAGCGGCGAACAGCGACGGATCCGCCGGGTCAGACCCCTGGTCTGGGATCTCATTGCTGCGGCGGATGGGAGCAGAGGTGGAGGCTCAGGTGACGATCGCCGATTCCAGTGAAGAACTCGTGGAGTTGTTCTCTTACCTTTGCTGCAGCGACGTTTTCCGAGCCACTACCACGCCGGTCGACTGGCTCCCCTCTGAAAGCGGCATCATGCTGGAGCAGCGTCCGCTGGCCCTGGAGAAGATGCTGTCCGATGCCGCCTGGTGGGTCGCTCGCCAGGCGGCCAGCGGCCAGTTGTTCGACTGGACCAACATGTCGGACGTGGTACGGAAGCTTTACTACTCCTGCAGGCAGTTCAAGCCGTGTCCAGCGGGAGAGTCCTCATTCGCCCTGGATGGATCCGGGTACCTCTACCCCTGCTTCAGGTTCGTGGGGAGGCGCCGATACGCCCTGGGCCACGTGCGTTCCGGCCTGGATGAGGGCGCGGTGGCCTGGTTCTCCCGTGCGGCAGCCCTGTCCCTGGAAGATCACTGCGGGACATGCGAACTGTGGGGTCTATGCCCGGGCCGTTGCTACTTCGCCCTGTTGGAGATGCCGTCGGCCGCCAACCCGTTCTGCGCCTTCGAGAGGGCGCTGATCGCCGCCTGCGTGAGGATCAGCGCCGCCCTGCGCCACGAGGACCCTGCCGCCTACCTGAGGGTCGCAGACTTCCACTATTCCCCACTGGAGCACGCCATACAGGCGATTGGAGGTGCGGGCCGTGAAACCGCGGGAGTCCTTGACACGACTCATTAACCTCCTGGTGTCCGACGCCAAGGCGAGACAGGATTTCTTCCTCGACCCCCTTGGTACGGCAAAGCGCATAGGAGTAGAACTCACGGACGACGAGGCGGAGAGGTTCAAGAAGGAACTGGCGAAAGGCGGCGTCGACGACCTGGAGGAAAGGCTCTCCAAGTCAGCGTGTCTTTTGACGTCGCCGCCCTGAGGGGGGCAGCAGAGATAAAGATCACCATTGAGTTCGATCGGGAGAAGGTGCAGCAGAGCGTGCGTTCGCTGGAAAACGATGCCCTCTTCGACCGGCTTAAGAGGGCCAAGGTCCGTACGCTGCCGGAGGAGGTTCAGCGCGTCCTCCACGCTATAGGTGAGCGAGGGTCCGGCGTGCGCGAGGAGCTGGAGAAGGAGTTCGCCCCCTGTCTGGCCCGAAGCGGTTTCACCCTTCAGGTCTTGATAAACGACGGGTTCCTTGTCGAGGACACGGTTGGACTTTCGGTGGTTGTCTCCAGGCCGGAGGTGAAGGAATACCCCGAGCCACTGAGCAGGGAGGAAATGGAGCGGATCGAGCGTGAACTCGGTGGCGCGATGACCGGACCGGTCCTCAAGTCGTTCGTGCGCGAGGTCAACCGCAATTTCGGGCCGGCAGGCCTCAGGGTGATCGAGTCGGTCATGGCCGAGCTGGGGGCCAAGTATGCCTCCAGGGTCGAGGACGTCAAAGGCAAGGGGCCCAAGGCAGTTGGGCTCAAGTTCGTCGCCCTGATGCAGGGGCTCAACAATCCGGTGCGCATCGTCGAGGTCACCGACGATCGGGTGCGGTTCCGCATCGATGGATGTGCGTATGGGCTGGGGCGGGGGGATGCGGACATTTGCCACGCCGTCTCGGAGTTCGACCGGTCACTGGTCGGGCACCTCGGCTGCAAGGTCTACTACCCCCGGGTAGTTCCGGACGGCTACCCTTACTGCGAGGGAGTGGTCTACTAAAGGACCGGGGGGGGATCCCATGGGAAAGGTAGTGGCGATCCACTCGTTCCGCGGCGGCACCGGTAAGTCCAATATCTCGGCGAATCTGGGGTTTTGCCTGGCCCGCAGGGGGTTGAAGGTGGCCATCATCGACTCGGATATCGTGTCTCCCGGGATTCACGCCATCTTCGGGTTTGAGCCGGACGCTCCCAGGCACACACTCAACTCGTTCCTGGCCGGCAATGCCACGATCAAGGAGATCGCCCACCCCATCGACATGCCCGAGGTGGCGGCGGCCGGAGGGGCCCTCTACCTCATACCGTCAAGCCTCGAGCTGTCCGAAATCTCCCACATCCTCCGCAATGGCTACAACGTCTCCCTCCTCATCAAAGCCTTTAAGGACCTCGTCTCCCAGTTGACCCTCGACTTCCTTCTCATCGACACACACCCCGGAATCAACGAGGAGACGCTCCTGGCCATAGCCGTCGCCGACTGTCTCATCGTTGTCTTGCGTCTAGACAAGCAGGACTATCAGGGCACCGGCATCACCCTGGAGGTCTCCCGCAAGCTGGGCACCCGCCGGCTGCTTCTGGTCAACAACGTAACCGCCGATCATGACCCTCGCGAGGTAACCACCTCGGTGGAGGACGCCTTCGGTGCGTCGGTGATCGGAGTCCTTCCCCACGCCCCCGCCCTGATGGCCCTGGGCAGCTCGGCCTGCATATGCCAGAAGGAGCCCGACCAACCGTTCGCCGCCGCCATCGACGGCGTCGCGGGCAGGCTCATCGACGTGGAAGGTGGGGCCTTGCAGTGAACTGCTTTGAATGCGGGGCTCCCGCCGTCGGCGTCTGCCGGTTCTGCGGTCGGGCGGTATGCAAGAATCACGTCCAGACCATGCCCTACATCGTGGCGCTGTACCAGGGGCGCGACGGGGTAACGAAGGCGGTGGCCGTGTCTGACGTCCTGTACTGCGGGTTCTGCAGACCTCAGCCAAGACCGGTTCCCATGCCGGAACTCGTTTAGGAGGCTGTGTACGGTGGGGATAGGGACAGGGCCCACGAACGGCGCGAGACAACCGGCCTTTGCCGACATCCTGACCATCGAGCGTCCGCACCGGGACGTGCTGATCGAGCTGGCCAGGCTTGCCGGCGCGACGGCCAGAGAGTTGGCCGTCCGCATGGGTGAGGACCCCGCCCGGGTGCAGGGCCTGCTCGACGACCTCGAGAGGCGGAGCTACATCGTCAGGGACCCCTCACAGGAAGGGCGGTACCTGGTGGGGGTCCAGCTCCGGAGGCCGCGTGCAGACCCCGAGGGCCTGTGGGCGGCTCTCGCTCAGCGGATGAGGGAGGCTTAAAGGTTGGACGAGGAGCTCTACCCGTTCCGACTTTCCCTTGCTGAGGTGGAACTGAGACAGCCGCTCTACGAAGATCGCGTAATTGAAATGTTTCGCCAGCATATACTCAGTCTCCTCGACTGCGTGATCCTCAAGTACAAGGGCGATGAAGTCAAAGTCGACGGCTTCGCCCTCATCTTCGACAAAGACCGAGTATACCGTCTGTAACCTCAGGCCGATCGGACGGTGCTTCGACCCTCTTAAACCACCCCTGGCCCGCAAATCCGTTAGGTCACGTTAACACCAGCGTGGAAGGGGGTGAGACAGTGAGCATCCGTGACGTTGCAGCCAAGGCGATAACTGATCCCGCCTTCCGCAAGGAGCTTCTCGCCAACCCTGAGGAGTGCCTCAAGAAACACGGCTTCGAACTGACGGACAAGGAGATCGAGGCCTTCCGGAGGCTGAAGGAGTCCGACTTCGAGGGCATAACCCTCGAGGAGCTGGACGAGAGGCTTTCCAAGAGTGAGGAGGCCCCGATTGTCATAGGGGTCGGCCTGTGGTAGAGCGGCGAACCGGGCCTCCGTAGAGGAGGACCGGCGGGCCAGGGGTGTTGCTTTTCCGCCGCTGGAGGGGGTGGTGGCTCTGTGGCGCTTCGCCAAGTGGTTTGTCCTCAGGCATGCCGGCTTTCCGGCAGACCACCTTACGTCGCTCACCTTCAGCGAGTCGTGCTGGCTGGCGGAACGCTCCCCCGAGTCCGAGGCAGCGGGCCGCGAGGCGCTCAACCGGGAATCCGAAGCGGCGGCTGTGGCGGTGGCGCGCCTGTTCACCACGCCCCGCTTCGCCGGGGCTCTCCTCCTGTCTAATCCGGGTTCGTACGAGGTGCTATCGTCGTGGGCGGCACAGGTAGCCTCGGGAGAAAGGCGGGTCACACGTTCCCTGGACCGCCAGAAGTCGCGGACCCTGATGATGTACCTGCAGCGGTTGTGCATGAAATCCGAGACCTGCAGTTTCTTCGGCTCCACTGCCTGGGGACGGCTGGACCCGGAAAGCCGGCAGAACGTGAGCCTGACCGGCCCACCGCAGGCAGCCGCTGCCAAGCGCCGGGTGGTCTTCGCCCACTGGGCGGCCCAGGCGCTTGCCTCAGCCATCTCAGATGACCCCGCCCTCCGGTGCCACATCCCCTTCAGGACCTCGCCTTCGTGTATAGTCCAGGACGGTCGGGCCCGCATGGGTGGATTCACTGTAAACCCTATCCTGCGCCTGGCCGAGATAGACCTCTCTCCCCTGGAGCAGAAGGTGCTGGAACGGCTGAGGGAACCGGCGTCGCTGGCTGAACTGGCGGTCGGGCTGGGTGTGACAGCGGGCGAACTCAATGCCGTCTGCCAGCGGCTGGCCAAGTGGGGCCTGCTGGCCGACCGGCTGGAGATTCCGGTGGGCACGGCCGAAGGGCTGGCGTGGTTGCAGAAACGCTGCGCCGTTTTGCCAGGGTGGGCGGCCTCGCCCTGGCGCGAGGTTCTCGCCTCCTTGAGCCGCATGCAGAAGTCGTTCGAGGACGGCGATGTGACTGAGCGGGCGGAAATATTCCGCCGGGCGGGAGAGCTCTTCCTCCAGGCCACGGGCCTTGCCCCGATAAGGCGCGCAGGGCAACACCATGCGGACCGCGCCCTTTTCGCGGAAGACTGCGGCGACGCTTTCAGCCTCGTGATAGGCGGCGAACTGGCCCAAGATCTGACGGAAGGGCTGGCTGCCGTCCTCAACCGCGTGCTAGAGCCTTCAGCGAGGCGACAACTCTCGCAGCGGCTTGAACTGGCCCGGCGTCTTCGCGCCCAGTTCGGGCCGCAGGCCCGGCTGCCCCTGGACGCCTTTCTCGCCTGGAGCCGCCACGAGCTCCGTCACGGCGACTGTCCGGAGCAACCATCGCACGCTGCGCTGGGAGGGCCCCTCGTCTGCGGACCCGACGTCATCATCGATGCGTCGTCCGTCGACGACATCAACGAAGGTCGTTACCAGCTCATCTTGGGTGAGACTCATGGTATCGCAACGCTTCTCCTGCAGGAGAGATGGGCCGCGTTCCATCCTGACCCCCAGAGCCTCACCAGCGAGGTACAGGGTTTGGTGACCAGCCTGTACCCGGAGTGCCGGGTTGTGCAGCTTGCTTCCTTGCACGACAATCACGGCGACGCCGCCTTTTATATGGACATCCCGGCGATTGAAGCGCCGGGGCCTGCCCCCCTTGACCTCGACCGCATACCCGCCGGTGCCCTCACTGTGGGACTGTACGGTCACGAGCTGGTGCTGTATGCGCCCGCGTCCGATGAACCGCTTAAATTGTCCGAAGCGGCCAGCTCTGCCGCCAGCCTCCGGAGCTTAATCGCGTTGCTGGCCCCGATGCCGGGCAGCACGGCCGAACCCATACCCGACCTGAGCCAGAGGCACACGGGGAGGATCACGGAAGGGAGGTTCGTGGTCAGGCGCGAACGGTGGATTCTGCGCCGCACCGACCTGCAGCCTCCAGGCCCGCGGCGCTCGGATTGGCAGGCCTTCGTTGCCGCCAGGCGGGCCGTGCGCGCCCTGGGCCTGCCCCGGTTTACGTTCGTGAGGCTGAAAGGCGAACCGAAGCCGGTGTTCGTCGACTGGGAGAACTGGCTCCTGATCGACTCCGTACTTCGTCACTGCAAGGAGGACGACGAGCCCCTCGTGGTCACCGAGGCCCTCCCCCAACCCGGCGAGGCCTGGCTGCCTGGCGTGGAGGGGCGCGTGGTGTCCGAGGTCAGGATGGGGGGGTACCATCTCCCTGGCGCCTGAGGGCGCCTGAAGGGGAGGCGCGGTGCGTGGGTGGGGGCAGACCTGGACCTGTTGCCGGCCTCGCGGAGGCATACATGGCCCGGACGATTAAGGCACTGCTCGACCTGGTGGAGCTGGAGTTTGAACCGGCGGAGGCCGCGGAAAAGGGAGCGCCACCCGGGCCTCACCACCAGGAACTCCGCCGGATCAGGCGGTTCTGCGGCCCGTTGAACTACATCGCCTGTTACTTGGGGGCGCTGGCCCGCCTTTTCTCTCCGGCCAGCAGCAGCGGAGACGTGGTCGGCTTCCGCCTGCGGCGGCTAGAGGACTGGACGGGCGAGTCAGCCAACGGCCCCAGGAGCATGGACCCGTACCGGGAGGTGCTCCAATACCTGTCCCACCCCTGTGGTGCCAGCTGCGTGTTCTGCGTGCACGACGGGGACCCTCCCGGGCACTTCACGCGCGGGCGGAGGTGGCAGGTACCACATGCGGAGCTGATGACCCGGCTGAAGTTCTACCGGCCCGGGGAAGGACGGGCGCTCCCCTGCACCAGCGACCTCCACTCGTTCGAGATCACCACCCACCCTTTGTGGCACGAGACCCTCGCCCATCTGAGGCGGAAGACCGGGGACACCTTCATCGTCGTCACGAACGGCTTCACCCTTGACGAGGCCGAGATCCGGACCTTGGGGCCGTTCGGCCCCTTCCTTTTCGTCGTGTCCGTGAACGAGTCCGTTGCGGCGCGCAGGGCCCAGGTGATGGGGCACCGGGCCCGCCGGGCGCCGGCGTCCATCGTGAACCTGCATCGGGCCCGCCTCCCCTTCATCGCCAGCATCACGCCGGCACTGGGGACCTCGGCCGAGGAAATCGTGGAGACGGTGCGATACGTCGACCAGTTCAGCCCCTATCTGATCCGGCTGAATCTGCCGGGGCGAACCAGGTTCCATCGGGGGGGGCAGGGCGACATGCGCCGCCACTGGCGCACCATCCTGGCCGCCGCCCGCCGGGCCCGCGGGAAGACAAGGTCCGCCGTCGTCATCCAGCCCCTGCTCTACTTGGAGAATCACCTCCTGCCCCGCCCGATGGCGGCCGTGCTCGCCGGCACCGTGCCAGGTTCCCCCGCGGAACGGGCCGGCCTGCTGTGCGGCGACGAGGTTACGGCCATAGAGGGCCGCCCCGTCAGCTACCGTGAGGTAGCAAGGGGCTTCCTGGCCAGTCTCGCCCGCGCCGGCCGCGGGGTGACCGTCCGAATCGTGCGCGGCGGGTCGCCGCGGGAGGTAAGCATCCTGCCCGACGGCGGCGACTGCCCTTACCGGGCGGTCGGTGCACCCTTCGACTCCTCTTACCCCTTCGGGATGGTGCTCACCGACGGCCTGGCACCGCGGCACTGGAAGGCGGTCCTGGCGACCGTCGCGGGGCGGGGCGCCGAGAAAACCCTGCTCCTCACCGGCGAGCTGATGCTCCCCACAGTAGGGCAGTTCATGCGAGAGTTCGGGTGCGGCGGCACCGCCATGTACTGTGAAGCCGTGCCTAACACCAGCTTCCTGGGCGGGGACATCCTCCCCGCCGACCTGCTGGTGGTCGACGACTTCATAGCCGCGGCGCGTGGGTTCATGAACCGCACCGGCGTGCAACCGGACCTGATTCTGGTGCCCGGCACCGCGTTCTCCGTCTGGGGCTTTGACATATCGGGACGGCCGTTCGCCGACATCGGTCGGAACCTGGGGATCCCGGTGGCCACGATAACAGGCAGGCGCGCCCTGGCAATAGGGTAACCGCCTGCGGCGGGAGCGGTGATCTTCTATGGACAAGATTGAAGCCACAATCGGTCTCCTGGTGACCCTGCGGTGCCCGATAACCTGCCGGCACTGCATGTTTGAGTGCGGCCCCCACCGGACGGAGGTCATCGACTGGGGTCTGGCGCACCGGGTGATAGAGGACTCCGCGCGATACCGGCTGTATGAGAGGGTGGTGGCCACGGGGGGGGAGCCCTTCCTCTACCCCGGCGAACTGGCCGCCCTGGCCCGGTCGGCGCGCGAAAACGGTGTGGGATTCCGCGTCGTTACCAGCGCCTTCTGGGCCACGAGCAAGAAGGTAGCGAAAGAGCGTTTGAAGGCCCTCGGGAGGGAGACGCAGGTCGCCGTCAGCGCCGACGCCTACCACCAGGAATACGTCCCTCAGG
>JAIMBG010000112.1 GCA_023511555.1 Acetobacteraceae bacterium | reverse complement strand
GTATAGTAGAGGGTGTGGGGTGTTGAGGGAGGTCGAGCAGTGTTAAGATCCGAACGACGACTTCTGCTAGCCGGAAAAATGGGAGGAACTAGGAGCTGGCACGGAGTGGTAAATCGATGAAAGCGGCGTGGGTGGTGGGTTTGGGCCAAAAAGAGGCCTGCCGTACGAGAGGGGGGTTTTCGTGCAACTCGACCTCGTACGGCGGGAAAGGGGGGTGGGCGGGGAGGCGCGGCGCCCCAAAAGCAGGCTGGACGCGGGGTCCACGGCGGCGGAGCGAACGGTTGCAGTCCGTGACCCTGTGAAAAGGGGACTGAAAGATTGACGCCCGCAGGCGGCCGGTCCTGACCGGCGTGTGTTGCAGTCCGTGACCCTGTGAAAAGGGGACTGAAAGACTCCTTGAGCTGGCCCTGTCGGTCGGCGCCCAGTCGGTTGCAGTCCGTGACCCTGTGAAAAGGGGACTGAAAGCTTCCGCCCCAAGGGTTACACCAATGGGCTCCATGGGTTGCAGTCCGTGACCCTGTGAAAAGGGGACTGAAAGGCTCGATGAGGGCCTCCAGTTCCCGGATGCGCGCCTGTTGCAGTCCGTGACCCTGTGAAAAGGGGACTGAAAGGGTGTCCGGGCCCACGTCGGGGCGCAGCGCCAGCCAGTTGCAGTCCGTGACCCTGTGAAAAGGGGACTGAAAGTTCTCCTTCAGGTACTCCTCGTACAGTTCGGAATGCGTTGCAGTCCGTGACCCTGTGAAAAGGGGACTGAAAGATTGCATTGCTGGCATGCGTTCGGAGCAGGGACCAGAGTTGCAGTCCGTGACCCTGTGAAAAGGGGACTGAAAGAGGGCGAGAGGCTGCTGGACACCCAGAACGCTTACGGCGTTGCAGTCCGTGACCCTGTGAAAAGGGGACTGAAAGCCTTTCATGCAGAACGGCCGCCTCGAAGGTGGTCAAGTTGCAGTCCGTGACCCTGTGAAAAGGGGACTGAAAGTATCGGGACGGCGGCCGCCGCCACTAAGTCGCACGGACGTTGCAGTCCGTGACCCTGTGAAAAGGGGACTGAAAGGGCGGCAGTGCTCGATAGGGTCCCGTGCGCTGGCTGGGAAGTTGCAGTCCGTGACCCTGTGAAAAGGGGACTGAAAGCTTCTTCCCGGTCAAGGAAGACGGGAAGGTTTATTAGTTGCAGTCCGTGACCCTGTGAAAAGGGGACTGAAAGTCTTCTTCACCGAATCGGGCACACCGGGGGTTTTTAGTTGCAGTCCGTGACCCTGTGAAAAGGGGACTGAAAGCTTCCTGACCTTAGAGAGAACCCAATCCCAGAACGTAGTTGCAGTCCGTGACCCTGTGAAAAGGGGACTGAAAGACCCCCAGCATTGTACGTTGCAGGGAGAGGATTACCTTGTTGCAGTCCGTGACCCTGTGAAAAGGGGACTGAAAGTCATCGAGGGCCTAACCCCGACTTCGACACCGCGAGTGCCAAGGTCGAGGCGTGGGAAGGCAGTTGAGGCCGGGTCGGCCTTCAGACTTTGGCACCACGGGCCGGGGCGGGGGAAGGGGTGATGACCTCCTGAAGCTTGGGGGGCAGGCGGTAGCGGAGCGCGGCCAGGATGGCAGCGGCTTGCGGGGTGACGTCGGTGCGCACCAGCCAGTGCTTCTGGCCGATGGCAGCGGGGATGAGCTGGAGGCGGGCGAGTTGGCGCAGGGCTCGGGAGGCCGTGATCTCCATGCCGGTGGCGTGCAGCTTGTTCTCCAGGAGCCGCTCCAGGAGGTGGGCCAGCACGCAGACGAAGACGTGGGCCCTGATCCTGCGGTCGTGGTAGTGGAAGACGGGGGCGATCTGCTGGAGGCTCTTGAGGGAGCGGAAGGAGCGCTCGACGGTGAGGAGCTGGTGGTAGACCAGAGCCACCTCGGAGGCCTCCAGGTCGCGCCGGCTGGTGCGGAGGACGTACTTGCCGTCGTAGCGCGCTTCTTCGGCGGCCCGGGCCCGGTCCAGGCGCAGGGAACCGTCCTTGAGCCGGCGGAGGAATCGGGCCTTGAGGGGGTGGCTCCAGAGCTCCGCCGCCTTCCTGGAGTCGGGGCGGAGGTCGCGGAGGTCGTCTTCCAGTTGGGCCAGGATGGCCTGACGGACCTCCCGGTCGTGGTCGGCCTCCTGGGGATTGTAGCAGATGAGGTAGCGGCCGCCGTCGACCTCGGCCTCCTTGACGAAGAGGTTTTCTCTTATCTGGGCGTAGCGGCCGGGGGTGGCCAGCACCCTGTCGTGGGTTTGGCCCCCCTGGCGCATGCGGACGCCCACGATGTAGTCGTAGCCGGCCTGGCGCAGCCCCTCCAGGTTCTCGGCGCTCACCGTGCCGCGGTCGCCCACCAGGATGCAGCGGGAGATGCCGAAGCGGCGGCTGAGCTGGTCCATGGCGGCCTTCACCGTGCTCACGTCGACGGTGTTGCCCGGGAACAGCTCATGGGCGATGGGCAGCCCGTCCCGGCTGAGCGCCAGGGAGAGCAGGAACTGAGGCACCCCGTTGCGGCCGTACTGGACCAGCCCCCCGGTCTCCCCGTGCATGGTCACCAGGGTGGTGTCGTAGAACACCACGCTCACGTCCACGGAGAAAAGGTCGGTCAGCCGGCCATACAGCGCCTCCTCTATCCTCTCCTTGCGGGCGCAGAGCAGGTCCAGGGCCCGGTAGAGGTGGTGAACCTCCAGCCCCCGGCACTCGGGCAGGTAGACCCCCTCCAGCCACTCCACCGTGGCCAGCTTGCTCTGCGGGTCCAGGCAGCGGTTGAGCACCATGGCCTTGACCGCCGCCACCAGGTCGGTCTCGAAGTTTCGACCCCGCATCTGGCACCGCAGGACCTCCCCCAGCCCCGCTTCCTCCCACAGGCGGCCAAGCACGTAGGCCGACCCCAGCTCCAAGCCGGGCCCCAACCCCACCTCCTCCCAGGACCCCAGCACCTCCACCTTCTCCGTGAGGTCCCTCAGCGCCAGCATCAGCTGGTCCACCTGCGACCGATCGAGCTGATCCTCCCGGCCCAAAGACAGCAGTACCTTCTGCCTGGGCTTGCCGTCCACCCGGTGGTTCTGGACCAGTTGTACGTAGGTGTAGGTCCGGTTCCCGCTCCGGACCTCCTTGCGGCGGACGAACATGGTGGCGCACCCCCCTTGCACCACCATTATAGCCAATCACTGCATCTCCTGTCAAGCCCCTACCTCTCCACTATTGGCACTACGGTTTTCACCGCCCGTCGAAACACGCCCCTTGCCCCAAGCGGATCCCGGGGCATAGACCCCCCGAAAAGCTCATCACACTGTCGAAGTCGGGTAGGGCTTCCGGCGCGAGGGTGCGCCGCCACCGGTGCGGGGCCCGGAGCCCGAGCGGCCTTGCTCCTAAGCCAAGGCCCTTGAGGTCGAGGCGGTGCTGCCAGGAATGCCCAGGCGCGCGGCGGTGAGCGGGGGCGTTAACAGGAAATCAGTGCTTGCGGTCGACTCCAGCCGCTTTGCCCTGCCGGTTCCCTGTGAGTTTCCCCATTGACTGCCCGTAATCGCCCGGCTTATACTGTCCCCAGAAGCCGGTGAATTCGAGTGGAGGTGGGGCGAATTGGGAGCAAGGCGACGGCCCGGACGGTACGTTTTCCTGGGGGTCGGGCTGGGGGTGCTGGCCCTGGCCATAGCCGGAGGAACCTGGCTGGCCATGGCGACCTCGCCGTTTGAGAAGGTGGGGTCGGGGCTCATGACCCAGGCCGGTCCCGGCGCTCCACTGGTCACGTACAGTGGGCCGGGGCAGGCGGCCGAGGCTGTGCTGTGGCAGCCGACAGAGAGAAAGCCGCTGAAGGTAGAGGAGGTGCAGCGGGAGTACCCCCGGGATGACGGTACCACCGACGTCATCACCATCAGGGTCATGGAGGACTCCGCCGGCAACCGCTGGCTCGCGGCGGCCCTGGGCTCAAATCCCCTCATCCCCTCTCCCCAGGGTTCGCTGTACTTCTTTGAGTCCCAGTGCCAGCTTTACCTCGTTGACGCGAGGACCCTGGAGGTCTTGCCGCTCACCTCCTGGGAGTACCAGGGGAAGTCCCGGCCGCAGCTATGCCGGGAACGTGGGGTCTCTGTTGCCTGGGCGCACTGGCCACTCTGGACTCCAAATGGGGAGGCGGTGGTGTTTCTCACCAACAGGTCTGGGACGCGTCAGCTGTGGAAGATCGACGTGGCCAGCCGCGAGGAGACCGTCCTGGCGGACTGGGGCAGCCGGGCGTGTTATCCACACTTCTGGGCCGACGACGGCCGCCTGCTCATGGGACGCCGTGTCGACCAAGTTACGGAGTACTTCCTCTTTGACCTGAAGACGGGGAACGCCGAGGAGCTCGTTTCGAGCCGTCTGACCACGGTCTTCGAGGCTCCCTACATCATGTTGTTTGACGGCGTGCCCCTGACCAGGGGAAGCCTTTACGACGTCAACCGCCGGACCACGGCTCCCCTCCCCCTCCCGCCCCCGGGCTACTTCTACCAACTGCCCTATCGTGTCTCCCCCAACCGGGAGCGCATTGCTCTATGGATTGCGAACCAGCAGAGAAGCCACTTCGTCGCCGTCATAGACTGCAATGCCGTCCCCCTGGTGCTCAGGACCTACCCGGCACCGGGAAGGGCCTGGAGTTCAGGCTGGCTCGTGTGGCTGGACGACGACACGCTGGCCATCCAGACCGGGGGGAAGAACGATCCCGCCGCCGCCATGTACGCGCTGAAGGTGGGTGAAGGGAAGTGATGAAGCGTCTTCGCGGAGTAACGATTGTGGCGGTGGCCTCCTGCTCCTTCCTGCTGTTGGGGGCGTCGGCCTTGTTCGCGGCAGCGATCCCGGCCGATAAAGTCGTCTTCTGCAGGTACGGGTCGAAGACCGGCATGACCACGACGTTTCAGCTCTGGAGTCCGCTGCGCTCCGGAGGGACCGAATTGTTCCCCGCCGTGACCAGCAAATGGAACCAGCCCCGGGCGGTCAGCGAGAGTGAAGGCGAGTCGAATCCCCACCTTGGGTGTGACCTCGACGTCAGCGGCCAGGTCGTCTACCCGCTGTTCGAGGGCTGGGTCGACCTCGCCGAGAATGGCGAGATCGTCGTTTATCTTGACCTTGACGGGGACGGAGTGCGCGATGACGGGGCCTGGGCGCACTACAAGCACATGTCACAGATCTGGGTGAACCGGTATGACGCCGTCGAGGCGGATACACACTGGGCATATCCATGGCGGGTACGGCTGCGGATCACCTCCACTTCGGCGTGCTGAAGAACTACTCGTCCACAACCAAGGAGGGGCTATGGGCTCCCCTGGAGCGGTACTATCCCCAGGGATGGAACGCGGGCAAGGACCTGGACTACATCTGCGCCATCCAACACGCGGGCAACGCCGTGAAGGCCACGGCTTACGTCATGAACGACGGGGTCAAGGAGTATCTCCACACTCACGACGTCTGGCTGTGCCATCGGAAGGCAGGAACCAGCTACCAGTGGCAACAGGAACTCATGAGTCTCGTCAGCGGCTCACAGACCCAATGGAGTTCAATCTGACGGGGAAGTACCCCGCCGGCACCAAGGTCGCCTACATGATCATTGCGCAGCGCGACGTAGTAACTGAATCAGGCTACAAATGGGGCATATTCCCGGGCAAGTACTACCAGCCCCCGGCACCCAACCCCGACGAGAACTGGGCCTACGACTACCTGACGATTACGCTTCAGTAGGAGGCAGGGCAGTCCTCAAGCGCGCTTTGGACCCCGCCCCCGGCAAGGGGCGGGGTTCTTGTTGAGACGGGGACGACGGTTCACCTGTCTGAGCCCGCCACCGGCACTGGCCTTTGACGCCCCCGGCGTCTCTCTGCGCCCCTCTCCTCCCGGGGCCGACTTCCTGGGGCTGGACCCCAGGTTCAGCATCACGCGGCTCCCCTGGCCCGACCGCCCGCTGGGGGCACCGGCCGGCACGATGCCGCCGCGGCCGCTCCGCATCCTTTTCATGGCCTGCGCCCCTCAGGCCCAGGTGCCGCTGGAGCATGAGCGGGAGGAGGAGGCGGCGCTCAAGGCCGTCTCCCTGGCCGGGCCCAACGTGGTGCTGGAGACGCCGGACCTGGGGACCTTCGAGGAGCTTCGGCAGCGCATCAACGAGTTTCAGCCCCAGGTGGTGGACCTCAGCGGCCACGGGATAGTGAAGGAGGACGGCCTGGGATACTTCTGCTTTGAGGACGAGGACGGCAAAACCGACCTCCGCTCGTCGATGGAGCTCAGGCAGCAGCTCTTCGCGGGCGGCGGCGTGCAGTGCGCCTTCATCAGCGGCTGCCAGAGCGGCCAAGCCCCGCCGATAGCCGCCTTGGGGGGAGTCTGCCGGGGGCTGGTGGGGGACGAGGTGCCGCTAGCCCTGGGCTGGGCCGCCTCGGTGTTTGATGTCCACGCCACCAGGTTCGCCGCCGCCTTTTACAACACCCTAGCCTCGGGCCGCCCCGTGCACCGCGCCCTGGTGCAGGCCCGGCAGGCCATCCGCAAGGGCGAGTATCCGACCTGGACCCTCGCCGTGACGACGCCACCGGGATGAGCAACAACCCCTGGGCCTCCAGCTTCCGCGCCAGCCGCGTGGCCAGCGCGCTCTTGCCCCCTCCCCCTCCCCGGTGAGCGGCACCATCTGAAGGCGCCCATCCCGGACGGCGGGCAGGAGCCGCTGGATGTGGCGCCGTCCGCCCACGAACGCCTCAGCCCCGCCCTGGACCATCCCCGGAAGCGGGAGCTGGACCACGCTGGGGCGCGGCGGGGGCGCCGGCGGCCGGGCAGGGTTGGGGTCGAAGACCAGGCCCTGGGCGGTGGCGGCTGGCACAACCTGGCCTCGATCGACCTGCGGGAGGGCAGGCTCTCTGAGGCGAGGGAAAAGCTGGAGAGGTCGCTGAGCATAAAGCGGCAGGTGGCGGACGGTCCGGGGGAGGCCGTCACCTGGCACCAGATGGCCTGCATTGACCTGCACCGGGGGACTTTCCTGCAGCCCGGGAGAAGCTCTTTCGCGCGCTCAAGATGCGCCAGGAGATCGGCGACAGGGCGGGCGAGGCCGCGACCTTCAACCAGCTCGGGGCGCTGGCGGCGAAGCTGGGCCGGCCGAAGGGCTGCGGCTGGCGGCGCTGTGGTACCTCATCGACGGTCCATCGGGCACGGCGACGCTGAAAGCGACCTTAAGAGGCTGCAGGACATGGCCGCGTCGCTGGGCTGGTCGGGGGAACGGCTTCAGGCGGTTCTCCAGGAAGCTCGAGAGGCCCACGCCCGGGATCGAGGCTGGGGCCTGCTGGGGCGGCGTTCCCGAAGGGGTGAGACGGACACCGGCAGCAGGTCCAGCGGCCATTCCTCCGGGGGTGGGCCGGCGCCCTTTAGGCAGCCCCGGCTGTCGGCGACATCGGACGGACGGCACAGCCACCATGTGAGCAGAATTGTTCGTGGTAGGGGCTAATGGTTGGGGGTGAAAAAGAGGAAAGGGAGGGCTCGCTCTTGAAGAGATGGTTGAACCGCCCAAAACTTCACGAGCGAGGAGACCTCTCTTCCCATGAGGGACGAAGACCGTGCCCTGATCAAGGAGCTCATGAGGACGGGGTCGCTAACCATACCCAACCTGGTGAAGGCTGCCGCCAAGGAGTTTCTCTGTCGGATAGCCGAAATCCTTGCGGTGGCGGACGAGATATTGATGGAGGATCGGGAGCCGGGGCGGTATGAGCGTCTGGGGTACGAGGGGCGGCAGTTAGAGACGCTGCTGGGGACGGTGGAGTTCAGGCGCCGGCGGTATCGTGAGCGGGGTACGGGGCGGCCGCTGTACCTTGTGGACGAGGTGCTGGGGCTGGAGAGCGGGCAGCGGGTGAGCGATGAGGGTGCGGGGCGTTGCCACGGAGTTGACCCAGGAGCCGGGGGAACCCCAGCGCCTGCTCCCCTACCAGGTCCCGCTGGCCGTGGGCAGAGGCAGCCTGGGCGCCCGCCAGGGCCACTTCCCCGCCCTGGACGGGGCGCTCAAGGGCTTCGCCCCCCTGCTTAGGGACATAGGCCGCCCCCAGCCCATCTGACGTGGTTCCAGGCCACGGAGGTTCAGATCCTGTCACCAGCGGAGGGGATGTCATGTCCAGGTGGTTCACGCCCTGGCGGGCGGACCGCTCCGGCCCGCCCCAACTGCCTCCCTGAGCACCCCGAACAACCCCAGGAACGAGCCCGAAGGGACGCTCCCCACGAACTTGTTGACACACACCCCCATCCAATGTGAGTAAAATTTATCGGGGGGCGGGATAGGACAGGTCCCTCTGAAAGAGAGGGAAGAGAGGGCTCGCTCTAGA